>JBKPQY010000288.1:0-31516 GCA_046734315.1 Actinomycetota bacterium | reverse complement strand
GTCGGCGAACAGGTCGCGCAGATGGACGTCGCGCATCTGCGCGTAGTGATCGGAAAGCTCCTTCCACGTGCTGCGTTCGGGCAACGGCGTCGCTGCTGCGACCATGTGGGGCCCTCCTATCGTCGGTTCTCATCACAGCACTTCCGGCAGACTGGATGCCACCGGTCCCCAGTGAACAGCTAACCTCGTCGCGTTATCGGGGACGGAAGGGAGGGGTGAGCCAGTGAGCACACAGCGGCCAAGACTGTCCGTGATCGGCACCGGCTACCTCGGGGCGACTCACGCCGTGTGCATGGCGGAGCTCGGCTATGAGGTTGTCGGCCTCGACGTCGATGCGGAAAAGGTCGGCCGACTCGCCAAGGGCGAGGTTCCGTTCTACGAGCCCGGCCTGCCCGAACTGCTGGCCAAGCACCTAACCGATCCGCGCCTGCGGTTCACGACCTCGTACGAGGAAGCCGCCGAGTTCGCCGACGTGCACTTCGTCTGTGTTGGCACGCCACAGAAGAAGGGCGAGTACTCAGCAGACCTGCGTTACGTCGAGGCGGCATTCACCTCGCTGTCTCCGCACCTTTCCCGCAAGGCACTGGTGGTCGGCAAGTCGACGGTACCGGCAGGTACGGCAGCACGCATGGAAAAGCTGATGCGGAGCCTCACGCCGACGAAGGACGTCGAGCTGGCGTGGAACCCGGAGTTCCTGCGCGAGGGGTTCGCCCTCCAGGACACGATGCACCCCGACCGGCTCGTGTTCGGGGTGAATTCCGACTGGGCCGAGCAGCAACTGCGCGCGGCGTTCGCCCCGATGATCGAGGAAGGCACGCCCGTCATCGTTACAGACTTCGCGACCGCCGAGCTGGTCAAGGTGGCCGCGAACTCGTTCTTGGCCACCAAGATCTCCTTCATCAACGCGATGGCCGAGGTGTGCGAGGCGACGGGCGCCGACGTCACGGCGCTCGCCGAAGCAATCGGTCACGACGAGCGGATCGGCCATCGGTTCCTGCGTTCCGGCTTGGGTTTCGGCGGGGGGTGCCTGCCGAAAGACATCCGCGCGTTCATCGCCCGCGCCGGAGAACTGGGCGTCGATCAGGCGGTCTCGTTCCTGCGCGAGGTCGACGAGATCAACCTGCGCCGGCGCGCCCGCACCCTCGAACTCGGCCTCGACCTGGTCGACGGCACCTATCGCGGCACCCGCATCGCCGTCCTGGGCGCAGCCTTCAAGCCGAACAGCGACGACATCCGGGATTCGCCGGCCCTCGATGTGGCCGCATCAATTGAACGGCGCGGCGGCGACGTCGTCATCTACGACCCTCACGCGATCGAGAACGCACGGCGCGTCCACCCCGAGTTGAGCTATGTCGAGTCGCTCGACGAGGCGCTCACGGGCGCGGACGTGACCATGCTGCTCACCGAGTGGGACGAGTTTCGCTCGATGGACCCAGCGGTGATCCGCGGGCTCGTGGCCCAGCGCAACATCGTCGACGGGCGCAACGTGCTGGACCCGATGCGCTGGCGCCGGGCCGGCTGGCGCTACCGCGCCCTGGGCCGGCCGTGACCTGCGATGAGCGCTCGCACGGCGGGATGTTCGACACGTTGGAGCGGCTCGTCCGGGTGAAGCAGCGGGAGTGGCGCACACCTGGCCTGATCGCCGGCGTCGTGCGCGACGGCTCGCTCGTATGGTCGCTCGGCGTCGGGGCCTCAGACGCGGCGCAGCCGGATAGCGTGCCGGGCTCGGACACCGCGTTCGCGATCGGGTCCATCAGCAAGACGTTCACCGCAGTGTCGATCATGGCGCTGCGGGACGAGGGCAAGCTGTCCCTCTCCGATCCGGTGTCGCAGTTCCTCGACGTTCCGGCGCATGGGGGCCTGACACTGCGCACGCTGCTTGCGCATGCGTCCGGGTTGCAGCGCGAGCCGGTCGGCGACCTCTGGGACACCCTCGTCGTCCCGTCCATCGACGAGGTCGTGCGTGACTTGCGCGATGCCGAGCAGGTGCTGCCGGCGCGCCGGCGCTGGCACTATTCCAACCTCGCGTACTCGCTGCTCGGCGAGGTCGTCGCCCGGGTCGGCGGGCGGCCGTGGATCGCGGCTGTGCAGGCACGACTGCTCGATCCGCTCGGGATGACCCGCACCTCGCAGGCACCCGCGCTGCCGGTGGCCGTCGGCTACTACACGGACCCGTACACCGACCAGGTGCACCCCGAGAAGTGGCCCGACATGGCCGGTTTCTCGTCGGCCGGTGGCCTGTGGAGCACGGTGTCCGATCTCGCGCGGTGGGTCACGTTCCTGACGTCAGGAGCCGACGGCGTGCTGCCCGCTGCCACGCTCGAGGAGATGAGCCGCCCGGAGATCATGGCCGACCTCGAGGCCTGGACGCTTGCGTGGGGCCTCGGGCTGGAGTTGTTCCGGCGGGGTGACCGGATCATGGTCGGCCACGAGGGTGCGATGCCCGGTTTCCTCTCGTGCATCGCGCTGCGCCGCGCCGACCGAGTCGGTGCCGTCGTCTTGTGCAACACGTCGGCGGGCGCTTCGCCTGCGGACCTGGCACTCGATCTCGTGTGCACGGTGCTCGACATGTCCCCGCCTCCCATATCCGCCTGGCGGCCCGGCGCCCCCCTGCCGGCCGAATTGACGCCGCTCGTCGGACGATGGTGGTCGGAGGGAGAGTCGTTCACGTTCACCGTCAGTGAGGGCCGCCTGGAAGCGCGTAAGGACCGTGACTCAGCGTCCAAGCCGCCTGCCGTTTTCGAGCCCTTCGACGCTGACCGCTACCGCACCGCGTCCGGCCGCGAGGAAGGTGAGCTGCTGCTCATCGAGCGGGACGCAGCCGGCGGCGTGACGCGGCTGATGTGGGCCGGCTACCCCTTCACCCGGGATCCCCGGACCTTCGGCAGCTGACTGGTTCCGTTTCGGGGGGAGCCGAGAATGGCGCAGCCCAACCGGACACCGCTACCTCGTGTCACTGCCCGACGGCTGAACGTCTGCGCGGCGAATGCGTCGTGCCGATAACCCACGTGCGTTCGCGCGTCCCGCGTCTTTCCGGCCGCCGACGCCACGCCGCCTTGCACGTTACATTCACCCGGCTACACGACTTGAGCGCCTGGACCAGCTCAACCACTCTAACCGCGCAGGATGTTCCGCGCCTCGGCAGCCAGGCTGATGAACGGCTCGATCGATAGGTCCGTGGCGGCCGGCTGCAATACGACAGTCGTGGCACCGGCGTCGGCGAAACGGCGCACCACGGCAGCGACGTCCGCGGGCGTTCCGACGGCGATGCCCTCGGCCGGCCGGCCGTACGCGGCCTGCTCCGCCTCGATCGGCGCCGCCGAGGCGCCGGCCGGCAGATACGTCACGACCTCGTGAGGGCCGGGAGCCGCCGCATGTGCGACGGCGGAGCGGATCGTGTCCGGTGTGATGCCGGCGTCGAGCACCATACCGTCGGCGCACTCGCCGGCCAGGGCGATCGTGCGTGGCCCGCGCGCCCCGACGAGCAGCGGGGGTACGACCGCAGGCGGCCAGTCGAGGGCGACGCGGTCCAGGCGCACGTACGAGCCCGACGTCGTCACGGTCTCGCCGGCAAGCAGCGCCCGGACGGCGGTAACCCACTCGCGCAGCAACGTCATCGGCGACGCGGCCCGCGCGCCGACCTGATCCATCCACTCGAGGACGCCGTGGCCCGCAGCCGGCACGAACCGCCCGGGGAACAGCCGAGCCAGCGTGGCTACCTCCATCGCCGCAACGGCAGGGTTGCGGAACGGCACCGGCATCAGGCCCAGCCCTACGCGCACCGAGCCGGTCCAGGAAAGCGCCGCCGTCGATGCGGTCAGCCCACCTTCGAGGAAACAGTCCTCCCACAGCCACACGTCGTCCAAGCCGACCTCTTCGGCCAGCGTGACGAATGTCCGCAAACGCTCCGGCGCGAGCTGCGGCCGGAACACCACACCGATCCTGGGCGTCACTCCGCGAGACGATACGACAAGATCACTATCCCGTTCGACAGTATGCGGGTATCGGCCAGCTCCCACACCACCGGCTTGCCCGCCCGGAACAGCAGGTCGTCCGCGCCGGCCGTGCCTGCGAACACGGGATGCACCCACAGCCGCAGCTCATCGAGCAGCCCGTGTTCGAGCAGCAGGTGGGCGAGCGGCCCGAACCCGTACTGCACGATGTCCTGCCCCGGCTCGTCCTTGAGGTGCCTGATCTGCCCGACGACGTCGCCGTTGAGCACCGTCGTGTTCGCCCACTCGGGATCGCCGAGTGAGTTCGACACGACGTACTTGGACATGCGGTTGATGCGATCGCTGAACGGATCGCCGGAGCTGTTCATCCACACCGGAACGAAGGCGTCGTACGTGCGCCGGCCCATCACCACGGCGTCACAGGCCATGAGCAGGTCGGTCTGGATTCCGTAGCTGTCCGGGTCGGAGCCGATGGCAGGCCACCTATCCGGGTTATCGATCACGCCGTCCAGCGAGATGTAGCTCGAGTTGATGATCTTGCGCTTGGGTCGTGACGCGGAGGCACTCATGACAGCGACCCTGACAAAGGCGTGGCCCGCCGATAAGGTCCAATCCGATGCCAGGATCGGGGTCCAATCCGATCAGCCGTACCGAGCTGCTGATCGAGCTGCGCCGCAACGCGCCGACCGCCCTGCACCGCCAGGTGGGGGCAGCGATCCGGCACAGCATCCGGACCGGACGTCTCGCCGCAGGCGCCACGCTCCCGGCCAGCCGCACGCTTGCCGGCGACCTGGGCGTATCCCGGGGGGTCGTCGTCGAGGCGTACCAGCAGCTCGCCGCCGAGGGCTACCTGGTCAGCCGCCCCGGCGGGTACACCCAAGTCGCGCCGGGCGCCCAGCCGGCGCCGCCCTGGCGTCCTGCCGAGCCGGCGCGACAGCTGCGCATCGACTTCCGCTACGGCCGACCGGATGTCTCCGCGTTTCCTCGCGGTGCGTGGCTGCGCTCGCTGCGCACCGTGCTCGCCCACACGCCGAATGAGCGCCTCGTCTACCTCGACGGGCGGGGCGCCCCGGAGCTGCGAGCGGCGCTGGCCGAGTACCTGAACCGCTCCCGTGGTACGGCGGCCGACGCCGAGAACATCCTGATCGTGAACGGCTTCGCCCAAGGGCTCGGCCTGATCGCCAGCATCCTCGCGGACGCGGGCGCGCGGACGCTTGCCGTCGGCAATCCGTCGCCCGACGACGACCGGGCAATCGGCGTATCGGCCGGGCTGGCGGTGGTCGGCGTTCCGGTGGACGAGAACGGGATGCGGATACCGGTGCTCGAAGCCTCCGGTGCGGAGGCCGCGCTGGTGACCGCAGCGCATCAGTTCCCCGTCGGCGGCGCGCTGCCCGCCGCCGCGCGGTCCGCTCTGATCGAGTGGGCCACCCGGCACGACGCCGTGATCATCGAAGACGACTACGACGCCGAGTACCGCTACGACCGCGCGCCGGTCGGCGCCATGCAAGGGCTCGCACCGGAGCGGGTCATCTACGCCGGCTCGGCCAGCAAAACACTTGCCCCTGGCCTGCGGCTGGGTTGGGTGCTCGCGCCGGACCGCTTCGTCGACCCGCTGGCAGCCGCGAAGCTCTTCGCAGACCGCGGCTCGCCGGTCCTGGACCAGTTGGCGTTCGCCGACTTCCTGGCCCGCGGCGAGTTCGACCGCCACCTGCGCCGGATGCGCCCCATCTACCGCCGCCGGCACGACACGCTGCTCGGAGCGCTCGCCCACAGGCTGCCCGACCTGCGCCCCACCGGGGACGCGGCCGGCCTGCACCTGGTCGCACTGCTGCCGCCCGACGTGGACGAGCAAACCGTCGTCGCCGCGGCGGCCGAACGGGGGGTGGGCGTGTACGGCATCGCGCCGTATCGGCTCACGCCCGGACCGCCCGGGCTGCTGTTCGGCTACGCCGCACTGAGTGAGCGGGACATCATTGCGGGCGTCGACATCTTGGCCGATGTGTTCGCTCAGCGACCCTCGGTCCGCCCCAACCGCTCTGTGAGGGCCGCGTCCTTAGCGCGAGCGGTCTCCGCGAGCGTCACCTGAAAGGCCGCCATCCGCTGCGCCAGCGCCGGGTCGGCTGCGGCGAGGATGCGCACTGCGAGCAGCCCCGCATTGCGCGCTCCCCCGATCGAGACCGTGGCCACGGGGACGCCCGCGGGCATCTGCACGATGGACAGCAGCGAGTCCATGCCGTCGAGGTAGCGCAACGGCACCGGGACTCCGATCACGGGCAGGGTCGTCAGCGAGGCCACCATGCCGGGCAGGTGCGCGGCGCCTCCCGCCCCAGCGATGATCACCTTGAGGC
Organism: Actinomycetota bacterium; assembly: GCA_046734315.1. Classification (GTDB taxonomy): domain Bacteria; phylum Actinomycetota; class Actinomycetes; order Mycobacteriales; family Jatrophihabitantaceae; genus DASXRA01. Next base: position 25,215 of record JBKPQY010000288.1, on the reverse strand, counting down.
CACGCCCGGCCGCGCCCTGGGCGTACGCCGCCATGTCGAGCGGCGTGCGGTGTGCCGACACGACGCGGGCCTCGTGCGGCACGTCGAACTCGCGCAGCGCCTCGGCGGCGGCCCCCATCACCTCGAAGTCGGAGTCGCTACCCATGATCAGACCGACGAGTGGATTCACGCACCCTCCCCGTTCGCGAGGTAGTCAGCCGCGGCGCTTGCCCGCTCGCGCAGTTCGGCCATGTCCGAGCCCAGGGCGGTGACGTGGCCGACCTTCCGACCTTTCCGGAAGCCCTTGCCGTACAGGTGGATCTTTACGTCGGGCCAGCGGGCCATGCAGTGGTGGAGGCGCTCGTCGACGCTCGCCGGCTTCACATCGTCGGGACCGGCCAGCACGTTCGCCATCGCAACCGCCGGAGTGGTCGGGGTGGTCGTGCCGAGGGGGTAGTCGAGCACGGCACGCAGGTGCTGCTCGAACTGGGAGGTCCGCGCCCCCTCGATCGTCCAGTGCCCGGAATTGTGTGGGCGCATCGCCAGCTCGTTCACCAGCAGCTCGCCGGACGTCGTCTCGAAAAGCTCGACGGCGAGGACACCAACCACGCCGAGTTCCCCCGCAATGCGCAGGGCCAGCGCCTGCGCCTCGTTCGCCCGCGCCAGAGGCAGGCCCGGTGCCGGGGCCAGCACCTCGACACAAATGCCGTCGCGCTGCACGGTCTCGACGACGGGCCAAGCCGCTGCCTGCCCGTACGGCGACCGGGCGACGACGGCCGCAAGCTCCCGGGCGATCGGTACGCGCGCCTCACCGATCAGCGCCGTGCCCGAAGCGATGATCGGCGCTGCCTCCTCGGGGGACGACACGACCCACACGCCCTTGCCGTCGTACCCGCCCCGCGCCGCCTTGAGAACCAGCGGCCAGCCCACGGCGGCACCGAAGCTCACAACGTCGGTCTCGGACAGGTCACCCCAGGCCGGGCAAGGGACGCCGAGCGCCGTGAGTCGGGCGCGCATCACCGCCTTGTCCTGGGCATGGATCAGCGCGGCCGCGTCGGGCCGGACGAGCACCCCGTCGGCTGCGAGCGCCTCGACATAAGGCCCCGGCACGTGCTCGTGATCGAACGTGACCACGTAGCAGCCGGACGCGAACGCCCGCAGGTCGTCAAGCGAGCGATAGTCGCCCACCACGACGTCGGCCGCGACCAGTGCCGCGCCGTCGTCAGGCGAGGCAGCCAGCACCCGAAGCGACTGCCCGAGCGCGATCGCGGCCTGATGTGTCATCCGGGCCAACTGCCCGGCCCCGACCATGCCGACCACAGGCAGTCCGGTGCGCGAATCCATTCCCAGCCCGCGGGGTCGTGCCGCGTTCTTCGCGCCGGCGCTCATCACGTCGCAGAGGGTAACCGGCGCGGTCGGTGCGAGACGGACATGGCATCCGGGTAGACTTCCGACGCATCATGCTGACGACGTCCCCACCATCGCTGCTAGAACGGCTTCGTGGCTCCTGGCGCATCGTCCTCAAGGAGGTCGCGGCGTTCGGGGTCGTCGGCGCCATCAGCTTCGTCATCGAGATGGGCCTGTTCAATCTGCTGCTGCGCCAGCACATCGGCCCCCTGACATCCAAGGCAATCTCCGCGGGCGTCGCCACCGCATTCGCCTACGTCGGCAACCGGCACTGGTCGTTCTCGCACCGTGCCCGCACCGGGCTGGGTCGCGAGACGTCGTTCTTCTTCGGCATCAACGCCATCGCGCTCGTCGCCGGCGAGCTGATCATCGCCTTGTTCGCCTACCCACTCGGGTACAAGGACGACCACTGGGTGCTCAGCGCTGCCAACGTCTTCGCGATCGGCCTGGGCACCGTGTTCCGGTTCTGGGCGTACAAGCGGTTCGTCTTCCTGCATCCGGACCGCGTGCACAGCCGCGACATCGATCTCGACGAAGAACTGGCTGAGAGCTAGCCGAACGATCGCGCGCCCCTTGTGGGCGCCGCCGAGGGACACGAACCGGTGAATCAGTCAGTGTCGTCCGGGTTCTCCAGCCGGAAGCCAACCTTCATGCCCACTTGGACATGCCCGAGCTGACCGTCCACGATGTGCCCGCGGATCTCGGTCACCTCGAACCAGTCGAGCCCGCGCAAGGTCCGGGCGGCGCGGCCGATGGCACCCTTGATGGCGTCGTCCACGCCTTGGGACGACGTCCCGACGACCTCCGTGACTCGATACGTGCGACCAGGCATCGGATACCTCCTCGACGGATATCCTCCCGATCATGCACCCAATGCGGTGTGCAGTCAGCGCCAGCGGGTCCGGGTGATCTGTTCGTAGAGGGCGACGTAACGGCGGCGCGTCTCGTCGACGACTGCTGCGGGGACGTCCGGTCCGGGCGGGCGCTTGTCCCAGGTGCCCAGGTCGGCAGCCCAGTCGCGCAGATATTGCTTGTCGTATCCGTACTGCCGCCGGCCCGGTGACCAGTCCTCGACGCGCCAGTACCGGGATGAGTCCGAGGTCAGCGCTTCGTCGGCAAGCACGGGGCCGCCGTCCGGCCCGATACCGAACTCGAACTTGGTGTCGGCAAGGAGCAGCCCCCGGTCCGCGGTGAGCTTCGTGGCCGCGTCGTACAGCCGCATCGTGGTCACGCGCAGCTCCTCGGCCCGCGTCTTGCCTACCAGGGCGGCGACCTCGGCGAACGTCAGCGGCTCGTCGTGGCCCTCTTCGGGCGGAGTCTTCGTGGTGGGCGTGAAGATCGGCTCGGGTAGGCGCGCGCCTTCGAGCAGACCGCCCGGCAACACGATTCCGCAGATCGATCCCGCTGCGGTGTACGCCGACCAGCCGGACCCGGCGAGATACCCGCGGGCCACGCACTCCACCGGCACCATGGAAAGGCGCCGGCAGCGGACCGCCCGCCCGGCGAACTCAGCCGGAACGTCGTCCGCCGAGATCACATGATTGGGCACGACGTCCGCGAGCTGCTCGAACCACCACAGCGATAGCGCGGTGAGCAGCCGGCCCTTGTCCGGGATGGGGGTCGGCAGCACCACGTCGTAGACGGACACCCGGTCGCTGGCGACCAGGATCAACTCGTCCGGGCCGTCGGCGTACACGTCGCGGACCTTGCCGCGATGCACCAGCTCCACGGCGGGGATCCTCCTAGCTCAGTGCTTGGGTCAGGTCGGCGATCAGGTCCTGGACGTCCTCGATACCTACCGAGAGGCGCACCAGGTCAGCTGGCACCTCAAGCGGAGAACCGGTGACGCTCGCATGCGTCATCCGCGCCGGGTGCTCGATCAACGACTCGACGCCGCCCAGCGACTCGCCCAGGGTGAACAGCTGGGTCAGCCCGCACACCTTCACCGCGGCCTCTTCCCCGGCACGCAATGCGAACGACACCATGCCGCCGAAGTCGCGCATCTGCCGGGCGGCCAGCTCGTGGCCCGGGTGGTCCGCCAGTCCCGGGAAGTAAACGCGAGCCACCGCCGGGTGGTCGACGAGGAACGCGGCGATCCGAGCCGCGTTCGCACAGTGCCGATCCATCCGTACGCCGAGCGTCTTGATGCCGCGCAGCACCAGGAATGCGTCGAACGGTCCCGGCACGGCACCCATGGCGTTCTGGTGGAACGCCAACTGCTCGCCGAGCTCGGCATTCCGGAGCACGAGAGCACCGCCGACGACGTCGCTGTGCCCGCCCAGATACTTCGTCGTCGAGTGCACGACCACGTCCGCGCCGAGGGCGAGCGGCTGCTGCAGGTATGGCGAGGCGAACGTGTTGTCCACGACGAGGAGCGCGCCCGCCTCGTGGGCGATGTCGGCCAGCGCCGCTATGTCGGCGATGTCCAGCAGCGGGTTGGTCGGCGTCTCGCACCAGACGACCCGGGTCGCCGGCCGCAATGCCGCCCGGACCGCGTCCAGGTCCGAGAGCGGCACCGGCGTGTAGTCCAGCCCCCACCTCGCAAGGACGCGAGCGACGAGCCGGAACGTCCCGCCGTAGGCGTCGCCGGGCAGCACCAGGTGGTCGCCCGGCGCACAGAGTGCACGCAGCAGCGTGTCGGACGCGGCGAGCCCGCTCGCGAACGCCAGCCCGCGCTCGCCGCCCTCGAGTGCGGCAAGCGCCTCCTCGAGCGCGGTACGAGTCGGGTTGGCGCTGCGGCTGTAGTCGTAGCCACCGCGCAGCCCGCCGACGCCGTCCTGCTTGAAGGTCGACGTGGCGTATATCGGAACGCTCACCGCCCCGGTGAGCCGGTCGGGTTCCTGCCCGGCGTGGATGGCGCGAGTATTGAATCCGGCGTCTTTGCCGGCGCTGCTGGTCACGGCGGACACGATAGTTGCCGGCGCGAACTGCCACACAGCAAGCGGCCGACTGCATTGCCGTAGTCTGCGTCGCGATGAGCAGTCATGTACCCCGCCGACGCGCGGCGATCCTCGGAGCGGTGCTCATCGTCGGGGCGCTTGTCACCGTCGTCGTCATTGCCGCGCGGGGCACAACGCGTCACGTGGGCGACACGACGAGCCCATTCAGCAGCACCGCAGCGACAGCGGCCACGAGCCCGACACGAACGACCCCTACGCCGACTCCAGCGCCCACCCCGACCCCGACCCCCACCCTCGCGTCCCCGGCCAGCGTCGCCAGCGCACTGCGCCGCCTTGCCGCGGTCTTGCCCGCAGGCGGAGTGTCGGTGGCCGCATTCAACATGAAGACCGGCGCGCACTTCCGCTTCGGAGCCGGCGGTGGCATGCGCACCGGCAGCGTCGCGAAGCTGTTCCTGCTCGAGGCGGTGCTGCTGCAACACCAGGATGCGGGCACATCCGTGAGCGAGGACGAACTCGAGCTCGCAAGGCCGATGATCGAGAACAGCGACAACAAGGCCGAATACAGCCTGTACCTGGACGCCGGCGGCCGTGACGCCCTGGTAGCGGCGTTTCCCCGGCTCGGCCTGAAGCACAGCATCCCTGGCTACGCCGATCCAGCACTGACCACCACCGACGCGACCGACGGCATCGCGCTGCTGCGAAACCTCGTCGGTCACGGCCCGCTCAACGCGTACTCGCGCTCCCTCGCGCTCGGCCTGATGCGCAACGTCGAGTCCGATCAGCGCTGGGGGGTCAGCGCGGTAGCCGACCCGGGCAGTTCGGTCGCCCTGAAGAACGGCTGGCTCTCGGTCGACGACACCAACGGGCCGGGCGAGAACGACAATGGCCGCTGGCTGGTCAACAGCGTCGGCATCGCGACCGTGCACGGACAGCAGGTGTTGCTGTCGGCGTTCACCCAGCACGGACCCGACTACGGCAGCGGCGTGCACCTCGTCGAGGCGCTCGTCCGCGCGATCACACCAGCCGTCGTCGCCGAGTCCCGGTGAAACCCGCCGGGTGGCGCGCCCGCGGCGCGGTGATTGCGGCTGTGTTGCTGGTGGCAGCCGTCGCTGTCGGCGCCGTTGTCCTGGCGCGTATCGACGAGCCGTTTCCTCGACGGGTCGCGTTGTCTAGTCCGCCGATCACGACAGTGACCGCCCGCCCGACGACAACCAGCCCGGCCACTACCGGCCCTGCCACGACCAGCCCTGCCATGACCAGCCCTGCCACGATCAGCACGCGCCCGTCTCCGACGACCCGTACAACGCCGCCCGTCCCGCCCGCGGCGGTGGCCGCTACCGACCGCCGGGTGCGGACGCTGACCGCGCAGGTCGCGCCCGGCGGGGTGTCCGTGGCGGCGCTGAACACGGCCACCGGAGCCCGATACCGCTACGGAGCCACCGACGGCATGCTGACCGGCAGCGTCGTCAAGCTGGACATCCTGGAGACGCTGCTGCTGCAGCACCAGGACCGTGGGACGCAGTTGTCTGATGACGAGGCCGATACCGCGCGCACGATGATCGAAAACAGCGACAATGACGCCGCCGAAGCGCTCTACTACGCAATCGGGGGGCGCGACGGGCTGGTCGCGTCCGGGCCACGGCTCGGCCTGTCGCACACGATCCCCGGACCGAAGCCCGACTTCAAGGGCCTCACCCGGACGAGCGCGACCGACTGCATCGTCCTGCTCGAGAACCTTCTCCGGCCCGCCCCACTACATGCGTACGCGCGCTCGCTGGCGCTCGGCTTCATGCGCAACGTCGAAGCCGACCAGCGCTGGGGTGTCGGCGTGGTTGCCGATCCCGGCACGACGTTCGCGAACAAGAACGGGTGGCTCTCGGTCGAGGAGAACAACCCCGGCGGACTGGGTGACAACGACCTGTGGCTCGTCAACAGCATCGGCATCGTCACGGTGCACCGGCAGCAGGTGCTGATGGCGGTGCTTACCCAGCACGGCCCCGCCTACGCCACCGGCGTGCAGCTGGTCGAGGCACTGGCGAAGGCGATCACCCCCGCGGTCGTGCGATGAGCGCTCGTGCGAAGAGCCCGCCGACCGCCATGTCGCTGGCTGCGCCGCCAAGCGGCGCAGGGCGGCACACGGCGGATTAATTCAGTGGGCGCTGGCGAGGTGCCCGAGGAGGTCCTGCCGGGTGATCACTCCTGCGGGCTTGCCGTCGATGTGCACGAGCAGCGCGTCGGCCGCGCCGAGCGCGTCGATCGCGGCCGATGCGGGCTCGCCGGACCCGATGATGGGCAGCGGCGGCGACATATGCCGCTCGAGCGCGTCCGCGAGCGACGCCTTGCCGGCGAACAGTGCGTCGAGCAGCGCCCGCTCCGACACGGCGCCGACCACCTCTCCGGCGGTGATGGGCGGCTCGGCCTTCACGACGGGCATCTGCGACACGCCGTACTCGCGCAGGATGTCGATCGCCTCGCGCACGGTCTCGTTCGGGTGCACGTGCACCAGGGGCGGCACCTCCCCTGACTTCTGCCGCAGTACGTCGCCGACCGTCACCTGACCCGGCGACTGCAAGAAGCCGTAGTCGGCCATCCACTGGTCGTTGAAAATCTTCGACAGGTAGCCACGGCCGCCATCGGGCAGCAGCACAACTACCAGGGCGTCCGCGCCCAGGCCCACGGCCGCGCGCAGCGCCGCGACGGCAGCCATACCGCACGATACGCCGACGAGCAGCCCCTCCTCGCGGGCCAGCCGGCGGGTCATATCGAACGAGTCGCGGTCCGACACCGCGATGATCTCGTCGCAGACGTCGCGGTCGTAGGTTTGCGGCCAGAAGTCCTCTCCGACACCCTCGACGAGGTAGGGACGTCCGGTGCCGCCCGAGTACACCGATCCGTCAGGGTCGGCGCCGATCACTCGCACGCGCCCGTCCGATACGTCCTTGAGGTAGCGCCCGGCGCCGCTGATCGTGCCTCCGGTACCCACGCCGGCCACAAAGTGCGTGATGCGTCCCTCGGTGTGCTCCCAGAGCTCCGGGCCGGTCGTCTCGTAGTGCGACCGTGGGTTGTTCGGGTTGGCGTATTGGTCGGGCTTCCAGCCGCCGGGGGTCTCGCGCGCCAGCCGGTCCGAGACGGTGTAGTACGAGCGGGGGTCTTCGGGGGCTACCGCCGTTGGGCACACCACGACGTCCGCGCCGTACGCGCGTAGCGTGTTGATCTTGTCGGTGCTGACCTTGTCCGGGCACACGAAGATGCACCGATAGCCGCGCTGCTGCGCGACGATGGCGAGGCCTATGCCGGTGTTGCCGGATGTCGGCTCGACGATCGTCCCACCCGGCTTCAGCTCGCCCGACTGCTCCGCGGCGTCGATCATGCGGACGGCGATGCGGTCCTTCACCGAGCCACCCGGGTTGAAGTACTCGACCTTGGCCAGCACGGTCGCGTCCAGGCCTCGGGTGACGCTGCGCAGCCGTACCAGCGGGGTGTTGCCGATCAGGTCGACCAACGACTCGTAGTAACCCATGGGGCAGAGGTTAACCTCAGTAGTTCGAGGTCGCGGGGGCGAACTCAATAGAGGTGGTGCATGAGCCGGGTAGGTCGAGCGCGGCGTATCGCGACGGCCGCCGCGTACGGCGGCGGCGGTGTCGGGCTGCTCGGGGTCGTGGGCGGAGCGGCGCTGTACGGGCTGATCGTGGGTGAGAGCAGGCTGGCGCGGCGACGCATCCGGCCGGCCGAGACCGATCCCCCCGTGTCGCACGACACGACCTGGACGGCCGCCGGAGTGAATCCCAACGGGCCGCCCGTCCGAATGGCCATGCTGGGCGATTCGGGGGCGGTCGGCTACGGCGTACACCGCGACGTCGAGACGCCGGGCGCCCGCATCGCGATCGGCATCTCCGCGGTTGCGCGTCGCCCGGTGCACCTGACCAACGTGGCGGTGGTCGGCGCCGAGTCGCGGACGCTTCCCGAGCAGGTGGCCAGGGTGATCGATCACCTCGACCTGGCCGTGATCGTGATCGGCACCAACGACGTCACACACCGGATCAAGCCGGCCGAGTCGGTGGCATACCTGGGCGACGCGGTCCGGGCGCTGCGCACCAGCGGTGCCGAGGTCGTGGTCGGCACCTGCCCGGATCTCGGCACGATCCGCCCGATCGCCCAGCCGCTGCGCTCCATCGCTCGGCGACTGTCCCGCAACCTCGCAGCCGCGCAGACGATCGCGGTGGTCGAGGCCGGCGGGCGCACCGTGTCGCTCGGCGACCTGCTCGGCCCGCTGTTCTCACAGCGGCGCGACCTGTTCAGCGACGACCAGTTCCACCCCTCCGCGCAGGGCTACGCGCACGCCGCGGACGCGATCCTGCCCTCTGCCCTCGACTCCCTGGGCCTGCGCACCCGATCCCGGTCAGCCAGCCCGTTCACCACACGGCGCGCGCGTCCCATCGCAAAGGCCGCGGTGCAGGCCGCGGCCCGGCCGGGCACCGAGGTGGCCGGCACCGAGGTCCACGGCGAGTCCGAAGGACGCCGCGGCCGCTGGGCTCGCCTGCGCCGGCGTCTCCCCCGGCATCCCGTGCAGACGTCACCGGAGCAGGCGCGCACCATTTAATAATCCCGCCTGCGCGGCCGCGTCGCGGCGGCGGGGCTCTTCGCGCAAGCGCTCATCGCGGAGCCGAATCCGGCGGATGTTAATTGCGGAGGTACCCCAGCAGGCGCAGGATCTCCAGGTATAGCCACACGAGCGTCACGGTCAACCCGAACGACGCGTACCAGGCGAACTTCTCGTCAGCGCCGTTGCGGATGCCCTGCTGGATCACCTCGAAGTCGACGGCGAGGTTCATCGCCGCGATGCCGATGCACAGCAGGCTGAACAGGATCGCGAGCGCGCCGCCGTCACGCAGGCCCAGCCCACCGGGGTGGAACAGGTATGCGATGGCGTTGATGAGCATCAGCCCGAACACGCCGAGGGTAGAAGCGAACACGATCTTGGTGAACCGCGGCGTGACCCGGATCGCCCCGATGCGGTACGCGATCAGCATGCCTCCCGCCACCAGAACCGTGCCGGTGAGCGCCTGTACGACGACTCCGTGCCGCCACTGCTCGAACGCCCGGCTGATGGCGCCCAGCGCCACACCCTGGAGCGCCGCGTACAGCAATGCGGTGACCGCGTTGGCCCGCATGGTGAAGGCCATGTACAGGCCAAGCCCGAGGCCACCGAGCGCCCCGACCGTAATCGCCACGCCGGCCGAACTCTCGGGCGTGAGCACCCAGGTGGCGGCGCCGGCGAGCAGCAGCACACCCAGCATCGCGCCGGTGCGCACGATGACGTCGTCGAGCGTCATGTACCGGGTCGGCGCTGCCGGGATGCCGCCGCCGAACCCGCGGCCGCCGTACCCCTTGGTGATATCGGCGGGCGGCGGGGTCGGACCGCCGAAGGAGGGCTGCCGGTACGCCTGCTCCAGGTCGCCGACCGTCGGCGGCTGACGTACGGACGTCTTCTCCGCGTACTTGGTGAGAACGGCGTTGGTCACAGCTGGCTGCCTCCTAGGATGTTGCCCCTTGCTGGCTAACGATAGGGACGGCGTCGAAGTTCCAGGAAGAACGCCTTGCTACTGGCAAGTAACCTGCGACAGCATGAACCTGTGACATCACGCAACAGTCGCGACCTGATGGGGCTGGGCCTAACGGCCCTGAACAAAGCCGCCGGCTCGCCGCTGCTCGACACGCTGCGGCTGCGCACGCCCCTTCGGCGCGGCGTCTTCTGCGCCGGCCGGACGGGGTATCGCGCCCTCGGTGCCGCGACGCGGACGTTTACCGCCGTGCGGCTCCGGCCCGGGCCGGAGCGTCCGGGCCCGGCGGCGCCGCCGGCCCGATTCGACCTGACGCCCACCGACGAGCAGCGGATGATCCGCGACCTCAGCCGTGAGTTCGCCGCCGAGCAGTTGCGGCCCGCAGCAACGGCCGCCGACGCCGAGTGCGCGGCGCCGGACGAACTGCTCAAGCACGCGAGCGTAGACCTCGGCATCGGCGGGCTGAACGTTCCCGAGTCGCTGGGCGGCGCGGCGGACGAGCGCTCGGCCGTGACCGGCGTGCTGGTCGCCGAGGCGCTGGCCAAGGGCGACATGGGCCTGGCGCTCGCGTGCCTGGCTCCGTCGGCCGTGAGCACGGCCCTCGTGCTGTGGGGCAACGAGGCGCAGCAGGCGACATATCTGCCGGCGTTCGTCGGCGAAAACCCACCGGCAGCCGCGCTGGCGATCCTGGAGCCGGGCCCGCTCTTCGACGCCTTTGCTCTGCTTACCACTGCGCGGCGAACCGTGGACGGCTACCTGCTGGACGGCGTGAAGTCCCTGGTGCCTCGGGCGGCGGCGGCCGAACTGTTCGTGATCGCAGCGAACCTGGACGGGCGGCCGGCACTGTTCGTCGTCGAGTCGAGCACGCGAGGGCTCACCGTGGCCGCCGAGCCGGCGATGGGGCTGCGCGCGGCGTCGCTGGCGCGGGTCGAGCTCTCGCGCGTGGTGCTGCCCACCGGCGCACTGCTCGGCGACGCGACCGCGTACGCCGACTGCGTTCGGCTGTCCCGCGTGGGCTGGTGCGCGCTGGCGGTCGGCACCGCGCAGGCCGTTCTCGACTACGTCATCCCCTATGTGAACGGTCGGGTCGCATTCGGCGAGCCGATCAGCCACCGGCAGTCGGTGGCCTTCATGGTCGCCGACATCGGGATCGAACTGGAGGGCATGCGCCTGGCGACATGCCGGGCGGCGAGCCGGGCCGAGCAGGGCCGCCCGTTCGCGCGTGAGGCGGCGCTCGCCGGGCAGCTGTGCGGCGAGTACGGGATGAAGATCGGCAGTGCGGGCGTGCAGCTGCTCGGCGGACACGGCTACGTGAAGGAGCATCCGGTGGAGCGGTGGTACCGCGACCTGCGCGCGGTTGCGCTGCTCGAAGGCGGCGTGCTCGTGTGAGGGCGAGGTGACCCAGTGACGATCAACCTCGAGATTCCGGCGAAGCTCAGGCTGCTGGTCGACCAGGCGCACCAGGTCGCCCTTGGCGTGTTCCGACCGATATCGCGCAAGTACGACCTGGACGAGCACGCCTACCCCCGGGAGCTCGACATGCTTGCCGCGTTGGTCGACGGCATGAACGCGTCGGGCAAGCAGGGTGCCGGGGCGCGCGGCGTTCGGCGCTTCACGGATGACGGCGCCCGCGGCGGCAACCTGTCGACCGTGCTCAGCGTCATGGAGGCGTGTTGGGGCGACGTCGCCATGGTGCTGTCGATGCCGCGGCAGGGCCTGGGCAACGCGGCGATCGCCGCGGTCGCAAACGACGATCAGCACGCGCGCTTCGACCACGTCTGGGCGTCCATGGCGATCACCGAGCCAGGGTGCGGCTCCGACTCGGCGGCCATCCGGACCACCGCGGTCCGCGACGGCGACGCGTACATCATCAACGGTGAGAAGATCTTCGTCACCGCAGGTGAGCGCTGCGACGCTGTCGTGGTGTGGGCGACGCTCGATCCAGCGCAGGGCCGGGCAGCCATCAAGCCGTTCGTCGTCGAGAAGGGAACACCCGGGCTCACCGTCGAGCGCGTCGAGCGCAAGCTCGGGATTCGCGGCTCAGACACCGCCACGCTGCGCTTTGCCGACTGCCGGGTGCCGGCGGCCAACCTGCTCGCCTCGCCGCAGACCGACGAGGGCTTCGCCGGCGTTATGCAGACGTTCGACAGCACCCGGCCGATAGTCGCCGCGATGGCGCTGGGCGTGGCCCGGGCGGCGCTCGACGAGACGCGTTCCGCGCTGTCCGGAGCCGGCGTATCCGTTGACTACGACCGCCCCCGCCGGGTGCAGCACGCGGGCGCTGCCGCGTTGCTCGCCATGGAGGCAGATTGGGAGGCGGCGTACCTCACCACGCTCGAAGCAGCGTGGCTGGCGGACAGCGGCACCCCCAACTCGTTGCAGGCGTCCATGGCCAAGGCCAAGGCGGGGCGAATGGCAACCGACGTGACGCTGCGTTGTGTCGAGTTCGCAGGCGGCTACGGCGAATCGTCGTTGCTGGAGAAGTGGGCCCGCGATGCAAAGATCCTGGACATCTTCGAGGGCACGCAGCAGATCCAGCAGCTGATCGTGGCTCGCCTGCTGCTCGGCAAGACATCCGCCGAGCTGAGGTAGACGCAGTTGACGCGCGTGCCACGCTGTCCGTGTGAGTCCTGAGCATCCCGAACCCGACGAGGTCAAGGACAAGTTCCGCGAGGCGCTGGAACGCAAGCGCAGCCACGAGGAGAAGCGCGAATCCGAGGCCCGGGAGACGGCGAAGATCCACGGTGAGCACGGCCCGGCCGCGACGCGGCGCGCCTTCCGCCGCAAGAGCGGCTAGGGCGATCGGGTCAGTTCTTGAGCAGGTTGCCCGCCTGCCACTGTGACCACGGCACGTTCCAGTCGCCGAAGCCGTCCCAGGACGGCATCACGTTCGACGTGCCGGTGTTCGTGTAGGTGACAACGTCGCCGATCATCGAGAAGTTGTAGAACCACTGGGCGTCGGCGACCTTCAGGTTGGTGCAGCCGTGAGATGTGCTGCGCAGCCCGATGTTGCCGCCGTTCCATGACGCCGCGTGCACGAATTCCCCGGAGTTGGTCACACGCACCGACCACGGCACGTTCAGCGAGTACGGGTTCGCCTCGCCGGGCGCGCTCACCATGTGCTGCGGGTTCTTCTTCGCCATCACGACCTTGGTGCCCAGGTAGGTGGGCGTGGACGCCTTGCCCAGCGATACCGGGAACGTCTTGACCGTCTGCCCGTCGGAGGTCACCCTCATCTGTTCGCTCCCGCCGTCGACGGTCGAGACGTGCGCGGCGCCGACGTTCATCGAGAGGGTGAGGCTGTCGTCGTATGCGAGCCCCCGCCCGGCGCTCAGTCCCTTCAGCGGCATCGTCATCTCGATCTTGGCGTGCGCCGGCCAGAACTGCTCCGGGCGGTAGTGCGCCTCCATGGCATAGCCGGAGTTGGAGTTCACCCAGAACCAGGCCCCGTTCGCCGGCTGACCGTTCACGGTCACTTTCACCGCGTTGTCGAAGGGGTGCGCATTGGTGACCTTCTTCGAGAACTGGGCGATGATCGGCATACCGATCCCGTACGTCTGCCCGTCTCCCTCGAAAAGGCTCACATGAACGGGCGAACTGGCCGGCGACGGCGCTGCACTGTGGTGCTGCGTCGACGTCGGCCTCCCGGCCGCCGCGGCGGACCCGTGCGGCGTGCTGTGCGCCGTCCCAGCGCTCGAGTGATCGCGGTGGTTGATGCGCACGGCGGCCACAGCGGCCACCGCACCTACCACGAGGACGGCGCCGAGCGCCAGCAGCGCGCCGGGACCGCGCCGGGATGGCCCGCCGCGTCGCGGCGGCCGTGACCCGTATGTCGTCGGCGTACCCCACTCGTCGTCTGGATCACCCCACGGCCGGCCGCCGTGCGTCATCCTCGTACCTCCAGGTCTGCGACGTACACACGCGTCCACCAGCTTGCCTTAGCCCGTACTCGGCCGGCGGACCGGGGTGCCTACGCCGACGAACGGGTGCTCTGCGGTCAGCAGGTACCTGCATCAGGTACGCAACGGCCCCCGGTGGGCGCGACGCAGCATCGTTCAGGGCAACGTCGCCCGACGGGAGAGCGGGATCGTCAGCACCACCCGCAGCGGCCGGCCCCGCTTCCAGGAGGGGATGACGATCTGGACCGTGCCGTCAGCCAGCGAGGGCAGCAGCCATTACCGGCAGTGCGAAATAGCCGAACCGACCGGACGGCGCGAACGCGAACGCCGCGGTGAGCCCGGCAGCGAGCCGGTTCGTCGCCTGGACCGCGGTGCGCGGCGGGCGGCGCAACGTCCACACCGCCACCGCGCCGCAGCTCGCGGCGAGCAGCACCAGGGCCATGACACGCCCGCCGGCGCCGAGGCCGCCCAGCAGGTGGCCGGGCAACGGACTCGCCGCCGGGGTGCGGACGTGCGCGAGCCCGAGCGGGAACGTCGCAGCCTGATCGACCATCGCGCGGCCCTCGTTCAACGCGAACGGCACGATCGAGACCGCAGTCGCACCAACGCCGATCAACGTGCACTACAGCGCCTGACGCGTGCCGCGCCGCATCAGCACGAGCAGCGCGGCCACCGGCAGCAACGGCCAGGCGGTCCACTTCAGCGCGCAGGTCAACGCGGCAACCCCGCGGGTGGCCAATCCCCAACCGCGGGCCGCGAAGGCCAGCGCCAGGCACGACAAGCCGATGATCGGCAGGTCGACACCGCTCACGCACAAGGGCACGGCCACCAGCGGCACGCCGACCAGCGCAAGCGGTATTCGCGCCCCTGCCGGTTTCCGCTCTGCTCCGGTGGCGCCGCGGCGCAGCAACCAACGGCCTCGGCACGCCGCGCGGGCGCCGTTGCCGACACCCACTGCCGCGAGACCTGACCCACGGTCACGTCTTCTACTTTGCTCCGACAGCCGCACCCAACGTGTGCAATTTGCAGGGCGCGACTCCCCGGCTGACATCGCCCATCCGTTCATGCCTTGACAAGCATATGCGCGCCTCGGCATATTGCATGGATGGCCGATGCACCATGGGCGGCGCTGACGGACCCGAAGCGGCGCGCGGCCCTTGATCTGCTCCGTCAGCGTCCGCGCGCCGTCAGCGAACTTGTCGACGCACTGAAACTGAGCCAGCCGACGACGTCCAAGCACCTGCGGGTGCTACGCGAGGCGGGGCTTGTCACCGTGGTGCCGGACGCCCAGCGCCGCATCTATGCGATCGACCCTGCACCCCTTGCCGAACTGGATGCGTGGCTCGCGCCGTACCGGCAGCTGTGGAACGAGCACCTCGACGCACTCGGCCGGCATCTGGATAGGACGACGACACGGAGGAGACGCAATGGATCTCGGTAGCTTCATCGAGTTCGAGGGACGCCCCGCCGTTCGGTTCGAACGCACCTACACCCACTCGGTCGAACGCGTCTGGGCGGCGATCACCGACCCCGGTGAGCTCGCACACTGGTTCCCGTCGTCCGTCGCGCTCGAGAAACGCACCGGCGGTTCGATCTCGTTCTCCGGAGACCCGCACGCCTCGCGACAGACCGGCGAGGTTCTCGTATTCGATCCGCCACGTCGCTTTGCTTACACCTGGGGCGGCGACGAGCTGCACTTCGAACTCGAGCCGGTCGCCGACGAGCAGTGCCGGCTCGTGTTGATCAATGTGCTCGCCGACCGCTCCGCCGCAGCCCGCAACGCCGCGGGATGGGAGCTCTGCCTCGACGAACTGGCGAAGCTCATTGCCGGCCGGCCGGGTGCCGGCCCGCACGCCGACTCGGCCACACCCTGGCAGCAGCGCTACGACGCCTACGTTGCCACGGGCATGCCGTCGGGAGCGGACATCCCGACGCGGCAGTAGCCGCACGCCACCAGCAGGGCTAGAGCGGGAGCCCTTCCAGCATCTCGGTAACCAGGGCCGCAATCGGCGAACGCTCCGAACGAGTCAGCGTGACATGCGCGAACAGCGGATGCCCGCGCAGCGCCTCGATTACCGCGGCGACACCGTCGTGCCTGCCCACTCGCAGGTTGTCGCGCTGCGCGACGTCGTGGGTGAGCACCACTCGGGAGCCGGTGCCGATGCGTGACAGCACGGTCAGCAGCACGTTGCGCTCGAGCGACTGCGCCTCGTCCACGATGACGAACGAATCGTGCAGCGAGCGTCCCCGGATGTGGGTGAGCGGCAACACCTCGAGCATGTCCCGGTCCAGGACCTCCTCGATGACCTCGCGGCTCACCAGCGCCCCGAGCGTGTCGAACACCGCCTGCGCCCAGGGCGCCATCTTCTCGCCCTCGCTACCCGGCAGATAACCGAGGTCCTGGCCGCCCACCGCGTACAACGGCCGGAACACCACGACCCGCTTGTACGCCTGCCGTTCTAGAACGGCCTCCAGCCCGGCGCACAGCGCCAACGCCGACTTCCCCGTGCCGGCTCGCCCGCCGAGCGACACGATGCCGACGTCCGGGTCGAGCAGCAGATCCAGGGCCACCCGCTGCTCGGCAGACCGCCCGTGGATGCCGAACGCCTCGCGGTCGCCGCGGACGAGACGGATCTGCTTGTCCGCGGTGACGCGGGCCAGCGCCGACCCGCGCTCGGAGTGCAGCACCAAGCCGGTATGGCAAGGCAGCTCGGCGGCATCGAGCAGTGCGGGGTGGTCGGCGATAGGCAGCCGTTCGCTGCTGTAAAGCGCGTCGATCGTCACGGCAGCCACGGACAGCTCGGCCATGCCGGTCCAGCCGGAATCGATCGGCCCTGGCGTGTTGTACTCGTCCGCCCGGACACCGACGGAGGCCGCCTTGACCCGGAGCGGCATGTCCTTGGTGACGAGCGTGACGTCACGCCCCTCAGCAGCGAGGTTCAGCGCGACGGCGAGGATCCGGGAGTCATTGCTCTCGACCCGGAATCCGGCCGGGAGCGCCGAGATGTCCGCGTGATTCAGCTCGACGGAAAGCGTCCCGCCGGCATCGCCGATCGGCACCGGAGCATCGAGGCGACCGTACTTGATCCGCAGATCGTCGAGCGAACGCAGCGTTTGCCGGGCGAACCAGCCCAGTTCCGGGTGGTGGCGCTTGCCCTCCAGCTCGCTGATCACAACCAACGGCACCACCACGTCGTGCTCGCCGAAGCGGCCCAGCGCTCCGGGGTCGGAGAGCAGGACGGACGTGTCGATCACGAACGTGCGTACCGCAGCCGCATGGTGCGGCTCGAGGGCAGGGCTCATCGGACCCTCCTGGATGCATAGACGGAATTGGCGGGCGTGCCACGAGCGCCCCGCCCGGAGCGATTGCTGCTACAGCAACGCCGCAAAGCCGGGGCACTCGTGCAGTTCATGAGCACCGTGCGGGACCTCCCCGGCGGAGCAGCTATGTAGCTCGTACGCCAGCCATTGTCGCCATGACGGACCGTACGGCGCCAATCTCCGTTATTTCGGAAGCCACGCGGTTACCGAGATGAAACGAGTTGGCTAACAGTCGGCGATGAGCGCTCGCGTAAAGAGTTCCGGCGCTGCGACACGGCCGGCGCCGCCCTCCGCGCAGGCGGATCAAGTACCGTAACGGCGTTCTCGGCGGGCGTAGTCACGAAGCGCGCGCAGGAAGTCCACCTTGCGGAAGTCCGGCCACAACGCGTCGCAGAAGTAGAACTCCGAATGTACGGACTGCCACAGGAGAAACCCGCCGAGCCGCTGCTCGCCGGAGGTGCGGATGACCAGGTCGGGGTCTGGCTGGCCCTTGGTGTAGAGATGCTCAGCGATGTGGTCGACGTCGATGACCTCGGCGAGCTCTTCGATGGAAGTTCCGGAGCTGGCGTGCTCGTACAGCAGCGACCGCACCGCATCGGCGATCTCGCGCCGGCCGCCGTATCCGACCGCGACGTTCACCGCGAGACCGCGCCGGTCGACGGTGCGCTCTTCGGCGGCCTTCAGTGCGCCGGCGGTCTGCTCGGGCAGCAGGTCGAGGGCGCCCACAACGCTGATCCGCCAAGGCTTGATGCCGGCAGAGAGTTCGTCGACGACACCTTCGATAATGCGCAGTAGCGGCTCGAGCTCGTCCGCAGGACGGCTGAGGTTATCCGTGGAGAGCAGCCACAGCGTCACGTGCTGGACGCCTACCTCGCTGCACCAGTCGAGCAGGTTCGCGATGTGCGCGGCGCCGGCGATGTGGCCCTCGGTGACGTCCTCGAACCCCGCCGCACGTGCCCAACGCCGGTTGCCGTCGAGCATTACGGCGACGTGCCTCGGCACCGGATGGCCTGCTAACTGGGAGCGCAGCCGTCGCTCGTAGAGCGAGTAGATGAGCGAGCGCACTCCCACGGGCAGCAAGCTTAGGACCCCAGGTTAAGGGGCAGCTTGCCACGATCGATCAGCGATGTAATACTGTAATCGTGTAATGAAGGGAGGTGAAACGATGCACGAACACGAACACTATGCAGAGCACGAACGCGGCGAGCGGCATCACCGGCACGGCGGGTTCGGCCCGCGCCGACACGGCGGTCGCGGACACGGCTTCGGCCGCCCCGGTGGCTGGCAGCAAGCCGACCTGCCGCCGGCTGACGGCGCCGAGGCATGGCTGCGAGGCCGACTGCCCGACGACTGGTTCACGGAACCGCCCACCGTCACCGTCGACCGTGAGGAGATTGTGGTGGTCGGCGAACTGCCGCCACCCGCGGACGACGACAGCGACGCCACAGCCGGGCGCATCAGCCGCTTCCGCGAAGAGACGCGCGAGAAGCGCATGCAGATCGCCGACGAGGCTGAGGCCCGGTACGGCCGCAAGGTCGCCTGGGGAGCCGCGATCGGTGACACCCGAGTGCTGTTCACACACTTGTCGGTGCCGGTCATGACCCGGCTGCGGCAGACGGAGCGCCGGGTGCTGGACACTCTGGTCGATGCGGGCGTGGCCCGCTCCCGGTCAGAGGCGCTGGCCTGGTGCGTGCGCCTGGTCGGCGAACACACCGATGAATGGCTGGCCAGCCTGCGCGCGGCGATGTCCGAGGTCGACAAGCTGCGCGCCGAAGGCCCAGACCTAGGTGATACCCAAACCGTCTGACACAAGCGATGAGCGCTCGCGCGAAGAGCCCGCCGGCCGCGACGCGGTCCGCGCCGAAGGCGCGGAGTGGCTCGAGGTGTGCGCCCCCTGGTGGGGCGCCGCCGAGAGACACATCCGGCGGACAAGTCAGCGATGAGCGCTCGCGCGAAGAGCCCGCCGGCCGCGACGCGGTCCGCGCCGAAGCGGAGCGGCTTGCAGGCATCCGCCCCTCGGGGGCGGTGCGAGAGACACGAACCGGCGGATTAGAGCTGCAGCGCAGCGAGGAGCCGGTCGACGTCGGTGACGGGGGCGTCGCAGACCATGCCTCGGCAGACGTACGCGGCCGCTCGCCCGGCCACGAGCGGGCGGTCGGCGAGCAGCGCCACGCCAGCCGCGTCCGGTTCACCGGAGACGACGACGGCGCCGGGCGGGCGGTGCCGCCACGCGGCCGCCCCGAGCGCGCCGCCGCCCGGCTCTCCGACGATGGCCACCTGAAGCGGTCCGCTCGCCAGGGCCTCGGCCGTGGCGAGTGCCCAGCCCAGGAACCGAGGATGTTCCGCGCCTAGGGACGAGACCACGCGCAGCGCCGCTTCGGCCGCCTCCCGGTGGTGCGTCGACCCGGTGAGCGCCGAATATGTCAACAGCGCATGCGCTAGGGCGCTCTGCCCTGACGGCGTCGCGTTGTCCGTCGGGTCCTTCGGGCGCCGGATGAGCCGTTCGGCGTCGTCGGCGGTATCGAAGAATCCACCGTCACCATCATCGAAATGCTCCAGCGCGGCATCGAGCAGCTCGCCGGCCAGACGCAACCAGTGCGGATCGGCACTCGCCTGGTGCAGCGCGAGCAGCCCTTCTGCAAGGTCGCCGTAGTCGTCCGCGATGCCGGCCGCGTCGCCGACCACGCCGCCGCGCGATGTGCGGCGCAGCCGGCCGCCGACCAGGTGCGTCGTGGTAAGCAGAGCTGCACAGGCTGATGCCGCGTCCACATAGGACGGTTCGCCGAGCAGAACACCGGCCTCGGACAACGCCGCGATGGCCAAGCCGTTCCACGCCGTGATCACCTTGTCGTCACGGGCCGGCTGTGGACGGGTAAGTCGGGCGGCCAGCAGCCGAGAGCGAAGGTCCGTCCACTGTGGACGATCCGGCGGATCGTGCCGCAGTTGCAGGGTGGACGCGCCGTGCTCGAACGTCCCTGCATCGGTCACCTCGAACAGCCGCGCTGCCGCCGACGCGTCAGCACCCAGCACGTCGCGCAGCTGGGCCGGCGTCCAGACGTAGGTCAGTCCCTCGACGCCGTCGGTGTCGGCATCCAACGCCGACGCGAAGCCGCCCTGCGGGGTGCGCAGGTCGCGCAGCAGGAACTCGGCGGTCTCCCGTGCGATGCGCTCGGCGAGCTGCGACCCGCTGCGGCGCCACCAGTGCAGATACACCCGCAGCAGCAGCGCGTTGTCGTAGAGCATCTTCTCGAAGTGCGGCACCACCCATGCCTCGTCTACCGAGTAGCGCGCAAACCCACCGGCCAGCTGGTCATACATGCCGCCGCGGGCCATCGCCTCGCAGGTCCGCTCGACCATGGAAAGCGACGTGCCGTCGCCGGTGCGCTCGTGATGGCGCAGCAGGAATTCGAGCACCATCGACGGCGGGAACTTCGGCGCGCGGCCGAAGCCGCCGTGCGTGGCGTCGAAGTCGGCGCCCAGCCGGGCAGCGGCGGCATCCAGGTCGTCGGTGCGCGGTACCCGGCCGGCGCCTGGGCCAGCCACCGCCTGCGCCAGCGCATCGGCGATACGCCGACCGGCCGCGAGCACCTCCGCGCGCTCGGTGGCCCACGCCTGCGCGACGGACGCCAGTAGCCGCAGGAACTGCGCCTTGGGAAAGAACGTCCCGGCGAAGAAGGGCTCGCCGGCCGGAGTGAGCAGACACGTCATGGGCCAGCCACCCTGTCCGGTGAGCGCCGTCGTCGCCTCCATGTAGACGGCATCGATGTCCGGACGCTCTTCCCGATCAACCTTGATGTTGACGAAATGCCCGTTCATCACGGCGGCCACGTCGGGGTCCTCGAACGAATCGTGTGCCATGACGTGGCACCAGTGGCAGGCCGCGTACCCGATGCTCAAGAGGACTGGTGTATCACGGCGCTTAGCTTCGGCGAACGCCTCGGGCCCCCAGGGCCACCAATCGACCGGATTATCGGCATGCTGGAGCAGGTAGGGGCTGGTGGATCCCCGCAGTCGCTCTGCCATCGCATGACTCCTTACCAGTGACACGTGTATCATTTGGCCGCCCGTGATACACGAAAGTGATACACGAGGCGGGTTCTGGACTAAGACTCATCCCTTGAACGCGCCGAGAACGAGCCTATGGGGAGGCGAGCGGTGACAACCCGGAAGAGACCAACCCTGCTCGCGCAGGGCAAGCGACGCACCCTCGGCGACAGCGCGCGTCCATGGCGCGTACGGCTATATGCCCCAGAGCCCGGGAGCATCCGCTATCAAGTCATGTTCAGGGCGCCCGGTGGCGACAGCGGCCAATGGAAAAGGGTGCTCAGGCGGGCCAGCTCCGAGAAGGAAGCACGGCAGATCTTCGCCCAAGCCGAGGCCGCGCTGGACGCTGAGCAGCCGACGCCCGCCACCGCGGCCATACGTGCGTCTAGAACGATCCGGGCTCTGGGCGTGGCCTATCTGGACGACAGCCGCGAGCGCAACAAGCATCCCCGCACGCTTGAACAACGAGAATCACGCCTGAACGCCCACATCCTGCCCACGATCGGCGACGTCCCCGTAGCGAAGTGGCGGGTGGAACACAGCCGAAAGGTCATGGTCAAGGGCGGCAGGACGATCTACTCGACGCGCGGCCGGGAGGACCTTCGCGGACAACTGGCCGCCATGCGCAAACTCGCGTGGCGTCTGGGCTGGCTCGACCGAAACGTCGACCCGCTCGACGGATTGGAGATCGCACGTCACACCACGCTGCACGGCGCCACCACGGCGTACGTCGACCCAAGACTGCGACCGGAGACGCGCCAAGTGCGCGCAATGGCGGCTGCCGCCGACCGGCTCTGCGGGCCGGCGAGCGACGACGCACTCCTTAGCCGGCTGCCGCTGTTCGGGACGAAGATCCGAGTCGCAGGCTTCGGCGGCCTGCGACTCGGCGAACAGAACGCCCTGCGGGCGATCGACGTCTTCCTCGACCGGGGCTACGTACACGTCAACGGGTCCTGGACCACTCCCCGCGGCCAACGCGGATTCCGCGGACCGGTGAAGAACCACATCCTGCACGAAGTGCCCTTGCCACGATCGCTCATGCGGGACGAGCTGCTCCCCCGGATACGTGACCTCTTCGGTCTGCCAGCGGACGCAACGCTTCACCAAGTGATCAATGCACAAGAAGCCGAGCGGCGAAGGCGAGAGGACCTCGCCCGCCGCCAATCGGACAAGGACATCGCATGGTGGAACTATCCCGTCCCGCCACAGGAAGAACTTTGGCTGTTCATCGACACCACGACCGGCCTGCCCGTCAAACCCGAGATGCACAACGAACGCTGGCACCGCATCCGCGGGTGGGTGGAGAGGAATGACCCCGACAACGCCTGGCCCCGCGCAATCGTCTATCGGAACCTGCGCCACCACGCTGCGACCAAGTGGTTCCACGAGCAGATGGGCGAGCCGTGGGAGGTGGTCGCGCGCTACCTCGGCGACAAGCTCACCACCGTTCTCAACCACTACGTCCGCGCAGGCGAGGACGCGCTACGCGACACCGTCAGCAAGCTCGAAACCTTCTGATCGGAGATAACGAAGGCACGATCGTCATATCGCTCAGGCAGGTCGACCGCGATTCATAGGGGCGATGGATTCGCTGCCTTCAGATGCAGATCAGGGTCTCGGCCCACGTCGCGGGTGCGGGCGGGCGGCATGCTCGCTGTCCCCCGGCAACGCTCGCGGCTCGAGCGGCGGCACGGACCCGCGCCGGAACTGTCGACTGAGGAACCCCTGCTGATTAACTGCCATCTCCTCAATGGGCAGCAATTGTGTATCCGACAGCTCCCGGGCTGCCTCGTAGTTCGCAAGCAGGAACCGCCCGAACACCGGCACCGAGAGGGCCACGTACCCGCGAGTTGGGCCGTAGACGTCGCCGTCGCGGATCAGCTCGTCGCGCAGCCACGACAGGTCCTGCGGGGTGCGGCCAAGTGTGGCCGCCA
This sequence comes from Actinomycetota bacterium, assembly GCA_046734315.1. Lineage (GTDB taxonomy): Bacteria > Actinomycetota > Actinomycetes > Mycobacteriales > Jatrophihabitantaceae > DASXRA01. The sequence continues at coordinate 2,170 of JBKPQY010000288.1, read as the reverse complement.
GGGCGCCCGTGGCCGCCCGACCCCCGTTGACGGCGATCGCCGTCAGGTACTCGAGTTTCCGGCCCGAGAGGTCACTCAGTCGTGGACTGAGGCTCTGGCGCGACAAGCGGTTCTCGGCCGAGGCCTCCCCTGCCCGGGCGTCGGCCAACGTGATCACATCGGGGCCGGCGGCAACCTGCCAGGTCTCGTCGGCGAACAGTTGCAGGTGCTGGATAGCCCTCGGTCGCCTCCACTATCAGCTCGGCACCTTCCGGCCGCCAGGACACACCCACCCGCCGTGCGGGCTCGATCACCGCGTACAGCGATTCGTCCCGGCTTAGCGTCGGCGGGATCTGCTCGATCGTGAACAATCGGTCCGGGTGCGTGACGCCGGCGGCCCGTAAGTCACCGGGCACCGTCGGCAGCCCAGACGCCGCGAAGGCCCCCACCGCGGACGGGTGATGGACATTCAACTGATGCAGGCTTGCCGCCAGCAGCGTCAGGTCCGACGCGCCGGCCACCTGAACTTCATCGACCAACAGCAGCACCCCGCCGGCCGGAGCGTCCTTGCGGACTTCATCAGCTAGCGCGGCCAGCGCCGCCGCGAGCATCTCCGGGAACACCGTCCGCTCACCACGCTCGCGAGGCTTGTGCAGGCTCACCGACGCGCTCGCTCCCGCGACGCCGAGGGACACGCCGGCGACCCGCTCCAACGACCGGCGCGCGCGCCCACGGGCCGGCCCCGTGCTCGATGCGCTCTGCGGCCTGCTGGACGATCGACTCGACCAGACCGGGCCGGCCCTTGACCGCCGATGACCTCGAAACCACGGCGCGCCGCCTCCTGCCCGTACACCGTCAGCAGCGCTGTCTTGCCGACCCCTCGGACGCCGGTAAAGACGACGTCCTGGGCGCGGCGTCGCCCCATCTCGGACAGCTCGTGCAGCCGCAGCTGCAGCGAGTCCAACAAGTCGTCCCGACCAGCCAGCACCGCCGGAAGGTGCCCGGCGCCCGGCGTGTACACGCTCCGCTCCACGCAGACCTACCTATACAGACCTATACCGTCACGGGTTGTCTCGGTCTGTATAGGCGCGGCCTCCGCCACCACCGGGGCGCAACTAGGGTGAGAAGCCATGTGCGGGCGGTACGTATCGGTCAAGGCCAGAGCCGACCTGATGGCCGAATATGGCGCCGTCCGCGCCGAGGGCCTAGAGCTGCGCCAGTCGTACAACGTCGCCCCGCAGACGCTGATCTACCCCGTGCTCGACCGCGCCGAGCCGGAGCATCCCGACCACGTCGAGCGCCAAATCCACTCGGTCAAATGGGGACTCGTACCCGCTTGGGCGAAGGATCCGAAGATCGGCAACAAACTCGTGAACGCACGCGTCGAGACGCTGTCGGAGATTATCTGGGGTCAGCCGGGTGAATCGCCCATTCAGCCGGGGCTGTCGATTTCTGGCACGTGAGGGACGGCCACTCGCCGGTCGGAGAGCTAGAGCTGAAGCCGTTCTAGTTGTTCGAGGTCGGTGACGTCGACTGGCTCGACAAGTTCGGCGCCGTTATTGCGGACGTTGCCGACCGCTTTCGACACTATGTGGGTCTCTCATGCGTATCTCGGGAATGTGGTCAAGGATTTGCCGCGTTGATCATCTTTGGCCCGCCGGTGCGCTCGCGCGACCAGCCCGTAACGAGTCCCTGTACCGAACTTGGCCGAGACGTCATCGGCGCACGGGCGGGCGACTGCTATCGGCATCCATCCGGACATGCCGATATGCGGGCGGTTAGCGACGACGCCGAGCGCGTCCGCTCGGTCGGGCAGGCTCACCGAATGCGTCAGCAACCATCCGGCGAACCGCTTGGCGTTGATCTCTCGCCATCAGCACAGGATCTAAGCCTTCCGCGATCACGACGGCGTCCGTGAACGCATCTATCGTCTCTGGCGGGTTGTCAACGATTCGGCGTTTGTCATCCGGCGGGAGGCAGTAGCCCAGCTTCACGCACAGATCGTCGAGCAGCCTGACGACGTCCACTCAGGGATGATCCCACCGTCCGGTCATGCCGCTGGTCGGACCGCTAGCGTCCGACTCGTCGCGTTGCGCGCTCTTGCAGAGAGGAGTGCGTTTCGATGGTTGCGTTGCCTTGATTGGAGCACCGGGCGGGACGCGCTGTCATTCGGCGATTGGTTCCCAGATGA
>JBKPQY010000287.1:0-27435 GCA_046734315.1 Actinomycetota bacterium | reverse complement strand
GGGCGAAGCAGTGCCTGGTCGAGGACGTCGGGACGGTTGGTCGCGGCAATGACGATCACGCTGGTGGACGGGTCGAATCCGTCCATCTCCGTCAGGATCTGATTCAGCGTCTGCTCGCGTTCGTCGTTGCCGCCGCTGAAGCCGGCGACACCGCTGGTGCGCGATCTGCCGATCGCGTCGAGCTCGTCGATGAACACGATCGCCGGGGCGGCGGCCTTAGCCTGCTCGAACAGATCGCGTACTCGTGAGGCGCCCACGCCGACGATCGCCTCGACGAACTCGGACGCCGCCATCGAGAAGAACGGCACGTTGGCCTCACCGGCGACGGCCCTGGCCAGCAGCGTTTTTCCGGTGCCCGGCGAGCCGGAGAGCAGCACGCCGTGCGGGATCCGGCCGCCGAGCCTGCGGTACTTGCCCGGCTCGCGGAGGAAGTCCACGACCTCAGCCAGCTCCGCCTTGGCCTCGTCGATACCGGCGACGTCCGCGAACGTCACCCGGTCGCCCGACGGCTGATATCGCCGCGCCCTCGAGCGTCCGAACGAACCGAGCACGTTCTGAACGTTGCCGGCACGCCGCATCAGCCAGAACAGCAGGCCCACGAACAAGATCGTCGGCAGGAAGCTCACCAACAGCGTCTCCCACAACGGCGCACCGTTGTCCAAGGGCTCAGCGTTGACCACGACGCCTTTGCGTTCCAGGAGAGCGGTCAGGGCGTTGTTGTCGGCGAAGGCGGGAATCTCCGTCTTGAACAGTGTGGTCGGCTTCGAGCCCTGGTAGGACTGCTTACCGGTGAACGTGCCTTGGATCGCCGTGCCCTTCGAGGTGATGTCCTTGACGTGACCGGCGTTGACCTGGTTGAGGAAGTAAGGGCTGTAGGGAACCCGCACCCGCGAGGCTGCTTCCGTCGCTCGGGTGCCCATATACAGATTGACCGCCAGCAGCGCGAGGCCGAAGACGATCCACCAGACGCTGATCCGGAATCGGGGGCGCGGCCGCTGCGGCGGAGTCGATCCGCGCGTCGCCGGCGGGGAACCCGCCTCGTCGCGCCGGTCCTGGCGCGTGGCTGGACCAAGGGGATCGGTCGTGTCCACAGGAGCCGGCTCCCTCCATGAGACCCGTGAAGTCTACGTGCAGCAAGGCGGCATCGGGGAGCGCGATGCGGCCTCCCCGAGGGTTCGGCGCCGGAAACCGTCCGCCGATCCGGGCGTCAGCCGGATCCTTCGAAGTACGCCTGGGCGCGGCGGTTCATCTCCTCTGCGGTCAGCTCCTCGGTGCGCCGGCTGAGCATCCACTGCTGCCCGAACGGGTCGCGCAGCCGTCCGCCACGTTCGCCGTAGAACTGGTCCGCCAGTGGGTAGATCGGCTCGGCGCCGGCCGCGAGCGCCCGCTCCCACACCACGTCGACGTCGGGCCAGTAGGTGGCCATGATCGCGGTGACCCGTCCTTCGACGGACTGCGGCGACGTGGCGGGAGCGCCGTTGTCGTGCTCGTCCGAGAGCATGACGACCGAATCGCCGATGCGTATCTCTGCGTGGATCACATCGCCGTCCGGACCGGTGAACCGCTCCCCCACCTCCTCCGCGGCGAACGCGGCCCGGTAGAAGTCGATGGCGCGGGCGGCGCCGCGTACCACCAGGCGTGGAGTAACCGTGTGCAGGTGTTCGGGGACCCCGGATACCGGTCCTCCTTGCTCACTCGACATGCCGCCACTCTGACACGTCGCGCCCACGCCGGCGATCGGGGTTGTCACACCGGAGTGGCCGCGTCGGTATAGCGCAGCAGGGCGGCGATGCCGCCCGGAAGCGTGGCGTCGTCGGGCGGCACGGTGAGCAGCGACGCGTCGCTGCCGGCCAGGGCGCGGATCAGTGCCGCGTCGAGCCGATCACGCTGGGGCGCGGGGACGCCCATTGCGGAGAGTTCGTCCTCGACGAGTCCGAGCTGCAGCGGTTGCGGCCCGATCCAGGCGTGCAACGTGGACGACGGGTCCTCCACCAGCAGCGCGGTATCGACCTGGCTGCGGCGAACCGCAGCCACCACGGCCTCTGCGCCGGTGACGACCATGCCCTGCTCGCGCGCCGCGCCCAGCCGATCGAGCACCCGAGCCGACTCTCGCAACGCCCGCTGGAGCAGCACACCGTGTATCGCGTCGTCGAGCTCGCGGTGTAAGGCGCCCGGGTCGCGGCCGCCTTCGCTCAGCGGGACGATCTCGACATCCCGATCCAGAAACGCCGGCAGCTCGCTGCGCAGCGAGCCGTACGCCCGCGGGTCTCCGGCCAGCACGACAACTGTCGCTCCGATGCGGGCCGCATGGTCGGCGACGGCCGCCGCCACCTCCCGGGCGTCGGCCGCCCAGTTGTTCGCGACCCACTGCCGGAAGTGCCGCTGCGACCAGTCCGCCGTCGACGTCTTGCGGCGCGGGTCGCCGTGGCTGCCCTTGACGGCCGTCGTCGTCCCGGACGATGTCGAGATGTCCGCGCCTTCCAGGTCGGCGAGCACCACCACATGCGGAATGCGCAGCCCCTGCTGGGCGAGATAAGGCATGACGTGCGGCAGCGGCGCCCATCGGGCGAGCGGCCGGAGCGGCGGCCGGGGCAGCGATGCAGCCAACAGCGTCTCGCCGCCCGCCCCGACAAGCACGCGGCCCTGCTCGCCGAGAACCCGGTCCCCGGCCGAGTCATCGAGCGCGGCCACCGTCGCCTCGTCCGCGCCCGCATGGAGCAGCGTCGACCGCAGTGTCTGCCAGCGCAGCCGGACCTGCTCGGCACCCAGCTCGGTCGTGCGAGTGGCATCCAGGTAGGCCGTGGCGAACGGGCCGGGGTGCTCGTACAGGCGGGTTACCTCGCAGGGAAGGGGCATGCCACTAGGTTCCCTGCCCGGGCCGGCGATCAAACGGGGTCTGCGTCGGGTCGTCAGCGTCCCGCGAGATCGTGGCCGTAGCGACGCCGGACCCGAGCGCGTACCTGCTGATCCCATTTCGGTGCGGGCTGAATGAAGATCTCGTCCAGGTCGGAGAACCGTTCCCGTAGCGTCCGGTCGATGCGCACGCACGCCTCTTCCAGCTCGGAGGCCGTGAAGCCGTCAACGAAGTCGACGCGGGTGCACAGCAAGACGCGGTCCGCGCCGGTCATCATCGTGAGCAGGTCGACCACGTCGTCCACCTCGTCCTGCTGCTCAAGCACGGTCTCGATGCTGCGCATGAGCCGCGGGTCGGCCTGTCTGCCGATGAGCAGCGGCTTGCAGGCCCGCACGAGCAGCACGGCGGCCATCACCAGCAAGGCTCCGATCACGAGGGAGGCCGCGCCGTCCCACAGCGCCGAACCGGTCAGTTGGTGCAGCCCGACGCCAAGGGCAGCGGTGAGCACGCCGGCTAGGGCGGCGGTGTCCTCGAGCAGCACGCTGCGCACGGTCGGATCATGCGGCTCGCGCACCACTGCGCGCACCGAGCGCCGTCGCTGCCGTGCCTCGCGGCGCGTTTCCCGGACGGCTTTGCGCAGCGATACCGCCTCGAACACGAACGCGAGCGCCAGTACCGGGTAGTTGATCCACAACATGCGGCTCGGCTCGGCACCGACAATGATCGTGCGCAGCCCTTCGTACACCGAGAACGCCGCCCCGGACACCAAGATCGCGACGGCCGCGAGCAACGACCAGAAGAACCGCTCCTTGCCGTACCCGAACGGGTGCGTCGGGTCGGCGGGACGCTCCGACCGGCGCAGTGCCGTGAGCAACAGCAGCTCGGTGGACGTGTCTCCGGCAGAGTGGGCAGCCTCCGACAGCAGCGCCGCCGATCCGGACAGCAGGCCGGCGATGAGCTTCAGGACCCCGACCGCTGCGTTGGCGAGCAGCGCCAGCAGCACGGTGACGACGCTGCCCTTGTTTGCCATGTTTCACCTCTACCCGCGCTGTGCGCGCATGAATCGCCCGTCGTCCGGGAAGGCTGCGCTTTGGTGCAAACCGTTGGTGGTGACCGGAGCCGGCTCGCGACGGCGCGGCGGCATCGGCACGTGAGCCGGCCCTTGACGCAATCGATTGGTTGCAATAATGTAGCAACCAATCGATTGCTATATGCCGGAGGTTGTCATGGGTTTCCCTGATCGCATCGAGCGGACCGTCGAGATCGCCCACCCACCCAGCACGGTGTGGGCGGCACTCACCACAGCCGACGGGCTGGCCGCCTGGTTCGGCGACGAAGCGACGATCGACCTGCGTCCGGGTGGGTCGGCACGAATGAGCTGGACCGGCGGTTTCACGGTCGACATGCGCGTGGAGCGGGTGGAGGAGCCGACCGTGTTCGGATTCACCTGGCATATCTACGGACTTCCCAAGGACGATCCGCGCCGCACCTATGTCGAGTTCACGCTCGAACCCATCGGAGCCGGCACGCGCCTTACCGTCGTCGAGAGTGGATTCGCCCAGCTCTCCCCGGACGCGTACCGCACCGCGTACGACGGCAACACCAAGGGCTGGGCGCTCGAGCTGGACGAACTGATCAGCTACCTCGATGCCGCCTGACATTGAGGCGATTGCCGAGCAGGTCTTCACTGCGCTGGCCGACCCGACGCGCCGAGCGATCCTCGCGGCGTTGGCCGCAAACGGTCCGGCCACGGCAACTGACCTGGCTGACCGTTTGCCGGTCACCCGCCAAGCGATCGCCAAGCACCTGACGCTGCTTGCCGAGGCCGGCCTGGTGACGGCTGAACCGGGCGAGCGGCGCCGGGTGCGGTACCGACTGCGCTCGGCGCCGATGCGAACGGCGCAGCAGTTCCTGGCCGCGCTGGCCCGTGACTGGGACGCCAGGCTCGAGGCATTGACCGAACACCTTGACAGGTCCGCCACACGCCCACTCCTGCAAGCCCGAGGCGAACGTGGCTGATCACCGATCCGGCTCCGCGTACGCCCCGGGCGCCACGCCCCCGGCGTGGCCCAGAGGGAGCGCCGTGGTCCTGGCCGGGACCCTCGGGCTTGCCGGCGCGTGCTGGGGAGTGGCGGCCTGGCAGATGGACGGCATGGACATGGGCACGGCGACCCAACTCGGTTCGTTCGGCTTCTTCGCAGCGCTGTGGATCGCGATGATGGCGGCGATGATGCTGCCGGGTGCAGCCCCGGCGGTGCTACGACGCGCGCGCGCCGCGGGTGCGCGCGCGGTGCCGGTGTTCGTCGGCTCCTACGTAGCCGTGTGGGCGCTGGCGGGGCTCGGGGTGTACGCCGTCTATCGGCCGCACGGACTCACGGCTGCCGGTGCGCTCGTAACCGGCGCCGGGATCTACGAGCTCACGCCGGTGAAGCGCTACTTCCGGCAGCGTTGTCTCGGGAGCTCCTCGTCCGGCGTCGGGTTCGGTCTGTGCTGCGTGGGCTCGACCATCGGCCTGATGCTGATATGGCTGGCGTTGGGCGCCATGAGCCTCGCTTGGATGTCGGTGGTCGCCGTAGTCGTGCTGGGGCAGAAGCTGTGGCCGGCGAATCTCGCGATCGATGTGCCTCTGGCGCTGGCAATCGTCGGACTCGGGATCTGGATCATCGTCGCGCAAGCGGCACCACTCTGAGGAGAAAAAGATGACCGACCACAAGATCGGAACACGGGACGAGTGGGTGGCCGCGCGGCTGCAGCTGCTCGACGCCGAGAAGGCCCTGACCCGGCGCAGCGATGAGCTGGCCCGGCAGCGGCAAGAGCTCCCCTGGGTTCGCGTCGACAAGGAGTACCGCTTCGACACCGACGACGGCAGCGCCTCGCTTGCCGACCTGTTCCGCGGGCGCTCGCAGTTGCTCGTCTATCACTTCATGTTCGGCGCTGAGTACACGGCCGGCTGCCCGTCCTGCTCATCGATAGCGGACGGCTTCGACGGGTTCACCGTCCACCTGGCCAACCACGACGTGATGCTCTGGGTCGTCTCGCGGGCTCCGTTGCCGAAACTTTCGGCATACCAGAAGCGGATGGGCTGGACCTTCCCGTGGGCGTCCTCGTACGGCGGCGACTTCAACTCCGACTTCCAGGTCGGCTACACCGACGCGCAGCAGCAGTCGGGAGTCGGCGAGTACAACTACCGCACGTTCGACATGAAGGCGTCTGCCGAGGCCGGAGCCGAGGGGCCACTCGCAGAGTGGGCTGCCACGACCGGCACCGACTGGGCGACCTACACGCAGGAGGCCCCCGGGATGAGCGCCTTCGTGCTCGATGACGGGGTCGTCTACCACACCTATTCGGCATACGCGCGCGGGCTCGACGGTCTTTGGGGGATGTACCAGTGGCTCGACCGCGCACCGCGGGGGCGCAACGAGGAACGCACCGACGACGATCCGCTCAGCTGGTTCCGCCGCCACGACGAGTACGGCTCCTAGCGAGCCTGTCGCGCAGCGTCGCGCGGACCCGCAGAACCCAGCGCTGCCGGCGGGCACGGCGCGCCTGCCAGATGGCCTGGTCATCGCGCATCGCCCGGACGCGGTCCGCGGCTATCGCGTAGACCAGTTCGGGGTAGGCGTCACGATTCTCGTACACGGTGTGCTCCTCGCGGTCGGCGTTTACGTACGGATGAGGACGGTCATGGCCGCCGGCCGCCGACCGCGCGCAGGCCGGCGTCGGCGAATGTGATCATCCAGTTGAAGCTCTCGTCGGGGTCGTTGCTCCACTGGAACGCATCGGCTGACTGCAGCGCCGCAAATCCATGGAGGGTGCAGCGCAGGCTACGGATCGCGTGGTCGAGGTCGTCCGGCATGATGCCGTAGCCGGACAGCACCGCTCGGATCGAGTTGATCACGCGTAGCCCGGCCACGAACAGCGGGTCGTCGTCCCCCTCGAACCGGGCGCCGATCGTTGCGCCATAGCGGCCGGGATACCGCTCGACGTAACTGCGCATCGCCTCGAACAGCGCAGTGAGCGCGTCGAGCCCGGCCTTGCCCTGCAGCGCGTCCTGGACGGCGTCGCCGATCTCGTTCATGGCGAGCGCGGCCACGCGGTGCTGCAGGTCGGCGAGGCTGTCGACGTGCTTGTACAGCGCCGGTGGTTTCACCCCCAGCCGCTCCGCCAGCACAGCCAGGGTGAGGTCCTGGAAACCGATCTCGTCGGAAAGCGCCGCAGCTGCGGCGACGACCTGATCTGTGCTCAGCCCGGCTCTAGGCACTCGCCTGGCTCCTTAGTCATTCCGCACTTGCAAGTTACGAACAATAGCCTTAACGTTATTACTCGTAACTTCGCTCGTCAAGGCACTACGCTGCGCACCTGCGACCGGAGGTCGTGACCGACGACATTCGCGGCTTCTATCGTCAGCTGCGCTAGCAGCCATCCCCCCAGTTAGGAAGGTGTCATGCAGATTGCCAGCGGGCTGTACCGGGTCGGCTCGGACATCGTCAACAGCTATCTGATCGTCGACGAGGACGGCGTGACGATCATCGACGCAGGGCTGCCGAAGTACTGGGGACTGCTACAGAAGGAGCTTCGCGCGATTGGCAAGAGCACCGCCGATGTGCGCGCGCTCGTCCTCACGCACGGGGACACGGACCACATCGGCTTCGCCGCCCGGCTGTACCAGGAGACGGGCATCGTGCCGTACATCCACGAAGCCGACGTCGACCGCGCACGGCTGAAGGTCAAGAAGCCCAACTCGGGGTGGGGGCCGGTCAAGATCGGCCCACTCGCCGGCTTCCTGTGGTACTCCGCGCGCCGCGGCGGCCTGCGGATCAAGCCTGCAACCGAGCTTTCGACCGTCGCGGACGGTGACGTGCTCGATGTCCCGGGCTCGCCGCGGATCATCCACACGCCCGGGCACACGCCCGGCAGCGTCACCGTGCACGTGCCTGGGGTCGACGCGCTGTTCCTTGGCGACACGATGACGACCCGCAACGTCCTCACCGGCGTCACCGGCCCCAAGCCGGCACCGTTCACCCTCCAGCCCGAGCAGGCCGTCGCCTCGCTAGGTCGGATCGACGGCGTCGACGCGACATGGGTGCTCCCCGGTCACGGACCGGCATGGGACGGCGGCGTCTCCGAGGCGGTCCGGCTGATCCGTGCGGCCGCCGCGGAATCCCACAAGTAGCCGGCCCGCGCCTACTCGCCGAGGAACGACAGCAGTGCCTCGTTGACCTCGTCGGCGTGGGTCCAGCACAAGCCGTGGGGTGCGCCGTCGATGACGACGTACTCGCTGCCCGAAATGCCCTCGTGCGTTCGCGGGCCGCAGGCCTCGATCGGCAGGATCCGGTCGGCGGTGCCGTGCATGACCAGCACCGGCGCATCGATCTTCGGCAGATCGGCGCGGAAGTCGGTGTACCACGTCGCGACGCAGGCGATCGTGCCGGTGGGTGACGCTCCAGCCGCGGTGTTCCAGGCGTCCCGAACCGCCTCCTCGCTGATCCGGGTGCCGAGCGTCTGATCGAGGTTGAAGAAGTTCTTGTTCCACTCGGTGAAGTACGCGAGCCGGTCCGCCTGTAGCGCCGCGGTGATTTCGTCGAAGACCTCCTGCGGCACCCCGTTCGGGGTCTCCGGCGTCTTGAGCAGGTACGGGGGCACACCCGAGATGATCACCGCGCGCCGCACCCGGTCAGAGCCGTAGTTCCCGAGGTACCGGACGATCTCGCCGCCACCCATGGAGTGGCCGGCCAGATCGACGTCGCGCAGGTCAAGCGCCTCGATCAGCGCGGCGAGGTCAGCCGCGAAGGTGTTGTAGTCGTAGCCGACGCTCGGCTGACTGGACTTGCCGAAGCCGCGCCGGTCGTAGGCGATGACCCGGAAACCGGCGCCCAGCAACACCCGCTCCTGCCGCTCCCAGGCCCGCCCGCTCAGCGGGAAGCCGTGGATGAGCACGATCGGCTGACCGGTGCCGTGGTCCTCGTAGTAAAGCTGGATGTCGGCGGTGTTCTCCCGCCCGATCGTGATGTACGGCATGATCGCTTCCTTTCCTCGAGGGTTGCTGACAACGTCGCACGTCGGGCGACGCGTCGAGCCCGGGAAAGACCCTGGTGGGCCAGGGATCTCGACAGGCGCAACGACGCCCGAGGTGTACAACTCTTAGTGCATCTCGACGACGAAGGAGGCAGGCCATGCGTTCCGACATCGTTCCCGGAGCCACCTTTCCCGACTACGAGCTGCCCGACCACACCAGCACCATGCGCCGCCTCAGCGAGTTGCAGGGCGACGATCCGCTGATCCTTACGCTCGCCCGAGGCCACTACTGCCCGAAGGAGCACCAGCAGCATCTGCAGCTCGCCGCGTTCTATCCGCAGATCGCCGTTGCCTACACGCAGATCGCCACGATCTCGACAGACGAGCACCACGCCAGCCAGGAGTTCCGTGCGTCGGTCGGCGCGCAATGGCCGTTCCTCTCCGACCCGGAGCGCACCGTCCAGCGGGACCTCGACATCCAGGAGTACACCGACCCCGAACACGACCCGATGATCCCGCACACGCTCGTGCTCAAGCCGGGTCTCATCGTCCATAGCATCTACAACGGGTACTGGTTCTGGGGGCGGCCGTCGGTCGAAGATCTCCGACGCGACCTGCGCGCGGTGACGATGGAGATCCGCCCCGACTGGGACCTGAGCTCACCTGGGCTGCGCGAAGCATGGGACGCGGGCGACCTTTCGCATTTCCACGGTTGGGACAAGCGGGCGGCCCCTCTCGAGCCGAGCGCCGGGCCGTCAGCGCGGGATTAGCCCGGTCACGCTTCGTGGCCGGGCAGCCCAGGCCGGACGACCGGCGTCTCGATGTCGTCATAGACGCGGGCCGCAGCCAACAGCCCGTTCGCGCCGCGCTCGTACACCGCGAGACCGGCCTGCGGCGACACCTCGCGGCTGCCCCACCTGACACAGTTGTACTCCAGGGCGCAGCGCACCCCGTCATCGGTGACGGCGCAGTGCTCCTGGCTGACGCCGCCGCCTGCGCTGAAGCACATCGTGAAGAACGCACGCAACTCAGCGGCACCGCGGTGTGTATACGGCGAGCCGATGGGCTCGCGCAAATACCCGTCAGGCGCGAACAGTTCCACTATCGCCTCGGCATCGCCGGCCTCCAGTGCGACCTGATAGCGAGCGACGACATCACCAGGGTGGGCCGAGCCCGGACCGAGTATCGGCGGCCTCAGGTGACGCTTTCGATCGACCGGAAACTGGCTGCAGTAGGTGCGAAACACCACCGACGAATCGTCGTGGGATTCGGCGACAACCGCCACGGGCCAGGCCAGTTCCACCGCGTCGAGCGCGAAGTGGGCCAGCAGTTCCACCACAGCCCGTCCGTCCACCCGTGTGGAGGCGACGATCTCGGTGCTGACGTGGTGCTCAGCCCTCCAGGCCGCGTTGTGCCTGACGAAGCGACGCAGCTGCCGATGGCCCCGGACCTCGCCCGCCCGAGGGTCGTAGACGACCACCTTGCCGGGCCACACGGTCTCCAGCGCGCCGGTATCGCCGCGATCCAGGGCTACCAGGTACCTGGCAACAGGATCGGCCTGACCTGCCGCCCGGGTCTGTACGCGCGCCAGTTCAACTGCACCGACGAAATCCGGAAACCACGGCACCGGGACCTCACCCGTCCGTCGGGTCCCAGGGGGTGTCATCACCGCCGGCGCCGTAGCGGAGCAGGATGTCGCGCTCGGTGTCGCGTCCGCCTTCCGGGTCGCGCGACGGATCGACGCGCTTGCTCGTCACCGTGTCCTTCGGATCAACTCGCTCGGGAAGGTGGGTGAATCGCCCCGATCGGGGCTGATCCGCAGCAGAACGGCCCGTCGCCTGCTCGGCGCTGCCCAGGGCCCGCCCGGAATCGTCGGTGCGTCGCGACTTCCTCCACGACCACTTCAATCTCATGTCCGCGTCCCTTCCGCTTGTCAGCCGTCGGAGGTGGTGCCCTGCAAAGGTTCGCACAGCCGCCGGCCTATCGCGCCCGTCATGGCTCACGTCGGGAGTTCAGCGCCGGCGCGCTCGCGCACCATGTAGTCAGCGCACCAGGCAGGCCAGTTCTCGTCCGCCTCGCCGATGCGGGCTTCGTGTTCACCGTGTGCCTTGGCTGCGCGGCGAAGTGCACCGTCCAGATCGTCAGCCGAGGTGTTGGTCGTAGTTGCCGGGTCGACGCGTCCGGGCAGTCGAGTGGTGATCTCCCGCAGGCACCAGGTATTGCCGTCCGGGTCGCTGAACGAGGCGAACGATCCGTAGCTGGCGTGGTCCGCGCCAGGGCCCGGTACTCGCTTGACGGTCCCGCCGTGGTGGAAGACGCCGCCGGCGTCGTGAAAGACCTCGCTGACGTCCACGCCGTGCTCGACGAGCTCTTCGCGCGCTGCGTCGATGTCGTCGACGACGAGCATCATGCCGTCCGCAGTTCCCGGCGCCGCTGTGGTGACATTCAGTCCGAAGATCACTGACGCCTGCGAACCCGGAGGCGTCAGCTGGACGACGCGCAGGTCGTCGACGGTGGCGTCGGCGTCTATCCGCCAGCCCAGCGTCTTGTAGAAATGGGCCGACCGATCGACGTCGCGTACCGGGATAAGGATCACTTCGAGCCTGGTGTCCATTACGTGCTCCTCGTTTCTGGGCGCCGCATCTGCGGGGCCGATGACGCAAGGCTCGTCGTTTCGGCGCGATATCGAACCCGGGTAACGCCCTGGTCCTAGGCGGCGATGCCGATGGCGCGGCGGGCGCGGTGCAGAACCAGGTCCGCGACCGCCGTCGCCTTCTGCGCGCCCAGGTCGAGACGCCGGCGAAGCTCGTCGGGGTTTTCGACGAGTTGGTTGTGGCGGCGGCGGATCGGGGCCAGCTCAGCATCGATCGCCTCGAGGCACGCGTCCTTCAGCGCACCGTAACTCCTGGTCGCCCGATGACTCGCTCCGGCGAGTCGTCGGTAATCGCCGCGAGGAGCTCCGCAAGGTTGGCCAATCCGGGCTTGGCCACCGGGTCGTAGCGCAGCTGGCCGTCGCTGTCGGTCACCGCACGGCGAACCTTGCGTCGGATGACGTCGGCACCGTCGAGCATGCGTACGACGCCCTGCGCGTTGTCAGGCGCGGACTTGCTCATCTTCCGTTCCGGGTATGCCAGGTCACGCACCCGAGAGGTGACGGCTACCGGCACGAGTTCGGGGACCGTGAACGTCGAACCGTAGACGGCGTTGAATCGCCGGGCGAGGTCGCGCGCCAGCTCGACGTGTTGGGATTGGTCGCCGCCGACCGGGACTCGCTCTGCGTCGTAGAGCAGGATGTCTGCGGCCATGAGGCACGGGTAGGTCAACAGCGACGCCCGGGTGCCGGGCCTGCCGCCCTTCTCCTTGAACTGGATCATTCGGCCGAGTTCGCCGACGTGCGCGGTGCATTCGAGCAGGTAACCGAGTTCCAAGTGGGCGGCCACGTCCGACTGCACGAACACCGTCGCTCGATCCGCGTCCAGCCCCGACGCGAAGAACAAGGCAGCCGTGGACAACGTCAATTGTCTCAGGCGCGCTGGTTGATGCTCCGTCGTGAGGGCGTGCAGGTTTGCCACGAAGTAGAAGCCGTTGTCCTGGTGATCGCGAAAGCGTCGCAGTGCGCCGAGGTAATTGCCCAGGGTCAGGGCACCGGACGGCGTGATGCCCGACAACTCACGACTTCGCGCTGTGGGCGGTTCGAGTGACATGAGTTTCTCCGGGGACAGGCCCGTCGACCAGCCAGGCAGACACCGAAGCCGCCCGAACGGGCGGCTGCGGCTGCAACGTGGGGTGCGTCGGGAAGTCGTCCGTCAGGACGCCCGCCAGCTGCTCATACGCGAACCCATACCTGACACGATATGAGGCTCTGCAAACCGAATCGACGCGGCGCGCGCGACTCAGGAGGGCCGACTGGCGCCCGCGAGAAGCGCCTCGCCCGGCGAGCGTGATGCGCCGCCACTGACGATCCGGTAGGAACGGTGTCGATGGGACGCCCGCTGAAGACGCCGCCTGAACGGATCCGTGACCGGCGGGTGCGCCAGGAGCAGCGCGAGGACGCGCACAAGCTGACCACGCTCGGCGGCATCGCGGCTTTGTCGCTGGACGCGCTGTCGAGTGTCGCGTACGGACCTGAGGCCATCGTTCTCGCACTGGTCGCGGCCGGCGCGGCCGCCGTGCGGGAGGTCGTCCCGGTGTCGGTGGCGATCGTCATCCTGCTGCTGGTTCTGGTGATGTCCTACCGGCAGGTGATCGCGGTCTACCCCGACGGGGGTGGCGCGTACGCGGTGGCGAAGAGGAACCTGGGACCGCGGACGAGCCTGCTTGCGGCAGCGAGCCTCGTCGTGGACTACGTGCTGACGGTCGCGGTTAGTTTGGCTGCCGGGGCCGCCAGCCTGGGCAGTGTGTTCCCTGCACTGTCGCACCACCTGCTCGCCGTGAGCCTGGTCGGTCTGGCGGTGCTGACCGTGCTCAACCTGATCGGTATCGCCGAGTCGGCAAGGGTGCTCATGTTGCCGACCATCGTGTTCATCGCCGGAATCGCGGCGACCATCGGCGTCGGGCTGGCCCGCGACCACCCGGTCAAGACCATCGGCCAGGACCTCGGCCCGATCCACGCGACCGAGGCACTCGGGATCGTTGTCCTGCTCAAGGCGTTCGCCGCGGGCTGCTCGGCGCTGACCGGAGTGGAAGCGATCGCCAACGGGGTGCCCCAGTTTCGCGCCCCGGCTGTCAAGCGAGCGCAGCACACCGAGGTGGCACTGGGCGTGCTGCTCGGATCGATGCTGCTCGGGCTCTCGTTGCTGATCAGGCTGCACCACGTCGTCCCGCGCGGCAATGTCACGGTGCTGGCCCAACTGTCAGCGGCTGCGTTCGGGACGGGCTGGGCCTTCTACGTCACCAACCTCACGGTCACCCTGGTTCTCGCATTTGCGGCCAACACCAGTTTCGGTGGCCTGCCGGTTTTGATGAGCCTGCTGGCCAAGGACCATCGCCTTCCGCACCTGTTCGCGTTACGTGCCGAACGGCCGGTGTTCCGGTACGGCGTCGGCGCGTTGGCGATCCTGTCGGCGCTGCTTCTGGTGGCTCTCGGCGCGGATACCCACCGGCTGCTGCCGCTGTTCGCGATCGGGGTGTTCATCGGCTTCACGATCAGCCAGGTCGGGATGGTCCAGCACTGGCGCACGCACCGCGCCCCGGGCTGGGTGCCGCGCGCCATGCTCAACGGCGTGGGCGCGGTGCTCACGGCCGCCGCGGCCGTCATCTTCATGGCCAGCAAGTTCACGGAGGGCGCCTGGCAGTTGCTGATCATCATCCCCGCGCTGATGCTGCTGTTCGCGCGGATCGAGCGCTACTACCGTCTCGTCGGCGAGCAACTCGGCCTCGGGCAGCGCCCGCCGCGGCCCGCACCGATAGCAGCCGAGCACGCACTCGTCGTCATCCCGGTGGTTGCCGTCAACAAGCTGACCGAACGCGCCCTTACCGCGGGTATGCGGATGGGCGGAAAGATCGTCCCGATCGCTGTCGACCTGGACCCGGACGCGACACGGCGGCTGTGCGAGCAGTGGGCAGTCTGGGACCCGGGCGTCGAGCTCAAGGTGCTCCCCAGCCCACATCGAACCCTGGTCGCGCCCGTCGTCGGCTACGTCCGCCACCAGATCGAACACGGCAACCAGGTCACCGTGCTGCTGTCCGAGGTCGAGCCCACGAGCCGTCGTTATCAGCTGCTGCATAACCAGCGCGGACTGATCCTCGCCGCAGCGCTTCGCTCACGCACCGACGCCATCGTCGCCATACTCGCGTTCCGGCTGAAGGAGCTTTGACACCCACTACGGTCGCGCGATCGGGAGCTCGATCGCGGCGATCAGGCCGCCGCCGGGTGTGTCGTCGAGCGTGATCGTCCCGTGCATTGCCTCGACGAAGCCGCGGGCGATTGCCAACCCGAGACCGACGCCTTGTCCGTCGGCGGTGGTGTGATCGTCGCGGCGTTGGAACGCGGCGAACACGGCTTCCCTGTCGGCGGGCGGGATGCCCGGGCCGTGGTCGATGACGCGGATCTGGATTGTGTCCCGATGGGCGCTGGCTGCGATACGTACGATGTCGCCGGCCGGCGAGTAGCGCAGCGCATTCTCGACCAGGTTGGCGACGGCTCGCTCCAGCAGGCCCGGGTCGGCGGCGACCGCCGGAAGGTCAGCCGTGATGTCCATCTCGACCTTGGCGTCGTGCGCTGCATGGTCGAGGGCGTGACTGACGACGTCCTCGACCGCCACCGGCGCGGTCTCGACAGCCAGCACCCCCACCTGCAACCGGGAAAGGTCGAGCAGGTTGGTGACCAGCGCAGTCAGACGATCAAGTGCGTCGTCCGCGCTGGCAAGGAACTCTTGCTGATCCTGCTCGCTCCACGCGACGTCGGGACTGCGCAGGCTCGACACGGCGGCTTTGGCGGACGCCAGGGGCGTGCGCAGGTCGTGGCTGACGGCGTTGAGCAAGGCCGTGCGCACCCGATCCGCTTCAACGAGCGGTACCGCGGCCTCGGCCACTTCGGTAAGCCGGCGTTGCTCGTAGGCGATCGCGACCTGTGTGGCGAAGGCAGTGAGCACCCGCTGGTCCTCGGCGGCAAGCATGCGTCCGCGTAGTACGAGGATCATGTCCTCACCGACAGGGACCTCGGTGTCGGCGTCTTCGGGCCGTAGGCACGGGTCGTCACCGACGCTGGCGACGCAAGACCAGGTTCCACGCATGCCGGCGGACCGGCCACTGCTGCTGGCGGGGGCACCGGACTCACGGCGCAGCAGCGCTGCGTCCTGGGCGCCGAAGCTCTCCCGAACACGCTCCAGCATCGCGGGAATCGCCTGCTCGCCACGCAGCAGGCTGCCGGCCAGCGTGGAGATCGTCTCGGCTTCCGCGTTGGAACGCGCAGCCTCGGAGCTGTGCCGGGCGGCCACGTCGACGACCTTCGCTACCAGCAGCGCGACTACCACGAACACGATCAGCGCGAAGATGTTCTCCGGCCCGGAGATCGTCAGTTTGTGAATCGGCGGAACGAAGTAGTAATTGAGCAGCAAGCTGGCAGCGATCGCGCTGACGAAGGCCGTGACGAAGCCGCCGATGAGGCTGACGATGATCACGGCGAGGAGGAACAGCAACAGGTCGCTGCCGAAACCGAGATCGTCCCGCAGCGCCGCACAGATGGGAACGAGTGCGCTGAGGAGGGCGGCTGCGGTGACCAGCGCGGCGATCCGGCGCTTCCTGGTGAGTCCGCTGCTCAGCTTCGGCAGGACGCGTCCCCTGCCCATGTAGTCGTGGCTGACGACGTGCACGTCTATCGGCCCCGACAGCCGAGTGATCGTCATGCCGGTGCCCGGACCGGTGAGCGCGGCGATGATCGGATTACGTCGGCTGGCGCCGATGACGATCTGCGTCGCGTTGTTGGCACGGGCGAAGTCGAGTACCGCGGCGGGAATGTTGTCACCGACGACGGAGTGGTAGCTGCCGCCGAGTGATTCCACGAGCGCGCGTTGGCGGTCGAGCTCGGCCACACTCGACCCGGCCAAGCCGTCGCTGCGAGCGAAATGCACGGCGAGCAGGTCGCCACCGCCCACGCGTGCGGCGATGCGCGCGGCTCGGCGAAGCAGCGCCTCACCCTCGGGCCCACCCGTCAAGGCGACGACGACTCGTTCGCGGGTCTCCCACCTGCGAGCGATGCCGTATTCCTCGCGGTAGCGCTGCAGGTTGTCCTCGACGGCGTCTGCGAGCCACAACAGCGAGAGCTCCCGCAGTGCGGTGAGGTTGCCGGGCCGGAAGTAGTTCGACAGCGCGGCGTCGATCCTGTCGAGCTGGTAGACGTTGCCGTGCGCCATGCGCCGACGCAGAGCTTCGGCCGTCATGTCGATGAGCTCGACCTGCTCGGCTGCGCGCACGACCGAGTCAGGCACGGTCTCCCGCTGGATGACGCCGGTGATCTCCTGGACGACGTCGTTGAGCGATTCCAGGTGCTGGATGTTGACGTTGCTGATGACGGTGATGCCGGCCTCGAGCAGCTGCTCGATGTCCTGCCACCGCTTGGCATGCTCCACACCCGGCACGTTCGTGTGCGCCAGTTCGTCGACGAGCGCGACCTGCGGCGCTCGCGCGAGTACCGCCGGCAGGTCCATCTCGGTGAATTGAGAGCCTCGGTACGAGACGGTGCGCCGCGGGATGATTTCGAGCCCGGCGAGCTTCTCCTCGGTGCGCCGCCTGCCGTGCGTTTCGACGTAGGCGACGACGACGTCGGTGCCACGAGCGGCCCGCCGATGGCCCTCGTCGATCATCGCGTACGTCTTGCCCACGCCCGGCGCAGCGCCCAGATAGACCCGAAGCTGGCCGCGTTCGGTCATCCGTCATCCCTTGTGGTACGGGTAGGTCCTGTCCAGAGCGAGGTTGAGTTGCAGGACGTTGACGCGCGGCTCGCCGAGGAAACCCAGGTCGCGTCCCTTCTGGTACTTGTCGACCAGCGCGGCGATTTGCGCCACGCTGACTCCGCGCGCTTTTGCCACCCGCGCTTCCTGCAGCCGCGCGTACGCGGGGCTGATCTCCGGGTCGAGCCCCGAGCCGGACGCGGTGACCGCATCGGCAGGCACGACCGGCTTGGCCGGGGCATCGCCGCGGACGGGCACGACCTGTCCCTTGGAGTAGTCCTCGCCGAACTTGGCGAGCTCGACCGGGACACCCTTGTAGGTCGCCAGGAAGGGCTTGGCCGGCGCCGCCTGGTTCAGGCTGACCACACGGGTGACATGCCCGTGGTACCCGGGTCCGGACCAGAACGCGGCCAGCACCGCGCCCACGCCGTCGGAAGTGCAGAACGGCCGCGAGCCGTCGACACCTTCCAGCTTGCCGATCGCGAGGCTTCGCGAGCATACCTGGGTGAGCAGGCTCTGCGTCCCGGTGTCGCCCTTCACCGAAGGGTCAGGCAGGGTGTCCACAATGGACTCCGGACCGAGGTTGCTAGCGCTCGAGGCCGTCGGATCGTAGCCGTCGCCGGCCGCGGACGGGCGCGACTGGAAGTACTGCACCAGCGCATTCCCGTTCTGGTCGGTGAAACTCTGTCCGATGATCTTGGAACCGACGACCTTGCCGTCGACCTTGATCAGCGAGCCGTCCGCGCGGCTCTGCAGGCCCGGGATTTGCGCGACCAGCGTGATGAACAGCGGGTAGCCGATCCCGAGCAGGACCGTGAAGACGAGCAGCATGCGCAGCGCGGCAACGTGCTGCCGCATGGCACCGATGAAGGACCGCATTACCGCACTCCGGGGATGAATTGGATTACCAGGTCGATGAGTTTGATGCCGAGGAACGGCATGATCAGCCCACCGACGCCGTAGATGTAAAGGTTGCGGCGCAGCATCGCGCTGGCGCTGGACGGCCGGTAGCGCACGCCCCGCAGTGCTAGCGGGATCAACGCGACGATGATCAATGCGTTGAAGATCACCGCGGACAGGATCGCCGACTCCGGCGAGTGCAGCCGCATGATGTTCAACTTGTCCAGCCCCGGATACACGGCCGCGAACATCGCCGGGATGATCGCGAAGTACTTCGCCACGTCGTTGGCGATCGAGAACGTGGTCAGCGCGCCGCGGGTGATCAGCAACTGTTTGCCGATCTCGACGATCTCGATGAGCTTCGTCGGGTCGGAGTCGAGGTCGACCATGTTGCCGGCCTCTTTCGCCGCCGACGTACCGGTGTTCATCGCCACGCCGACGTCGGCCTGTGCCAGCGCGGGTGCGTCGTTCGTGCCGTCGCCGGTCATCGCGACGAGCTTGCCGCCCTCCTGCTCGCGCTTGATCAGCGCCATCTTGTCCTCGGGCTTGGCCTCGGCGAGGAAGTCGTCGACGCCTGCCTCGTCCGCAATGGCCTGCGCGGTAAGGGGGTTGTCACCCGTGATCATCACCGTGCGGATGCCCATCCGGCGCAACTCGTCGAACCGCTCGGACATGCCTTCCTTGACGATGTCCTTGAGCTGGATGACGCCCAGCACCATCGGCGCCGCCTTGTCGACCTGCTCCGCCACCACCAGCGGCGTACCGCCGGCGGCGCTGATGCCGTCCACGATTTCGCTCGTGCGGGGCAGCACGGTGCCGCCGTTGTCGCGTACCCACGCGGTGACCGCCCCCGCGGCGCCCTTGCGCACCTGCCGGCCGGGCTGGCCGTTGTGCGGGCGCAGGTCCACTCCGCTCATCCGTGACTGCGCGGTGAACGGTACCCAGACCGCGTTGACGAGCTCACCGGTGTGCCGTTCGCGCAGCCCGTACCGCGACTTGGCGAGCACCACGACCGAACGGCCCTCGGGAGTCTCGTCGGCCAGTGAGGACAGCTGCGCGGCGTCGGCGAGCTGATAGATAGGCACGTCCCCGATCGGGATGAAGTCGGTCGCCTGCCGGTTTCCGAGCGTGATGGTGCCGGTCTTGTCGAGCAGCAGCGTGTTGACGTCGCCGGCCGCCTCGACGGCCCGTCCGGACATAGCCAGCACATTGCGCTGCACCAGCCGGTCCATGCCGGCGATGCCGATCGCCGACAGCAGCGCCCCGATCGTCGTCGGGATCAGGCAGACCAGCAACGACACGATGACGATGCCGGTGATCCCGTTCGTGTCCAGCGCCGCCGTGTTCGGGATGCCTGGCTGGTTGACCTTGGCGAAGATCGCCATCGGCTGCAACGTCACGGTCGCGAGCAGGAAGATGATCGTCAGCGACGCCAGCAGAATGTTCAGCGCGATCTCGTTCGGGGTCTTCTGCCGGCTGGCTCCTTCGACGAGTGCGATCATCCGGTCGATGAAGCTCTCCCCCGGCTTCTGCGTGATCTCCACGACGATCCGGTCGGAGAGCACCTTCGTCCCACCGGTGACCGAACTGCGATCACCACCGGACTCACGGATGACCGGCGCGGACTCGCCGGTGATCGCGCTCTCGTCCACGCTGGCGATGCCGTCGATGACGTCGCCATCGCCCGGGATCATCTCGCCGGCCTCGACGACCACCACGTCGCCCAGCTGCAACTGGGGCGCCGGCACCGGCTCGGTCGCACCGAAGTACTCGCGCTTGTCGACCAGCCGGCGTGCGATCGTGTCCGTCTTCGCCCGCCGCAATGCGTCGGCCTGCGCCTTACCGCGTCCCTCGGCCACCGCCTCGGCCAGGTTCGCGAACAGCACGGTCAGCCACAGCCACACGACGATCAGCCAGGCGAACACGCTCGGATCCGCGATCGCGATCACGGTCGTGAACACGGCGCCGACCTCGACGATGAACATGACCGGGTTCTTATAGAGCGTGAGCGGGTTCAGTTTGCGCAGCGCGTCCGGTGTGGACTGCCACAGCATCTTCGGGTCGAGGAGGCCCGCCTGCACCCGGTGTGGACTCACCGGCCGCGACGGGCGCCCGGTTGGAGTTTGCAGCATGGTTGTCATCAGTGCAGACCCTCCGCAAGAGGACCGAGAGCGAGAGCGGGGAAGTACGTCAGGGCGACCACGATGATCGTGACGCCGGTCAGCATGCCGACGAACAAGGCTCGGTGCGTCGGCAGCGTGCCTTCGGTGACCGGCGTTGGCGCCTGCCGCGACAGTGACCCGGCGAGGCCGAGCACGAAGATCATCGGCAGGAAGCGCCCGAACAGCATCGTGAGGCCGAGTGCGGTGTTGTACCAGACGGTGTTCACCGAGATGCCTGCGAACGCGCTGCCGTTGTTGTTGGCCGCCGAGGTGAACGCGTAGAGCACCTCGGAGAACCCGTGCGGGCCGGTATTCAGCATCCCGGCGCGCTGCCCCGGCATCGCCATCGCGATCGCCGTTCCGGCCAGCACCAGAGCCGGCGTGGTCAACAGGTACAGCGAGGCGAACTTCAACTCCCTCCCACCGAGCTTCTTTCCCAAATACTCCGGTGTTCGCCCGACCATCAACCCGGCGACGAACACCGTGATCACGGCCAGGATCAATATGCCGTACAACCCGGAGCCGGTACCGCCCGGCGCCACTTCGCCGAGCATCATGTTCAGCAGCGTCATCATGCCGCCGAGGCTCGTATACGAGTCATGGAAGCTGTCGACCGCTCCGGTCGACGTCAGCGTCGTACCGCTGGCGAACGTCGCCGAGTCCGGCACCCCGAACCGTGTCTCGGTGCCCTCGGTGGCGCCCCCGACCGCGGTCGGCACCGTCCCGTGATGCGCGGCCTGGAAGCCGATGGTCAGACCCAGGCTGAGGATTGCGAGCAGCGCCATCACGGCGACGATCGCGTAGCCCTGCCGCTTGTCGCCGATGATCTTGCCGAAGGTGCGCGGTAGCGAGAACGAAATGCACAGCAGCAGGAAGATCTCCAGCCAGTTCGTCCACACCGTGGCGTTCTCGAACGGGTGCGCGGAGTTCGCGTTGTAGAAGCCACCGCCGTTCGTGCCGAGTTCCTTGATGGCTTCCTGGCTGGACACCGGACCACCGGTCAGGGTCTGCGTGCCGCCGGTGATCGTGTGGATGTCCTGGTAGTGGTGGAAGTTCTGGATCATGCCGGCGCCGACGAAGACGATCGCGAACACGATCGAGATCGGCAGCAGGATGCGGAGGCAGATGCGGGTGAGGTCCACCCAGAAGTTGCCCAGCCGGTCGGTCTTGTGCCGGGCGAACCCGCGCACCAGGGCGATCGCCACGGCGATGCCCACCGCGGCCGAGACGAAGTTCTGTACGGCCAGGCCTGCCATCTGCACGACATAGCCCAGCGCGTTTTCACCCGAGTACGACTGCCAGTTCGTGTTGGTGACGAAGCTTGCCGCCGTGTTGAACGACTGGCTGCGGCTCATGAGCGGCACGTCGTACGGCGGCCAGAAGTGCTGCTGCACCCGCAGGAAGATGTACAGGAACACCACCGACACCGCGCTGAAGGCCAGCATCGAGCGCAGGTAGCGACCCCACGTCTGGTCAGCCTCCGGATCGATACCACCGACGCGGTAGACGCCTTTCTCCACGGCGAGGTGCCGCTTGCCGGTCAGCACCCGCGCCATGTAGTCGCCCAGCGGCTTGTGGACCAGCGCGAGCGCGATGACCAGCGTGCCGGCAAAGATGATGCCGGCCCACGTCGTACTCATCAGAACTTCTCCGGGAACACCAGCGCGACCACCAAGAACACGGTCACGAGAACCGACAGAATCAACCCGATCAGATTGGCGGCACTCATAGCTTCTCGGCCCCCTTGGCGATCAACGCCAGGATCGCGAAGACCAAGATCACCAGCAGCACGAACAGCACGTCATGCACCAGGGACTCCAAAAGACGACGGGTGAGCGGCACACCTGACCGACCCGGCCAATTTCCTGCCGGGCGAAGTGAGTCAAGACCTCCCCTGAGCACGTCGCCAGGTCCGAAGGCGCGCTTTCACGACTTCATCACGCCGTCCTCTCGGCTTACTGACGCACGGGCCCTCGGTGAGCGGCACAGGTCACTTTGTCGGCAGTGGATGCAACG
Organism: Actinomycetota bacterium; assembly: GCA_046734315.1. Classification (GTDB taxonomy): domain Bacteria; phylum Actinomycetota; class Actinomycetes; order Mycobacteriales; family Jatrophihabitantaceae; genus DASXRA01. Next base: position 5,098 of record JBKPQY010000287.1, on the reverse strand, counting down.
GTCGTAGGCTGGCTGACGACGGCCCCGAAGTGCCGTAAACCGTCTCAGCAACACAGTGGTTCCGACCGGCCTTACATTGCGGCGCACCTCGGGTTGTGCCCTAGCCGCTTTCCGTTCGTCGTCCGGGCCTAGTGATTGGAGGACAGATGACCCAGGTCACCCGCGAGCACGTGCGTGATGTCCTCGCACGCGCACACCTCACCCCGGAGCAGGAGCGAAACATCCTCGCGCTGTCCTATCCGGCAGACGTCGAACAGATCATCGCGATATTCGCCCGGTACGGCGTCACGCGGGACTGGCTGATCGATCGGCTCGGTGGGAGTCCCTGAAGCACCTCAGATCGTGGTGACCATGCCGCCGTCGATGACGAAGTCGGCCCCGGTGACGTTGGCCGTTCGGTCGCTCGCGAGCAGCAGCGCGAGGTCGGCCACCTCGTCCGGGCGAGAGAACCGGCCGGTAACCATGCCCGCAGCCGCGGCCGCCGCCACGTCCTGCGCGCGCTGGCCGCTGGCTCGGCTCACTCTCGCGGCCACGCCGTCGGGACCAAGCCACAGGTCCGTGGCGACGGGGCCGGGGTCGACCGTATTGACGCGGATGCCGCGGGCGCCGAACTCCTTCGACACCGATTTGGCGAAATTCACCAACGCCGCCTTCGCTGCCGAGTAGTCGATGACGGCCGGGTCAGGCAGGCGCGCATTGAGCGAGCCGACATTCACGATCACGCCACCCTGGCGGGCCAACATCACCGGCAGCGCGCTCCGCGTGGCGCGTACCGCGGCCATCAGGTTCAGATTCAGGGTCGCCAGCCACATCTCGTCGGTCACCGCGAGGAATCCGTCGAGTCGCGGCGGCGCCGCGCCGACGTTGTTCACCAGGATGTCGAGATCGGTGCCCGCGGCAGCGACCAGCCGCGCCGGGCCGTCCACGGTCGACAGATCGACCTCGACCGGCGTCACCGCTCCTCCGGCGGTGAGCTCGTCCAACTCGGCGGAGATCTTCAGAGCCCCGGCGACGACACGTGCTCCTTCAGCAGCAAGCCCACGAACGATCGCGAGGCCAATGCCCCTGCTCGCGCCGGTGACGACAGCCGTCTTGCCGGCGAGCCCGAGATCCATGCGACGATGCTACGGGGGCGCGGTCAGCCCTCACGCTTCAGTTATGTGATGGAAGGGCGCTGATCCGCGCTGTCCCGGCTTGCCGTGACGAGGAGACCAGAATGCCTGACCTGCTGCGCCTGACCGCCCGCGTACTCACCGGATCGACCTACGTCGCGCTCGGCGTCGACACAGTTCGCGCGCCGGAAGGCCGCGTCGACCAGGCCGCCCCGGTGCTGGCCGCCGTGCGCCGTCACGTACCGCTTCCAACGGACGATGCGCTGGTGGTGAGGGCGAACGGCGCTGCCCAGGTGTTCGCCGGCGCCTTGCTGACGGTCGGCGTGCTGCCGAGGCTGTCCGCGTCGGTGCTGCTCGGGTCGCTGGTCCCAACTACGATCGCCGGCCACGCATACTGGACCGTCGACGATCCGAAGGCCCGCAAGCAGCAACGGGTCCAATTCCACAAGAACATGGCCATGATCGGCGGACTGCTCTACGCAGCATTAGGCGCGGGAACCCGTGTCGAGCCGGCCTAGGCTTCGAGCGACGGTTCGTCGGGCGCCGACAGGCTCAGGACCGCGCCGGCGACCGCAGGTGATCTGCTTATCTTCGCCTCGAGCGCACGTAGGCGAACGGCAACGTGTGACTCGTTGTCGTCACCGGTGAGGTCGACGTCGCCGATCACGGACACCATGCGCGGCCCGACGACCTCGAGGCGCAGATACGTCACCCGGGCCACTTCCGGCGCGTTCATCAGCGCACTAAGCGCAGCCATGCGCGCCCGAGGGTCGGCCTCCTCGCCGACCAGGAAGCGCCGATTGCGGTTGATCAACACGCCCGCCACCACCGCGAGCAGGACTCCCACAAGGATCGATCCGACCGCATCGGGAATCGTGGAGCCGGTCGCCTCGTGTGCCCCGAGGCCGGCGGCCGCGATGACCAGGCCTATCAGCGCAGCGGAGTCCTCCGCGAACACCGCCCGGAGGGTCGGATCGGAGGTCGCGAGCACGTGTTCGAGGAGGTCACGCTGCAACGACTCGGCCTCCTTTTTCGCCTGCCGGGCCGACTGACGGAACGAGATCGCCTCCAGCACGAAGGAAATCGCCAACACGACGTAGCCGACGATGAAATCGCTGGCCGGTTCCGGGTGAATGAGCTCCTGAATGCCGTGCGTGACCGAGACGGCAGCGCCTGCGACAAACAGGCCCAGCGCCGCGAACAGCGACCAGACGTAGGCCTCGCGGCCGTGACCCAACGGATGGGCGCGGTCGGGCGGACGGTGTGAGCGCCGGTCGGCGACTACCAGGAAGATCTCGTTGCCGGTGTCCGCCCATGAGTGCGCCGCCTCGGCGACCAATGATGCGGAACCCGTTATCAAAGCGGCGACGGTTTTCGCCGTCGCGATGAGTGCATTGGCGACGAAGGCAACCAACACCGTGGTGAGGCTTTCGGTTGCGTTCGACGCGATCGGCCCGAGTAAAGGCAGCTCGTCCGCGTGCGCGTGCGCTTCGTCGGCGACCGGTGCGGGAGCCTCGTCACCATGCTGCTCGTCTGCCACGCACCGATCCTGGCACTCGACCGCCGCACGGCCCGGTGCTAACCCAGTGCCCGGGGCGTAGCAGTCACCGGACCGGTGCGCGCGGCTAAGGCGCAGCGTCAACGACCGCGCTCCAGTCGTCGGGATTGATGGGAAACGAGATGTGCTCGTGGGTGATCAGCCACCGATCGTCCATCCGCCGTAGGCACACGGTGGAACGCACCCACACCACGACATCTCGCCCGCCCCTGCGCGTGCCACTGTCGGGATGCAGCATGTGCGCGAAGGCCACGTCGGCGCTGGCGGCGACGCTGAGCTCGTGGGTCTCCAATCCGATGTCACCCTCGTACTCGGCAAACTATCGCAGGGAGTTTCGACGGACAGCGTCGGCGCCGACGAACCGGTCCGGCGGGATGATGTCGAAGTACACGATGTCGGGCGAGTAGCAGGACATCGCCAGATCGATGTCCTTGGCCCGCATCGCATCAGCCGACGGTCCAGCACCGCGATGACCTCGCCCCGGGCTGCGTCAGTCTGATTCACAGTCATGCGTCAGTCCTCTCGCGTCCGGCCGGATGTCACGCGGCGCGGCCGGCCTTGAGCGCGGCCGCGGTGTCGACGGCGAGGCGGGCCTGGTAGCGGGCCGCTTCCAGGGCCACGTCGTCGGGCGGCCCGTCGCCCGTCACGTGGGACGTGCCGTAGGGGTTGCCTGACTTGAGCTGGACGGGGTCGGTGTACCCGGGGGCCACGATGATGCCGCCCCAGTGGTAGAAGGTGTTCCCCAGCGCCAGGATGGTCGACTCCTGGCCACCGTGGGTCGTGTTGCTGGCGGTGAAAGCCGAGTACACCTTGCCGGCGAGTTTTGCCCCCAGCCACAGGGGTCCAGTGGTATCGATGAACGCCCTGAGCTGGCTGGCTGGGTTGCCGAAGCGGGTTGGGTGCCGAACAGCACCACGTCGGCCCAGTCCAGGTCGTCGAGGCTGGCCTCGGCGACCTCGGCAGTGTCCTGGATGTGTCGCCAGCTGGCCTCGTCGGCGCGCCGCCGCATACGCGAGTCGCAGACTCCCGCGACACCGGCATCCCAGCAGGCCGACATCGTCAGAGACTTCAAGCGTGCATGGCAAGCGAGGGACATCAACGCCCTCATCGGCCTGCTCGACGCCGACGCCACCGCGACCGGCGACGGTGGCGGTCTCGTCAGGGCCGAGCCCCACCCGGTCGAGGGCGCCGAGCAGATCGCGCGGTTCTTCGTCGACCGGGCCGGCCCGACGGCCGAGCTGACAATCCTGGAACGCACGGTGAACGGTCAGCCCGGCGTCGTGATCCAGCTGGACAGCGTCACCGTTCTCAGCCGACCCGATGAGGCCCTGGCTGCGGCGGCACCGGTCTTCGAGCGGGACGTCGTTGGTTATGCAGCATTGCTGCTGCCAGAACTTGCCGAAGCAGCGGCACGCTCCGGGAGCACGCAGGTGCTCCACGGCTTCGCCGAACGCGCCAGACGTGAGCTACTCGCGACCGGCGCCGTCGTCCGGCGCCACCACGCCGCCACGCCGCCACGCCGCCACGCCGAGCAGCCTGACCGACCTGGAAACGGTCATTGCGCGCCTCGCCGGCGAGGGCTTTTCCAACAGCGAGATCGGTCAGCGGTTGTTCCTGAGCCCGCGAACGGTCGAGTGGCACCTACGGAAATCTTCTCCAAGCTCGGCGTCGCCTCCCGCCGGGAACTCCGCGGGGCAAGCTTTGCCACCTGAAGGCTGTCCCGCCCCCGTGGGGCAGCCTGGGCGGACCAGTCGGTGTCACCGGCGCGGGCCGCTGCCTTCGTCAGCGACCGTAGCGGTCATGACCGCATACCTGATCAACCACCTGCGCATTCCCAACGGGGTTCCCACCCCAGAAGGTCTCGAGTATCTGGAGCGGGTCGAGGAAACCTTCATCCCCTACGGTGGTCGATGGCTCGCCTTGGACGCTCAGGTCGACGTGCTCGAAGGAGCCTGGCCGGGCTCCGTCGTCCTGATGGAGTTCCCCGACATGGATTCCGCCAAGAAGTGGTACTCGTCGCCTGAATACCAAGAGGTCGTGCATCTGCGCACAGACTCCACGATCAACGATCTCATCCTGGTGGAACCCGTGGCAGCGGGCTTCACATCCAAAGAGTGGGCCGGGCAGATCCGCGACGCGATTGCCGCTGCCGCGGACATCGGCTGACAACCTGCTCAAGATCACCCGGGTTACGCGCTCGTACTCGGCCTCAGAAGAGGAAGCGGGTCAGGCCGCCCGGTTCGGTCGCCGAGACCACGATCGCCGACCGTGGCACGATGCGGTACACGTTCCACGGCGGCGGGCCTTGCGACGGTGCGTTGAACGGGGCAGTGATGCCCGACCCGCTGTTGTCGGGCTCTGCCGGCCAACCGCCTGCCGCCCACGCCTGCGCGGCGCGCGCCACTGCGCCCGGCTCGGTCACCCGCAC
>JBKPQY010000286.1:0-14339 GCA_046734315.1 Actinomycetota bacterium | reverse complement strand
TCTCGTGGGTGTTCATCACCTCGACCGTCGCGGACCGCTTGTGCGGGTCCATCCCAATCACCACAACACCAGCCACCTAGACCTCCACTCGATCTGTGTCGAGCGGGGAGGGCAACGCTACTTAGAGCTAGGCAAACCCTTCTTGAGCCACTCACCGCTCACTAGGACGGTGCCCCGGCCCGCGCAGGCCAAATGAGAGCCACCACAGGATCAGCAGCCGCTGTGTGAGCGACGGGCCGAGCACCTGGACCGAAGCCTGGCCAGGCACCGGCCCTGCCGTCAATGAAACAAGTAGCCGATGATCGGAAGTGCCGACAGCCTGGATTTATGTGCGTTTCTCCATCCGCATTCATATCGCGCGCTCGCGACAGCGTCGCAGGGAGTCTTCCCGATCGCCCAATCCGGCCCGTGTGTCTATTCGCTGGCCGGTGCACACAGCGTCGTTCTGCGTGCAGGGCGCCGGCTCGCGTGGCGTAGGGGACTTCAGCCGTGTGCCGGGTCGTCGTGAGTCGGTTTCAATTCGGGCGCGATCTCGTGGAATAGGTCGTCTAGCGACCGTGGCGGGCGTCCGGTGAGCCGTTCGACGGTGTCGGTGATCTGGGCGGCGTAGCCGTTGGTTCCGGAACGACGGTAGTCCTGGTAGAGGCCGACGAGCGCGTTCGTGAACCACTCGCTCAGACCAGCGCCGAGCAGCGCCTGGCCGACCGCCTCGTCCGGGGCAGCGACATAGGTGATCTGGCGCCCCATTGCCGTGGTGAGCTTCGCGGCGATGTCGGCATACGAGAGCGCTTCCGGTCCAGTGAGGTCGTAGTGCTCTCCGGTGTGTCCGGATTCGGTGAGGACAACTGCGGCGACGGCGGCGACGTCGCGGGTGTCGACCATGCTGATGCGCGCGCGGCCGGCGTCGACGTAGAACGCGCCGGACGCGTCGATCGATGGGATCGTCGATTCGGGGAGGTTCTGCAAGAACAGGTTGGGTCGCACGACCACAAACGGGAGGCCGGAGTCTTCGAGGTAGCGGTCAGAGACGGTGTGCGCGTTGATGAATTCCGCCGGGGACTCCCGATCGGCTCCAAGAATCGAGCTGCGCACCAGCAGCTCGACATCCGTGCGACGGGCCGCGTCGATGGCGTTGCGATGCCAGGTCACGGCGTTCGGGTGTGGACTGGAGAGCAAGAACACCTTCTCAATCCCCGCCATCGCCGTGACCAGCGAGCCCTCATCGGCGAGATCACCGGTCACGATCTCGGCCGCACCAGCCACGCCGGAGCTCGCCTCGGCGGAACGAACCAGTGCCCGCACCTGCTTGCCCCGGTCCACCAGCTCCCCGACCAGCGCCGACCCGATCTTGCTGCGACCTCCGATGACCAGAATCACGACGACCCTCCTGCGGCGAAACCCAGCCGCCCGGCTGAGTCAGGACCAGAACTCATTCCACGCCGGCCCTTCGGTCCAGGCTTCCCACGTCTCGGCGATCTGGCCATCGCGGACGTGAAACACGAACGCGTAGTCCTGATCGAGCGTCTTGTCGCCCTGACGGGCGGTCGCGTGCAGCAACGCCACCGTGTGATCGTCGTTGGCCAGGATGTCATGCAGCTCGGGACGGTAGCTACCCGCGGAGAGCTCGAAGATCTTGGTGAAGCATCCGAAGATCGCTTCCCGGCTCGGGTATTCGCCGGAGATGAGGTTCGTGCCCGGAACGTGCCAGATGACGTCCGGAGCGATCAGCTCGGTGAGCCGGCCCATGTCTCCGCTCGTGAACGCCCCATAGACCTGCCGGAACACCTCGACGTTGGGATGCTCGGCCATCGGCTCGCCTTCCTGGTTCACCCACTACCTGCCTGGTCACCAACCCTGGAGGGCTAGCGACCGCCGATCAAGCGCAAATCCCTGATCGGACCGATTAGCATTCCTGATCGATGTGGACCGACATCGAGCTTCGCGAGCTCCGGGTCTTCCTTGCGCTCGCCGACGAGCTGCACTTCGGGCGCACCGCCGAACGCCTCGGGATCTCCCAACCAGGCGTCAGCGAAGCCGTGCGCGTGCTCGAGTCGCGTCTCGGAGTCAAGGTATTCGACCGGACCAGCCGTCGAGTCCGGCTCACCTCCGCCGGTGAACAATTCCGGAGCCGGCTCGCCCCCGCGCTGGCCGCCCTGGAGCAGACACTCGCCGAGGCCGGCGACCTGTCCGGTGAGGTCAGCGGGCTGTTGCGCATCGGCTTCGTGCTCACCACCGAGGGACCGGCGCTGAGCCGGCTCGTCGCCGCATTCCAGCACCGGTACCCAGCCTGCGAAGTCCGCCTCCACGAGGTCGAGACCTTCGACGCCTACCGGGCCCTACGCCGCGGCGAGATCGACGTGCTGTGCAACTGGTCGGCCGTCGACGAACCAGACCTCACCGCCGGCACTACGTTCGCCTACTACCAGCGGGCCCTTGCCGTCGCGCCCTCGCATCGCTTGGCCCACCAAACCACAGTGTCGGTCGAAGAACTCGCTGAGGAGGAGGTGGCGCTGTTCCCCGCGACCACCCCGCCCGCGGTCTACGACCTGCTCGTCCCTCCGCGCACCCCATCAGGACGCCCCATCCGCCGCACCCAGCCCATCCGAACCATCCACGAGATCCTCTCTTTCGTGGCCCGCGGACGCATCGTCCACCCGACCAGCTCAACAGTCCCGATATTCGACCGCGACGACGTCGTGCTCGTCCCCATCAACGACCTGCGCCCGATACCCCTCGGGCTCGTCTGGTCCACCAGCCGAGAGAACTCACGCATCCGCGCCCTTGACGAGACTGCTCGCGCGATCACGGCGACATCGCCCGAACCGATCCTGCCCCAGCGACACTCGCCTTAATTAGTCGACCGGCGCCTACCGACCAGCCCACGCGACGCATGAGTCGTCGTGACACCTGCCGTCGAATATTCGATCTGCGTACCCACCACATTGTTCCGCCGGCACGGCGGCTGCGATATCGGCTATCGACCGCGCTCAGGTCGGTGCTCCATGCCAGCAACACCGTATACGTATGCATCGGCTACCCCCCGCACGTCCGCACGGATTTGCCGCCGAGAGTGCGCACGCCCGTGCCGATGAGTGCTTGCAGCTGATCGTCATTGCGACACCTGCCTATCGCCGCGATCGTGTGGCTCCCGAACCGAGGGACCGATATCGGCTGGCGACGACGCCGCGCATAAGCACGCGATGCAGCGGGAGTTGACAACTGCTGGCGTTCCGCGCCCAAGCCGCCAATAGGTGCCCAAGTCCCGGTGTGCGGGGTGGCGAACGCACCGCGACCAGGCTGCACTAGGTGGGCGCGGCGGTCGATTCGCGCACTACAAGTTTCGTTGCCAGCTCGATGCGATGACTCGGTAACGGTCGATTGTCCATGAGCCGGAGCAGCATCTCGGCGGCCATGGCCCCCATGTCCGCGAGCGGTTGGCAGACGGTCGTGAGTGGTGGTGGCAGCCAGCGGGCAAGTGGCAGGTCGTCGAATCCGACGACGCTGAGGTCACCGGGAATTGCGAGGCCGCGTTGGCGGGCCGCCTCATATATGCCGAGGGCTTGCTGATCGTTTCCGGCGAAGATTGCGGTGGGGGCGTTCCGCCGCGCCAGGAGATCGGACCCCAAGCGGTAGCCACCTTCTTGCCGGAAATCGCCCCATCGGATGAGCGCGGGGTCGAAGCTGAGTCCGTTGTGCTCGAGCGCGTGCCGGTAGCCATCAATTCTTGCGCGGCTGCATAGGTATGCCTGTGGTCCGCTGATAGCGGCGATGCGCGTGTGGCCTTGTTGGAGCAGGTGTTCGGTTGCGGCAATGCCGCCGGCCCAGTTTGTGGCGCCGACGCTGGGCAATTCCGGGTCAGGGATATTGGCAGGGTCGATCACGACGAGTGGAATGCCTTGGTCGTGTAGTTGTCGCCATTGGCGGGTCGTCAGCTGTGACATCACCAGCATTACTCCGGCTGGATGCTGGCGAGCGATGGTTCCCGTCCAACTCGGCGGATAGGTGGGGCCGTTTCCGGATACTGCTGACACGGCGACGGCGCGCCCGTGGGCAGACATGTGGCGTTCGACCCCGCGGAGGATCTCCACCGCCCAGGGGCTGTCCAGCTCCGAGAAGATGAGGTCGACGACATCGCTGCGGCGTTTTGGCGGGACGTAGTTGGATTCGATGAGGATGCGGTGCACGCGATCTCGGGTCGCTGTTGCTACGTCGGAGCGGCCGTTGATGACCTTGGAGACAGTGGCAGTGGAGACGCCTGCCTGTGCCGCGATTGCCGCCAGGGTGGTCCGTGCCGCTCGGGAGGCGTCGACCCCGTCGGCAGCTGTGGCTCGCTGGCGGGTGCGCTTCATTCGCTGATGTTATGCACCCGCCCGGAGGGGGGCTTCCGGGCGGGTGCTCGTGCGGTGCGGTCTGTTAGTGGGTGGACGCGAGCCGGTGCAGCGCACCGTGCTGGGCGAGCCGCAGGTCCTCCTGGAAGTCAGCCACGACCTGCTTCGGCTTGAGGTTGACGTCATACAGGTCGGCATAACCCTCGCCGGTGAAGAAGCCCGGAACCCAGGAGTAGGCGTCGCCAAATCCCCAAACAGTGAAGGAGATGCACTGGGGGACCGCCAGGCAGGCTTGGAGCATCTGCTTGTACTCGTATGGCTGGGCGAAGGTGGCCAGGTTGCTGGTCGGGTTCTGCGTGGCGGCCGAGTCAACGAAGGTGCGCACGTCGGCTTCGGTGACCGCGACCTTTACGCCGAGGCCCGCGTAGCGCTGCAGGTCCTGGCTGAACAGCGTCGCATTCCAGCCGTATTGCGTGTCAAGGTGGCCCTGCTCGCCGACGCCATCGATGGGTACACCCTGTGCGCGCAGCGTCTTCACCCAGTTGTAGACGGCATCGGACTTGGCGTTCGTGCCGTCCTGGCCGGAGATGTTGTAGTCGTTATAGAACAGCAGCGCGTTCGGGTCCGCCTGATGCGCCCAGCGGAACGCATCCGCGATGACGCCTTCACCTAGGTGGGACACCCAGAAGTCGTCAGCGTTGATGCCGTCGGGGAGTGAATGGGGATCCCACGAGTTGGCGAAGATCTCGTTGGCGACATCCCACTGCCAGATCTCGCCCTTGAAGTGGGTGACCTCGTCGGTGATGTGCTTGTGTAGCAGGTCCTTCAACTGGGCGTTGCTGATCGTGCCGTTGCTGACGCCGCTGGTCAGCCAATCCGGCAGCTGGTTATGCCACACCAGAGTGTGACCGCGCACCAATTGGCCGTGCTCGTTGGCGAAAGCGACAAGTTGGTCGGCCTGCGACCAGTCGTAGGTGCCCTGCGTCGGCTCGACCACCTGCCACTTCATCTGGTTCTCAGGCGTGACGGTCGAGAACTGACCGGCGGCGATCTGTTCATATGCGTCGTTGCTCAGCTTCGACGGGTCGATCGCCGAGCCGATGCGCAGGCCAATCGGTGCGGCAAGCGCTCGCAGTGAATCCCGCGGTGGGCTGGAATGTGATGCCTCGAGCGTGCCGGCGGCTGCCACCGCACTCGCGGCCAAAGCCGTCACCACGGTCGCGGATGCCGCGACCACATAACGGAGTCTCACGATCGATCCCTTCGGTCAGGCGCAACGGCGTCACGTCGCGTGCGCGGCGAGAAGTTTCGAAACGACCGGTCAGGAGAACAGCTGGAGACTAGGCTCCTGCCCGACGGACGTCAATAGAGTGCCGAGATCTCAGCTTGATTCTTGGCCGAATAATCGGCGACGCGCCGCGGTCTTGTCTCGAAAACTTTCGAACCGCAGTCTCGCTGTCAAGGAGAGCGCCGATGCACGAGGTCGCAGGCCCGGGAGCTACCGGCCGGCGGCATTGTTCGACGTGGCGACCTCAAGCGACTAGAGCGCGTGGTGGGCGCCGGCCGCTCTATCGTGCTGGGGTGGCGGCCGGTTGCCTCAAGGTGTCCAAGACCGTCCGCGTCACGCTGCCGGAGGCCAGGCTCGGGAGTCGGCCCGGCTCGGCCGTCGGTCGAGGCGGCTGCCTTCTTACATGCTCGCCCCTGGAAGAATCTGTCGGACCCTCCGACTCGGTCAGCTGCTGACGGCACCCATCGAGCACCGGGTGCAGCAGCGTGCGGTCGACCCACGCTGATTGCGCATCGCGCCGACGCTGACGGATTGGGGATCGACCAGCTATTGCGGTCGGGGCCGCACCTGACGCTTGCATCGCCGTAGTCTGCGTTCGTGAGCGAGGCGATGATCGGGGCCGAACTCGCTCCGCGTGCGCGGATGCGTAGCGTCGCGGGGGTAGCCGGGTTTGCTAGCCGACCGTGTCGTTTGTGTTCGGCGATCGTCGGGATCCGCTATGGCCCCTACCACCTTTGTGGCCGCTCGCCGCCGAGCACGCCGTCGTATCCGGCGGCTCCGAGCAGCGTCGGGACGCATTCCATGCTCGCTAAGGCGTGCTGCTGGGAGCTTGGCAGCTCCGATCGCACGTCTTGCGCGCCGCGTGCCGCAAACCCGCACAGACCATGGACTCGAGGTCAGTCTCGAGCCGCACGGTCGGGCGGGGCGGCCCGAGACCAACGAGGGCGGGTTCATCCGTGGGAAGAAAACCGTGTTCCAGCGTTTCCGGCAACTCGCTTGCGGTCCGTGGTGCTAGGACGCTGACCGATGTGGAGTTGGCCCAGTGTGCGATGCGCGCGTAGTGCTCGATGCCTTGTTTCCGATCGGCGAGGTTAACCACCGACTGTTCGGCTCGCTCGTCGAGCACATGGGTCGCTGCGTTTACGGTGGCATATACGAACCGGATCACCCGCTCGCCGACAAGAGCGGGCTGCGCAAGGACGTGCTCGAGTTGACGGCCGAGCTCGGTGTCACCACGGTGCGGTACCCGGGCGGCAACTTTGTCTCGAATTACCGGTGGGAAGACGGCGTCGGCCCGAAGGGGCAGCGGCCGGTGCGCCGTGAGCTGGCGTGGCGGTCGATCGAGACCAACCAGTTCGGCCTCAACGAGTTCATCGATTGGGCCAGGAAGGCCGCCGTCGAGCCGATGCTGACCCTTAACCTCGGCACCCGAGGAGTCGCCGACGCGCTGAACCTGCTCGAGTACTGCAACGCCGACCCGGGCACCTACTTCAGCAACCTGCGGGTCAGCCACGGTTACCCCGAGCCGCATGGTGTGCGGTTGTGGTGCCTCGGCAATGAGATGGACGGCCCGTGGCAGATGGGTCACAAGACCGCCGAGGAGTACGGCCGGCTGGCCGAGGAGACCGCCCGGGCGATGAAACGGCTCGATCCGACAGTGCAACTGGTGGCCTGCGGCAGTAGTAGCCCCGATATGCCGACGTTCGGTTGGTGGGAAGCGACCGTGCTCACGCACTGCTACGACATGGTCGACTACCTGTCCTTGCACGCCTACTACGAGCCGCACGGCGACGACCTGCGCAGCTTCCTCGCCAGCGGGGCGAGCATGGACCGCTTCATCGAGGGCACGATCGCGACCGCCGACCACATCCGTGTCGCGGGCAAGCACACCAAGGAGATCAACTTGTCTTTCGACGAGTGGAACGTCTGGTACCAGGGGCAGTTCGCCGGCGAAGATTCCCTCGACTGGACACCGGCGCCCCGGCTGATTGAGAACGCCTTCACCGTCGCTGACGCTGTCGTGGTCGGAGGGCTGCTGATCTCGCTGCTCAACCACAGCGACCGTGTCACGGCGGCTTGCCAGGCGCAACTCGTCAACATCATCGCTCCGATCCGCACCGAGCCGGACAGGCCGGCTTGGCGGCAGACGATCTTCTATCCGTTCGCGGAAACCGCCGCCAACGCCCGCGGGTCGGCGTTGCGTCCGGCAATCGACGCGCCCCGCTTGGACACGGCCGAACACGGCGCTGTCGCCGCCATCCACGTCGCGGCGACCGTCAGCGGCGACTCCGGCGCGGTGTTCCTGGTGAACCGGGACCCGGATCACGCACTCGAGGTCGAAATCCGGCTACAGAACCTGCCACGCATCGGCGCTGCCCGCCACGCCATGCTCACCGATGACGACCTCACTGCACGCAATACCCTCCATGATCCCAACCGGGTCCTGCTCAAACGCGGCACGCTAACACCAGCCAGCGACAGGCGGCTCAACGTCACCCTGCCGCCGGCGTCGTGGAACATGGTCACCTTCAGCAGCGCCGGTTAGGGTCATCCTGCGGACCCGCGGCCGGCATGGGCGTGCCGGCACGATCCAGCGCTCTGGTCGGCCATCGCCGTGCCCCTCGAGCCAACTGACCGGCCAGGCTGCTGGCGCGAGCCCGTCCTTCCGGAGGGCGGCCGTTCGCCGCCACAGTGGATACGACCGGGCGCAGCGCGCCGTAGATCAGACTGCACCCGGTGCTTCGCCGCCGCGGCAGGCCGGGCGACCGACGCGCACAAGAGGCGGTTCCCCAGAACGCTGCGCCCCCTCCTGACGCCGGGCAGCTTGCCCTTGAGCCACCGCCGGAGCATCACGAAATCTTGAGGCCCGAGGTCCCTGGCCGCGTGAAGACGGACCGCTTGCTCACGACCCTGCCAGCGAGCTCAGTTCAAAGAGGCCGGCTTACCGCTTAATAGCGACCAGATCTCCAAGATCACGGCGAAAGCAGCTGCGAAGTAGCTAGCCCTTCACGGCGCCGGTGAGCCCGCCGACGATGCGCCGCTGGGCGAACACGAAGAATGCGAGTGCCGGGAGCATGGAGAGCGCGGTGAACGCCAGGATGCGGGCGGTGTCCTGCGTGTATTCGGTCTGGAGATTGACCACGCCCAGCGGCAGCGTGTAGTGCTGCTGGTCGTTGAGCACGAGCAGCGGCAGGAAGTAGTAGTTCCATGTGGTGACGAACGCGAGGATCGACACGGTGGCCAGCGCCGGTGCTGACAGGGGCAGCAACACCCGCCAGAAGAAGCCGAGCCGCGTCGAGCCGTCCACCACCGCCGCGTCCTCGAGTTCGACGGGGATCGCGTGCATGAACGGCCGCAGGATGATGATTGTGATCGGCAGCTGGAACGCCGCCTCAGCGAGCGCCAGGCCGTAAAGGTTCTCCAGCAGGCCGAGGCGCTTCATCGTCAGGAACAGCGGCAGCGAGGCGACTCCGATCGGGAACAGCAGGCCGATCGCGAACAGGGTATAGACGACCTCGCGCCCCTTGAACGTGTACCTGGACAATGCGAACGCCGCCATTGCGCCGAGCGCGACCGCCAGCACGGTGGCGATCGCGGCCACGAGCGCGCTGTTGCCGAAGTAGCGCCAGTAGTCGCCTGAAGTCAGGATTTGCCGGTAGTTGCTGAGCACCCAGTGACTCGGCAGGGCCGCCGGGGACTCGTTGATGTCCGCGGTGGTCCGGAACCCGCCGAGCACGACGTAGAGCAGCGGGACGATCGTGATCATGACGATCACCACAGCCGCCGCATACGCCGCCACCGTACCCCATGGTACGGAGCGCTGCCTCGCTCCCGGGGCAGTCATGCCGCCCTCCCGGTCAGCGCACCCTGGATGTCGCGCCGCAGCGCGAATCGCTGGTAGAACACGGCGAATACGAAGCACATCACGAAAAGGATCACGGTGACGGCGCTGCCGTAGCCGTATGAGTAGCGCTGGTAACCGTGCTCGAACATGTACGTCGCCATGGTCGTCGGTGCGTCGGCCGGAGCGTTCTGCGTCAGCACCCAGACCATGTCGAACTGCTGCAACGAGCCGATCACCGTCAGGAAGATCCAGATCCGAAGGGTCGGCCCCAGCAGCGGCAACACGACCAGCCGGGTCGACTGCCATGGCGTGGCGCCGTCGATGGCAGCTGCCTCGCGCAGCTCGCCGGGAATGCCCTGCAGTCCGGCGAGCAAGAGGATGATGCCGAAGCCGATGTACTTCCAGGTGAGCACCAAGAACACCGTGTAGAACACCAGGTCCTGGCTGCCCAGCCAGTCATGGATGAGGCTCTCCAGGCCCACATTCTTCAGCGCATGATTGACCACACCGTCCGGCTGCAGCATCAGCAGCCAGACCACCGCGGTAATCGCCTCGGCGATCACGTACGGCGCGAATACCACCAGGCGCAAGAACGCCTGCCCATGCATCCTGCGATTGAGCAGCAGGGCTAGTCCGATGCTCAGCGGCCCCTGGATCAGGAGCGACAACGCCACGAGCCGGAGGTTGTTCAAGATCGCGTGCCGGAAGGTCGGATCGGAGAGCGCGGTGTGGTAGTTGCGCAAGCCCACGTAGTCGGTGAGCGGGCCGAAGCCGTGATAGCTGTAGAAGCTGTAGTAGACGGCGACGACAATCGGCGCGAGCACGAAACCGGCGAACAGCAGCAGCGCCGGGCCAAGGAGCACGATCAGTTCGAGCCGGGTGCGCAGACTGGTTCGCCGGCGCCGGGTCGGCCGCGCCATGACGGCACGGCCGGCCCCGGGGGTCGTCTTCGCAGGAGCGGCAGTAACCATTCCTGCTATTGCTGCGCGGCGGCCTTGGCGACCGACTTCGGAATGTCCTCCGGCGAACCCTTACCGGCGAAGAAGTCCGCAATCGCCTTGTTGAGGGCCAGGCCGACGTCGGTGGTGAGCGCCTGGTCGAAGTACAGCTGGTTGTACTGCGTGTCCTTGAGGTAGTTCTCGGCCAGCTTGAGCGTCGGGTCCGTGATCGCGGAGATCGCGGCGGGGTTTGACGGAAGGGTCGCCGTCGTCGTCTGCACGAGCTTGGTCTGCACCTCAGTGCTGGAGATGTACTTCAGGAAGTCGGGGCACGCGTCCGTCGCCTTCGTGGTGCACGAGAAGCCGTCGCCGCCGCCGAGTGCCGCGCGCTGGTCGCCCTGGCCACCGCTGACCGCCGGGAACGGGAACCAGCTGAGCTTGCTCGCGTAGTTCTTGTCGTGTGTCAGCGGAATCATGGTCGGCAGCTCCCAGTCGCCCTGCAGCTCCATGGCGGCCTTGCCGTTGGCGACCAGACCGGCCGAGCTACCCGCGCCCTGCTGGGCAGACGTCGCCAGGTAGCTCGGCTGGAACGGCTTGGTGTTGAGGAAGGTCTGGAGGTCCTGGGCGGCCTTGACGAAGCACGCGTCGTCGAACTTCTGGTTCTTGATGCCGTCCTGGATGGTGTTCTGTGGGCACTCGCGCAACACGAAGTAGTCGTACCAGAACGCGTCCGGCCACTGGTCCTTGCTGCCGACCGCGATCGGCGCGATGCCGGCCGCCTTCAGCTTGGCGACGTCGGCGTTGAGGTCGTCGATCGTGGCCGGCGGCGACGTGATGCCTGCCTGCTGGAACAGGTCCTTGCGGTACCAGAACCCGACTACGTGCAAGTCGTAGGGGATGCCGTACTGCTTGCCGTCGAGCTGCCAGCCCTTCGCGGCGGTGCCGATCTGTTGATTGACCCAGCTCGACACGGCCTGTGTTATGTCCATGACCTTGCCCGACTGCAGCTGGGTGATCAGCGCGCCGCCGCCCCACTGGTTGTACAGGCTAGGCGGATTGCTGCCCTGCAGTGCAAGCGGGACTTTCGCCTTCAATTGCTCATTCTGGATCGGCTGGACTTTGAACGTGACATTCGGATGGGCCGCGTGATACGCATCGGCGATCTGCTGCCAGGTCTTACGGGCCGGGTCCTGGTTGCCGTTGTGCCACCAGGTGAGCGTGACAGGCGCGCCGCCGTTCGAGCTGCCGCCACCGTTGCCGCCGCTGCCGCCGCCGCCACCGCCGTTGCCGCCGCTGCTCGTACTGCTACTGCTACACGCCGCGACGAGGGTCGCGGTCGCCACAAGTGCCAGAGCCGCTGTGGTTCGGATCGTGCGCATGTAGGTCATCTCCTCGCCGCCGACTCGGCCCGGTAAGGCCCGCGATTCCGGAGAGTTTGCGCGCGTGTTCCCGCGATGTCAATCGTTGTCGATAACGTTTTACACAGCTATCCTCGGCCGGTGCAACCGAGTAGCCGGGTCACCATACGCGACGTCGCCGCGCGTGCCGGCGTCTCGGTTGCGACGGTCTCCAAAGTCATCAACCAGCGTTACGGCGTCTCTGCGGCGACGTACACCCACGTGCAGGCGGTGATCGCGGAGCTGGGCTACGAGGCAAGCCTGGTCGCGCAGAGCCTGCGCAATCACCGCACCAACGTCATCGGCGTGCTGGTCGCCGACCTCGAGCCGTTCAGCACCGAGCTGCTCAAGGGCACCGCCGACGCGATCCGCGGCAGCGGCTTCGAGCTGGTCGTCTACTCGGCGGGCGGGCGCGCCGGCGATCACGTGGGCTGGGAGCGGCGCTACCTTTCACGCCTCTCCGGGACCCTGGTCGACGGCGCCGTGCTCGTGACACCCACAGTCATCGACGTGAACTACGGAGCGCCGATAGTCGCGGTCGACCCGCACACCGGCCCGTCCGACCTACCGACCATCGACTCGGACAACCTGCGCGGTGCGCAGCTTGCCACCGAGCACCTGCTCGAACTCGGCCACCGCCGCATCGCCATGCTGACCGGCCGTCCCGATCTTCAGTCGGCGCAGCTGCGTGAGCACGGTTTCCGCCTCGCGATGGGCGCGCTGGTGGACGAGGAACTGGTACAGCCCGGCGCATACGACGCGGCCGTATCTGCCGAATCCGCGCGGCGGCTGCTGGACTCGCCGTACCCGCCGACCGCGATCTTCGCGGCAAATGACGTCTCCGCGATCGCCACCGTGGAGGTCGCCGCCGAGCTGGGCCTGCGCGTGCCGGAGGACCTGTCCGTCGTGGGATTCGACAACATCCCCGAGTCAGCCCTCTGCTCGCCACCGCTGACCACGGTCGCACAGCCGATCCGGACGATGGGCCACCGGGCGATCGAGCTGCTTATCAGCCTGATCCGGGGCCAGCCGGCCGAGGTCACGCACATCACGCTCCCGACGAATCTCGTCGCCCGCCGATCGACGCGAGCGCCGGCGTGACCGCCGAGCCGGTCGAGGTGTGGCGCGATCCTGCGGCGCCCGTTGCCGTTCGGGTACGTGACCTCATTGCCCGGATGACCCTGCCGGAAAAGGCAGCCCAGCTGTACAGCGCCTGGCTGGGCATGGAGTCCACGGGCGGCGAGGTCGCCCCGATGCTGTCGGAGTTCGTGACGCCGCGCGAGGACTACGAGGCGCTGCTGCCACAGGGCCTCGGCCAACTCACCCGCGTCTTCGGCAGCGCGCCCGTCGACCCGGCAATCGGCGCGCGCGACCTGGCGCGCACCCAGCGGCAGATCATGGCGGCCGGGCGCTTCGGCATCCCGGCGCTGGCGCACGAGGAATGCCTGACCGGACTCGGCGTCTGGCAGGCCACGGTGTACCCGTCACCGCTGTGCTGGGGTGCGTCGTTCGACCCGGAGCTGGTCGAGCAGATGGCCGCACGGATCGGCACCGACATGCGCCGGCTCGGCGTCCATCAGGGGCTCGCTCCCGTACTCGACGTGGTGCGCGACCTGCGATGGGGGCGCGTCGAGGAGACGATCGGCGAAGACCCGCACCTCGTCGGTGTCATCGGCGCCGCCTACGTCCGCGGCCTGGAGTCGGCAGGCATCGTCGCGACGCTCAAGCACTTCGTCGGCTACTCGGCCTCCCGGGCCGGGCGCAACCTTGCGCCGGTACCCATCGGCCCTCGCGAGCTGGCGGACGTCCTGCTGCCGCCCTTCGAGATGGCGCTGCGCGCCGGCGCCCGATCGGTGATGAACTCCTACTGCGACCTGGACGGCCTGCCGGCCGCCGCCGACGCATCGCTGCTCACCGACTGGCTGCGCGAGCGGGCGGGCTTCACTGGCACCCTCGTCTCGGACTACTTCGCTGTCGCGTTCCTGGAGACGCTGCACGGAGTCGCGGAGTCGCGAGGGGACGCCGCGGGGCAGGCGCTGGCCGCCGGGATCGACGTGGAACTGCCGGCGGTGAACTGCTACGGCGCACCACTCATCAAGGCGGTCTCCTGCGGGACTGTCTCCGAGGCGCTGGTCGACCGGGCCGTCGAACGCGTCCTCACCCAGAAGATCGAACTCGGCCTGCTCGACCCCGGCGGGGTGCCGGAGCCTCCCGACGGCCCCACCGATCTGGACGACGCCGAATCACGCGCGCTGGCCCGCCGGCTCGCGCAGCGCTCCATCGTGCTGCTTTCCAACGACGGCACCCTGCCGCTGCGCGGACACCCGCGGCTGGCCGTGATCGGTCCGCGGGCGGCCCACGCCACGGCGCTGTTCGGCTGCTACTCGTTCCCGGTGCACGTCGGCGCGGCTTACCCCGACTTGCCGCTCGGCATCGAAGCGCCCACCGTGCTGGACGCGCTGCGCGACACGTATGACGTGACGTACGCGCAGGGCTGCCCGGTGCGGGGCGGTACGCCCGAAGGCATCGCCGAAGCGGCGGCGG
>JBKPQY010000285.1:0-6631 GCA_046734315.1 Actinomycetota bacterium | reverse complement strand
CCGCCGGACAGCTCGCCCGGGCGGCGCCCCAACACGCCGGCCGGATCCGGCAGCCGCACGAGCCGCAGGAGGCGTACGGCCTCGGCGTCCGCCTGCCGGCGCGGCTGCGGCCGGTGCCGCCGGATGACCTCCCGCAGTTGGCTGCCGACGGTGAACGTCGGATCCAGGCTGCCCGTCGGGTTCTGTGAGATCAACGCGACGCCCGCGCCACGTACCCTGCTCAGTTCCTTCTCGCGGATTGCGGTCAGGTCCTTACCGTCGAAGACGATGCTGCCGGCCGCGACCTCACCACCCGCAGGGAGCAGCCCGAGGAGCGCCTTCGCCGTGATGGTCTTGCCGCAGCCGGATTCGCCGACGATGCCCACCGTCTCGCCAGGGGCGATCTCGAAGCTGATGTCCCGCACGACCGTCGCCCCGCCGATCGTGACCGTGAGCCCACATACCGACAGGGCAGCGGGTGTCGGTTCGGGATCAGTCACGCGCCGCCGTGGGCGACGTCCCAGCAACGGGGCCGCGGACACGGCGCGGCCCATCGTCGCGTCCCGCGCCGCATCCCCGATGAGGCCGAAGGCAATCACGGTCAGCATCAATGCGCCGCCGGTCGGCACGAGCAGCCAGGAGTCCTGGCTCATCACGTTGGACGCCTCGCCGACCATGTTTCCCCAGCTGGGGCCGCGCGTCTCGGGCCGGGTCAGGCCGAGGAACGACAGGCCGCTCTCGGCGAGCAGCGCGGTCGCGCAGAACAGGGACGTCTGCACGATGACAGGGCCGGCGATGCGCGGCAGTATGTGGCGGCGCAGGATCGCGGGCGTGCCGAGTCCGGACAGCCGGGCCGCTTGGACGTACAGCTGGTCACGAGTCGTGAGCGTCGAGCCGCGCACGATACGCAACAGCGTCGGGCAGCCGATCACGCCCAGCGCGATCATCGTCGCGATGTCGTTGCCAGGGAAGACCGCAACCACCATCAGCAGCACGACGATGCCCGGCACGGCCAGAAGCAGGTCGGCGAACCGCACCACGATGCGGTCGAGCCAGTGGCCCCGGTAGCCCGCGGCGAGACCGAGCGGCACGCCGATAGCCAAGAAGACGGCGGTCGCCACAGCAACATCGAGCAACGTCACCCGGGCGCCGAACAGCAGCCGGCTGAACACGTCCCGACCGAGCCGGTCGGTGCCCAGCCAGTGCGCGCCGGACGGCCCGGCGAGCACGTGCGAAAGGTCCTGCTCGCCGGCGTCGTGCGGGGCGACGACGCCGGCGGCGGCCGCGGCGATCACGAGCGTCGCCAGGTAAAGCGCCGCGACGCAGGCCGCGGGATAGCGCCAGAACGCCCGCCTCCGCGTAGCCGGCCGGCGCAGCGGCATGCCGGTCACGGCGACGGCCGTCATGTCGGCCGCACCATCGGGTTGAGCCAGCGGTAGGACAGGTCGACGAGCAGGTTCACCACGATGACGACCACGGTGAAATAGAACGCGACCCCTTCGATCATCGGCAGGTTGTGCGTGCTGCTCGCGGTGACCGCCTGCTGGCCGAGACCGGGGATGGCAAAGATGCCCTCGATCAGCACTGTCCCGCCGAGCAGGCTGACGAACATCAGCCCGAGCAACGTCACAATCGGGATCGCCGCGTTGCGCAGCGCGTGCTTGAAGACGATCGAGCGCAGCGGCAAGCCGTGGGCGCGCAGCGCGACGATGAAATCGCGCCCCAGCACATCGGCCATCGCGTCGCGGGTCTGCCGGGCAATGAATGCGGATCCGCCGACCGACAGCGTGATAACCGGCAGCGCCAAGCTTCGTAGCCACTGCGCCGGATCGTCACCGAAGGGCACGTACCCGGTGGCTGGGAACACCTGATGCTGGACGGCAAGCCACGCGACCAGCACCAGCGCCAGCCAGAAGTTGGGCGCGGCCAGCCCGAGCAGCGACAGTCCGTTGACGAGCTTGCCGGCGAGGCCGCCGCGGACCGCGCTGAAGATCCCGATGCCGAGACCGACCACAGCCGAGACCAGCACGGTGCCGACGATGATCGACAGGCTGGCACCGAGTCGGCTGTTGATCGCTTGCGTGATCGGTTGGCCGCTGAACAGATCGGTGCCCAGGCTGCCGTGCAGCAGCCGGTACAGCCAGTGCCAGTACTGCGCCGGCAGCGGCTGGTCGAGGCCGAGGTCGTGCCGCAACTGGTGGTACTGCTCGGGCGTGTAGGCGGTGGTCTGCCCGGACAGCATGGCCTTCGCCGCGTCGCCCGGGGCAAGCGCGCTGAGCAGGAAAGTCAGCACCGTCACCGCGAACAGCAGCACGACGGACGATGCCAACCATCGTGCGGTCGCCCGGATCATGCCGCAGGCTGCACTTCGTAGATCGAGGCGAGCGGCGCCTTCGGCGAGACCGCCGTGCCGGTGATCTTCTTCGTCGCGTAGTACGGCAGGCCGGTCGCCACCACCGGGACGAACCACGCCTGGTGGACAAGCCACGCCTCCACCTGCTGGTCGGCCCGTTCCTTGGCCGCGTCCGTCGCCTTTGCCGCCTGGTCGTACAGCGACTGCAGCTGCGCGTTCTTGGTGTGGAACGGGTTGAACAGCGCGGTCGGCAAGAACAGTGAGGGGCCTTCCGTCCAGATGGGCTGTTGGCCGAAGATCGTCATGAACGTGGGGTACCTCGGGGCGAACGCCTCGGAAAAGTACTGGTTGGAGTTGGCTCGGTCGACGATCTGCAGCGTGACGCCCACCTTCTTCCACTGCTGGGCCAGGGCCTGCGCGACGAGGTTCATCGACTGGTACTCGGCAGTGACCGTCTTCAGTGTGAACCCGTCCGGATAGCCCGCCGCAGCGAGCAACTGCTTGGCCTTGGCGACGTCGTACGGGTACGCGTCGTCGAGGCTCGCGTCGTAGCCGTACCCGCCGGGCATGGTCAGCTGCGAGGTCGGCTTGCCGTCGTCGCCGAACAACGCTGTCGCGATCGCGGTGCGGTCGGTGGCGTAGTTCAGCGCCTGCCGTACCCGGACGTCGGTCAGTGGCTTGGCCATCGTGCCGTCGCGGTCGGCCAGGGTGACGCCGGTCCACAGCAGCGGGGTCATGGAGACGGTAAGGCCGGCCTGCCGCGCGGCGGCCAGCGTGCTCGCGTCTCCGACCGCGAACTGCACCTGCCCGGTCTTCATCGCGTTCAGCGTCGCCTGGGCGCTGGTGATCGCCCGCACGACGACCTTCGTCCAGTGCACCGATGCCTTGTCGTAGAAGTTCGGGTTCTGCACGAAGGTGTAGTGGTCGCCGGCGACCGTCTGCGCCGGGTCGAGCTTGTACGGCCCGGCGCCGAACGTCTGCGTGCCGAGCTTTGCCTTGTTCGTCAAGCCCAGCGGGCTGATGATGCCGCCGACGACATCGTCCTGGGTGAGCAGGGTGGGCAGGTCAGGGTTCGGCTTGGGCGTCTTGATCACGACGGTGAGCGGGGCGGTGGCGCTGAACCTGTCGCCGGCGAACAGCGGCGCGAACTGCCCACCCGCCTTGACCACGTAGGTGAAGTGGTCGACGACGTCCTGCGCCGTCAACGCGGAACCGTCGGCGAACTTCACGCCGGGGCGTAGCCGCAGTTCGAGTTGGGTGTTGTCGCTGCCGACGTAGTGCCATGACGTCGCCAGCCCCGGCGCGAGAGTGCCGTCGGAGCGGCGCACGATCAGCGGCTGGTAGGCCAGCGCCTGATACAGCGAGTTGTTCTGGACGGTCTTGGCGGGATCGAGGGTCTGCGGCACGGACGAGTATGCGACCGTCAGCGTGCCGCCTACCTTTCCGTTCGGTTTCGGCTGACTGCTGCTGGCGTCGGTGCCGGCTCCCGTGGTGCACGCCGCGAGCACGGTGACGACCGCCGCCGCGGTCGCAAGGGACGCCGTCTTGTGATGGGGCACGTCTCCTCCTCGTCGATGACGGGGCTTGGGATCGAGATGAAGTCCGTGTATGCACTGGTTCGAGGGGCGGGCGGAATCCGCCGTGCCGCATAGGAAACTCCCCGTTCACGTCGTTGTCAAGAGATTCTTGTAAAGCACTTCGCATCCGAAGATCACGTTGCTAGCAGATGTCCGAAGGGTTTGCGTCGAAGCACTTGACAAGGAGCTCTCGAGAGAGGTCGAATGAGCCGCGTCACCGACGCCTAGGAGTCCCTGTGACCACAGTGAGCCTCGCTCCCGCCGTGCAGCGACTGATCGACGAGTTCCCGCACGACCTGCCGGGGCACCTGTCGGCGGCAGACCAGCGCGAGTACACGTCGCTGCTCAGCGAGCTGCTCTTCCTGCGCTACGGGCAGCCAGGACCGCTCGTGTACTCGATCGAGGACCACCAGGTGCCGGTCGCCGGCGGCAAGATACTCGTCCGGATCTACCGCCCCGCTCACGAGCGCCCACTGCCGGCCCACCTGACACTGCACGGCGGAGGCTGGAAAGTCGGGTCGGTACGCGAACGCGTCACCGACGCCATCTGCCGGCAGCGCTGTCGCGAGGCGAACTGCGTCGTGCTCAGCGTGGACTATCGCCTCGCCCCGGAGCACCGCTTCCCGGTACCGCTTGACGACTGCTACGCCGCACTGCGGTGGGCAGTCGCAAACGCCGGCCACCTCGGCATCGACGCCGGCAACGTCTCGATCGGCGGCTCGTCGGCCGGTGGCAACCTCGCCGCTGCAGTCGCGCTGCGCTGCCGCGACGAAGGTGGCCCCAGGCTTGGCTTCCAACTGCTCGAGGTGCCCGCGCTCGACCTCACGCGCGAGACCGCCCAGGCGACCCTCGCCTCAGGCGTGCTCCCGGACGTCCCGCAGCCGACGATGAACGACGCGGCCACCACCTACCTTGCCGACCCTGCGCAGGCGCAGAGTCCGCTTGCCTCGCCGCTGCTCGCCGAGGATCTGCGCGACCTGCCGCCCGCGCATGTGATGACGGCAGAGTTCGACGTGCTGCGCACAGAAGGCGAGCGCTACGCCGAGCGACTGCGCGCCGCGCACGTTCCCACGACACACAAACGCTATCCCGGCGCCCTGCACGGGACCGCCATGCTGACCAGGACCTGGGACCAGGCCCGGCAGTGGCAACATGACGCCGCCGCAGCGCTGCGCAACGCGCACTGGGCTGCGGAACTGACTCCGGCCTGAGACGAGCGACGAATCAGCCGGCCGTAGCGTGGCTGGTACCTGACACCTGAAGGGAGGCGGTACAGATGCCCGTCGAGCACGCGACGATCTACGACGTCGCCAGCCGAGCCGGCGTGAGCATCTCCACCGTCTCGCACACCCTCAACCGGCCACAGCGGGTCAACCCCGCCACCCGCCAGCGTGTACTCGACGCGATCGACGAACTCGGCTACGTACCCAAGGCAATCGCCATGGCGCACGCCCGCAAAGCCGTCGGCCGCATCGGTGTCCTCGCCCCCTTCAGCTCATACGAGTCCTACACCCGCCGACTCAAGGGCATCCTCGCTGAAGCCCAAGATGAGGCCACCGAGATCGTCATCTTCGACCAGGAATCAGCAGCATCGGCAACCTCCCCGCTGCTCAGTGCACTGCCTGTCTCCCGACGCCTCGACGGCCTCCTGATCATGGGCCTACCCCTCGACGACCGCCTCGCCGATCGACTCCTTGCCCAGGGCCTTCCCACAGTGCTCGTCGACAGCATCCGACCCGAACTCGACTCCATCGCGATCGACGACCACGCCGCCGGCTATCGCATCGGCCGTCACCTCATCGAGCGGGGCCGACGCTCCGTCGCCTACATCTCCGAAGCCCAACGCTCCGACGCGTACCTCTCCCAAGGCCAGCTGCGCCGCAACGGACTCCGCCGCGCGGTCACCGACGCCGGCATCGACCCCGACCAAGTCCGCCACGTGCACACCAGCAACGACATGGCCGGAGGCGTGGCCGCCATCCGGAAGATGCTCACCGAGCAGCGACTCCCCGACGCGGTGTTCGCCCACCAGGACATCCTCGCCGCCGGCGTCCTGCGCGAATGCCAACGCCAAGGCGTCCGAGTGCCCGACGACCTGGCGATCGTCGGGTTCGACGACGGCGAACTCGCTGAGGCACTCGATATCACCACTCTTCGGCAACCCCTCGAAGAGTCGGGACGCCTCGGCTACCGCCACCTCCGCGAAGCCGTCAACGGCAGAACCGGCTCCGCCAGACACGTCACCCTCGGCGTCGAACTCGTCGTCCGCGCGACGACATGAACGCCCGCCGCAGCTACGCGGTCCGATCCCACCACTGAAGGACCCGGAGCGCGCGCAGAGTGTTCCAGCGGCTCGGCGTCCCCACACCCTCAAGGTCGAAGTGGACCCGACCCGGGTGGATGCGGTCGAGCCGCCACCGGCCGTCGGGCTGCCTCTTCGAACGCACGACCGACACGGCGTCGCTCATCCGGGGATCCGGGTCAACCCCCGAGCGTCGGAAGTAGTCGAGTGCACCCAGCACGTCGTAGTGCCAGTAGTACGGGAACGCGAAGTCGAGATAAGCCGGCCCGGCGACCTCCTCTGTGCTCTTGCGACGGAACAGGTCGCGCTCGAGCAGATACTCCTCACCGGCACGCCGGGCCGTGCGCACATCCGTGGACCCGCCCGTCGCGCGCTCGAACTCCAGCAGGCCATCGAGCACGTTGATCGTCGTGTCGAAGG
>JBKPQY010000284.1:0-2963 GCA_046734315.1 Actinomycetota bacterium | reverse complement strand
GAGGCGAGGGGTTCTTGCGCGATTCGGTGGTCATGCCCCGATCAGGCTCTGCCCGCACACCCGGATGACCTGCCCGTTGACGCCGCCTGCGCCCGGCGACGCCAGCCAGCCAGCCGTCTCGGCGACGTCGACGGGGAGGCCGGCCTGCTGGAGGCTGTTCAGCCGGCGGCCTACCTCGCGGGCCGGCAGCGGCATCGCTTGCGTCATCTCGGTGTCTATGAACCCCGGCGCGATCGCATTGATCGTGCCGCCGCGCTTGGCGAACGCGGGTGCGTACGAGCGGACCATGCCGATCACACCGGCCTTGCTGGCGGCGTAGTTCGTCTGCCCCCGGTTTCCGGCGATGCCGCTGGTGGACGCAAGGCACACGACACGCGCGCCGTCGTGCAGGACCGTGCTGCCGAGCAGCGCGGCGTTGATGCGTAGTTGCGACTCGAGGTTGACGGCGAGCACGGCATCCCACTGCTCGGGCCTCATGTTCGCGAGCAGCTTGTCTCGGGTAATGCCGGCGTTGTGGATCACGATGTCGACGCCACCGTGCCGCTCACCGAGGTGGCCGAGGAGGGTGGCCGGCGCGTCGGCTTTCGTGACGTCGAGTTGCAGCGTGGAGGCGCCGACGCTGTTGGCGACGTTCGCGAGGCGCTGCCCGGAGGCCGGCAGGTCGGCCACCACCACACGCGCGCCGTCGCGGGCGAGCACCCCGGCGATGGCAGCGCCGATGCCGCGCGCCGCACCGGTCACGACGGCTACCTTGCCCTGGAGGGGCTTGGCCGGATCCTCCGGCGCGCCTCCCGGGCCGATGCGGATCACCTGCCCGTCGACGTAGGCGGAACGCCCGGAGAGCAGGAATCGGAGCGCCGACTCCGGCGAGGTGTCGCCGTCGACAACGACCAGGTTGGCGGTCGCGCCGTCGCGCAGTTCCTTGGCCAGCGAGCGGACGATGCCCTCGAGTGCTTGCCGGGCGGCGTCCACCGCCGGATCGACGCCGTCCGGTGGACGCCCGAGGACGACCACCCGGCCGCACGGGCTCAGCCGGCGAAGCGGCCCGCGGAGGAAGTCGCGCAGCCCGGCCAGCTCGCCGATCGCCGCCACGGCGGTGGCGTCGTACAGCATGGCTGCCCATCGGGTGTCGCCGTCGTCGGCGTCGCGGACGTCCACGCCCATGCCTTTGAGGACGTCGGCCGTGCCGGTACCGGACAGCAGGGCCGGTCCCGGGAGCAGGGCCGGTCCCGGGAGCAGGGCCGCACCCGGCTCGTGGCGGCGCAGCACCGCCGGCCGGGGCAGGCCCAGCCGGGATGCGACCGCGCGGCCGGCCGGGGAGTTCACCAGGGACAGGTATCGATCACTCATGCTGCCTCCAGGATCGCCACCACGCCCTGGCCCCCGGCCGCGCAGATCGAGATGAGGCCCCTGCCCGATCCCTTCTCGGCAAGCAGCTTGGCCAGCGTCGCGACGATGCGCCCACCCGTCGCGGCGAACGGGTGACCGGCAGCCAACGAGGAGCCGTTCACGTTCAACCGGGACCGATCGAGCGAACCGAGCGGCTCGGCCAGGCCCAACCGAGTACGGCAGAACTCGGCGTCCTCCCAGGCGGCCAGCGTGGCCAGCACGGTGGACGCGAACGCCTCGTGAATCTCGTAGAAGTCGAAGTCAGCCAGGGTGAGCTTGTTGCGTTCGAGCAGCCGCGGCACCGCGTACACCGGCGCCATCAGCAGGCCGTCCGCCCGCGGGTCGCCGTGCACGTAGTCGACCGCGGCGGTCTCGCCGTCGACGACGTGTGCGAGGACCGGCAGGCTGCGCTCGGCGGCCCACTCGTCGGACGCCAGCAACACGGTGGATGCCCCGTCCGACAACGGCGTGGAGTTGCCGGCTGTCATCGTGTCGCCGAACACCGGTCGAAGCGCCGCGAGCTTCTCGAGCGACGTGTCCGGGCGCAGGCTCTGGTCCTGCGTGAACATCAGGAATGGGGTGACGAGATCGGAGAAGAACCCCCGCTCGTACGCCGCCGCCAGGTTGTGGTGGCTGGCGACGGCCAGCTCGTCCTGCTCGGCGCGGCCGATCCCCCACTCGCGAGCGGTGATCGCAGCGTGCTCGCCCATCGACAGCCCGGTGCGGGACTCGGCGTTGCGCGGGATGGACGGCCTGAGCTGCCAGGGCCGAAGCCTGCCGAGGGCGCGTACCAGCCCGCTCAGCGATCGCGACCGATTGACGTCGAGCAGCACCTGGCGCAGGTCCTCGTTCACCGCGATGGGCGCATCGGAGGCGCTGTCGACGCCGCCGGCAATACCCACTTCGATCTGGCCCAGGGCGATCTTGTTCGCGACGAGCAGCGTAGCTTCCAGACCGGTTCCACAGGCCTGCTGTACATCGTAGGCGGGCGTCGACGCGGCCAGCCGGGAGCCGAGCACCGCCTCACGCGTCAGGTTGAAGTCGCGGCTGTGCTTGAGCACGGCGCCCGCGGCAACCTCGCCGAGGCGTTCGTCCTGCAGCGCGAACCGAGCGATCAGGCCGTCGAGCGCGGCGGTCAGCATGTCTTGATTGGAGGCGTGCGCGTAAGGGCCGTCGGCGCGGGCGAACGGGGTGCGGTTTCCGCCGACAACGGCGGCACGGCGTGCGGGCATGTGCTCAACGGTATCTAGTACCGTCCGTAACGTGAAGCGCCCAGTAGCGTGGGCGGCGGTGACCGCCGGCGGCGCCCACACCGACGGGCGCCGTACCCGGTGGGCCGAGCATCGCGCCGCCCGTCGCCTCGTATTGATCGAGGCCGCGATGGACGCGGTTCGCGAGCACGGCGCGAATGTCGGGATGGACCAGATCGCCAGGGCGGCCGGGACCAGCAAGCCCGTGATCTACCGCTACTTCGCCGACAAGGCCGACCTGTACCGGGCGATCGTCGCGCAAGCGGCGGGCTCCCTGCTCGGCCGTATCGTCGCCGCGATGGACGGGGTGACCGAGCCGCGTGC
>JBKPQY010000283.1:0-14833 GCA_046734315.1 Actinomycetota bacterium | reverse complement strand
GCCGGGCGGCATGCTGCGCCGCCAGCCGTGGCGGCTTCCGCGTGCGGCGCTGCTCGCCGTCGAGCGGCACCTCGACGCCGGTGAGCTGAGCGCCCGCGGCTTCGACCGCGTGCTGCGCGTCGCGTGGACTCTTGCCGACCTTGCCGGCCGCGGCACCCCAGGCGTGGACGAGGTCACCGAGGCCGTGTTCTTTCGTACCGGCCGCGCCGCGGCGTGGGCGGCATGAACACGTCGTCATCGGCGGGCACCGTCAGCGACGAGGTGCTCCTGGCCAGGGCCTTCCTGTGCCGCGTCGCGGAGCCCGCGTGCGTCCCACTGTGGGACTTCGTGCGGCGCGAGGGCCCGGTCGCGGCCGCCGCTGCGATCCGAAGCGGTGACGTCCCGAGCGAGGTCGCGGCTGCTACCTCGGCACGCCGAGGATCAGCGGATCCGGAGGCTGATCTCGACGCTGGCCTGCGCCACGGCATCCGACTGGTCGCGCCCGAGTCGCCGGATTGGCCGCATTTCGCGTTGGCGGCGCTCGATGCGGCCGTGCGCCGCCTCCTGCCGTCCTATCGTGCCGGGGTCGAACAGCGCCGCGACGGGGGAGATCCGGTGCCGCCCCTGGCATTGTGGGTGAAGGGTCCTGGTGACCTGGCCAACGCCGCGGTGCGGGGCGCTGCGATCGTCGGCTCGCGCGCGGCCACCGCGTACGGCGAGCACGTGACGGCCGAGCTGTCCTATGGCCTCGCGGCACGCGGGTTCGACATCGTCTCGGGCGGCGCGTACGGCATCGACGCAGCGGCCCATCGTGCCGCGCTCAGCGCCGACGGGCAGACCGTCCTGGTATCGGCCGGGGGACTGGATCGCCCGTACCCGCCGGGCAATTCCGCACTGCACAACCGCGTCGCAGAAACCGGCCTGCTGGTTTCGGAGAGCCCGCCAGGCGCTGCCCCGCACCGGCATCGCTTCCTAACGCGTAACCGCCTCATCGCGGCGCTGGCCACCGGCACCGTGGTGGTCGAGGCAGCGATGCGATCCGGCGCGTTGAGTACAGCACGGCACTGCCAGTTGCTCGGGCGCACGCTCATGGCGGTTCCCGGCCCGATCACCTCGCCGATGTCGGCCGGCTGTCACGCGCTGCTGCGCGGCGACAGCACCGCGCGCACCGTGCTGGTGGCGTCCGTGGAGCACGTGCTCGAGGCAATCGGCACGGCGGGCGAGGGAATCGACGGCTCGGCGTCCGACGACACAGCGGCCCCGGACGTGCTCCGCCAGCGCATCGACCTGCTCGACTCTCGGGCGCGGAGGGTGTTCGACGGCCTGCCGGTGCGGCAGCCGGTCCGCGAGGACGAGCTCGCTCGGCGGGTGGGGCTGCCCGTCGTCGAGGTGATCCGCGCATTGCCGGCGTTGCGACTTGCTGGGCTCGCCGAGTCCACGGACGAGGGGTTTCGGCTCGCGGCTGCGTTTCGCAAGCGGTCGCAGCCGCCCCGGATGCGCGCCGCGCCGCCGGAAACGGGCAGCGCCGTCAGCGCGTGGCCGGGCGCGCCTGCTTGACCCCGGACCGGATTGCTCGCACGGTCGGTGGGTGGCCCCACGAGCAACGGACGCTGCCCCCGCCGAACACGGCAGCCCGGTGCTCACCCGGCGCGGCGTCCCCGTCGCCGACCTTCGCGCCACGCTGCCGCCGGCGATGCAGGACGCGCTGTCGGGGTTCGAGCGGCACCTGCGGCTGGAGCGCAACCGCTCACCGCACACGGTGCGGGCGTACACCGGCGACCTTGTCAACCTGCTGGACCACCTGCGCCGCCTCGGCGGAACCCGGGTCGCCGACATCGACCTACGGGTCCTGCGCAGCTGGCTGGCGATCCAGCGCGCGGGCGGCGCCGCGCGCAGTACGCTCGCACGCCGCGCCGCGTCGGCTCGCGCATTCACGGCATGGGCGCGAGCGGGCGGCCTGAGCGAGACGGATCCGGGGCAGTCGCTTGCAAGTCCGCGCCCGCACCGGACGCTGCCTCATGTGCTCGCGGTCGACGACGCCACCGCGCTGATGGAGTTGCCCACCGACGCCACCGCCCTCGGGCGACGAGATCGGTTAATCGTCGAGCTGCTCTATGCCACCGGAATCCGTGTCGGCGAGCTGGCGCGCCTCGACGTCGACGACATCGACCGGCACCGCCGTGTCGTCCGTGTATTCGGCAAGGGCAGCAAGGAGCGGACCGTTCCGTATGGTCGGGCGGCGGAGCGTGCACTCGACGGATGGCTGCGGTTCGGACGCCCTGAGTTTGCACATGACGGCAGCGGTCCCGCGCTGCTGCTCGGCGCACGAGGTCGGCGCCTCGATCAGCGCGCGGTGCGTCGCATCGTCCATGCGTACGCCCGACGGCTGCCCGGTAGCCCGGATCTCGGCCCGCACGCCCTGCGACACAGCGCCGCCACGCACCTGGTCGACGCCGGCGCCGACCTGCGTGTGGTGCAGGAGCTGCTCGGCCACGCCAGCCTGGCCACGACGCAGATCTACACACACGTGTCGGCCGAGCGATTGCTGCGCGCATACCGGCAGGCACACCCGCGCGCGTGACGGGGCACGTGGCATCCGCGCTGCGCGAGTCATTGCGGCCGTCATCGTGGCCACGGCAGCAACCGCACCGGACCGAGCGGGCGCAGCAGCAGCAACGGATCGAGATACACCTCGCCGCGCCTAGCTCCCCAGTGCAGGCACCGCCCCGGCGGCCAAGCCCCGTGCTGTCCCGACACACGTGCGATCGGCTGACCCCGCGCCACCGCCTGGCCAGGCGCGACGAGAGCACGCACCGGCTCGTACTCGGTGCGAATGCCGTCCGGATGCGCGAGCACGACCACGCCCCGGCCGGCGACCATGCCGGCGAATGTGACCTGCCCGGCAGCGGCGGCGAGCACCTCGGCGTGCAGCGGTGCCTCGAGGTCGACGCCGCGATGCCCCGCGGAGTACGGCGTCGGCGGCGGCTGGAAAGGCCGCAGTACCCGCAGCGGTCCCGCGATAGGGCTCGTGTACGACGTGTCGGACGCAGCAGCGCCGGCGGCGGCCGGACGCGATGGCCCGGCCGTGGGTCGCGGTCCCGTGACGGCGGCTGCCGATCCCGCGGGGAGCACCAGCACCCCGGCCAGCAGCAGTCGCAGCGCGCGTCCAGCGCATCTGAAAGTCATGCGGTCAGGCTGCCGCTCCGGCGGGCCTCGAACACGGCCCCTCGCCAAGCTGTGGATAACGTCGGCTGCTCGTCCACAGGCCTTGACAACTCCCGGCCGAGCCGCGCTAGGGATACCGCAACGTCGTGAGTAGGGAGTTGTCCCGATGCCGGGGGGCTCCTTAGGCGGGCACCCTCAGTTGCGTCGAGGGAAGCGTCGCTCACAGGAGGATCACGATGGAGCACTACCCGACGACCGCGGCGGAAGTCGAAGACGCCTACCGCCGCGCGCGCACCGCGGCCCAGTTGCGCGCAGAGGGTGGCCGATCGCGCCGGTCCGGCCGCGGCCTCACGAGCCGGGTGCGGTGGCACCGGCGCCGCGACGAAGCCGCCCGCTGAACGGCCCAACGCCCATGACCGTGACCGGGTCGGCGGTTGTGACAAGCGCGAGAACCCGTACAGCCGGGACAAGTGGCACGAATAGCGGCGCTCAGGCCAACGATTCGGAATCGGCGCATCGACGTTTGTCGGCGCCAGCCGTCAAAATTGCAGACGTGCCCCGCCCGACAACTCCGCTGATCGGCCGTGCGACCGAGCTCGGCCTGGTGCAGCGCGGCGTCGATGAGGCGACCGCAGGGGCAGCCAACGCCATGCTGCTGTCCGGTGACGCCGGGGTGGGCAAGACGCGGCTCTTGGCGGAGCTGACCGACCGTACGGACGAGGCCGGTGTCCTGAACCTGATCGGGCACTGCATCGACTTCGGCGACGCCGGACTGCCGTTCGTGCCGTTCAGCGAGGCGTTCGGCCGCCTCGCCGCCAACCACGCGGATTTGAGCGACGAACTGCTCGCCGAGTACCCGGCGATCGCCCGGCTGATGCCGACGCAGCGTGTGATCAGCGCCCCGGCCGCCGACCCGGACGACCGCATCCAGCGGGGTGTGCTCTTCGAAGCGGTACTCGGCGCGCTGTCTCGGCTGGCCGAGAAGTCCACCGTGCTGCTCGTCGTCGAGGACGTCCACTGGGCCGACCAGTCCACCCGCGACCTGCTGGGCTTCCTGTTGGCGCGCCTGCGCGACCAGCCCCTCGACATCGTGATCAGCTATCGGAGTGACGACCTGCATCGGCGCCACCCGTTGCGGCGCTCGGTCGCCGAATGGGCTCGGCTGCCGCGGGTCGAGCGGCTGCATCTACCGCCGCTGAACGCCGACGAAGTGCGCGAGCTTATCCATTCGCTGCACCCTGGACCGCTGGCGGAACAGGATCTGCGCCAGATCATCGATCGAGCCGAGGGCAACGCGTTCTTCACCGAGGAGCTCGTTGCCGCCGCGGCCGAGTGCCCGCAGCAGAGCATGCTGCCCGCCGAGCTCGCTGATCTGCTGCTCGTTCGTCTCGACCGGCTCTCCGAAGAGGCACGCCGCGTGGCACGGGTCGCCGCGGTGGCCGGCCGCAGGGTGTCGCACGCGCTGCTGGCGGCGGTGGTCGACGTGCCCGACGACATGCTCGATGCCGCCCTGCGTGAAGCCGTCGACGCGCAGATCCTCGAGCCCCGCGGCGACAGCGGCTACGGCTTCCGCCATGCGCTACTCGCCGAGGCGATCTACGACGACCTGCTGCCCGGCGAGCGGGTCCGCATACACGCTGCATACGCCGCCGCGCTGCAGAAGGCCGTCGACGGCACCGCCGCGGAGCTGGCCCGGCACGCCCGCGAGTCGCACGACCTGTCCACGGCCTTTGCGGCGAGCATCCGGGCCGGCGACGAGGCGATGACGGTCGGAGCCCCGCAAGAAGCGCTGCGCCACTACGAGGTGGCGCTCGAGCTGCTTCCGGCCGTCCCCGAGGCCGATCGGGTCGAGGAGCCGCAGCTCGCCGTGGCCGCGGCCGATGCCGCCGTGGCCGCCGGGCATCCCTACCGCGCGGTGCACCTGACGCGAGAGGCGCTCGACCAATACCCGGACGACGGCGACCCACGGCTGCGCGCCGAGCTGCTGTACATGCTGGCGACCGCGTCAGTCGCCGTCGACGGCGACTTCGAGGTGTTCACCGCGACGTCCGAGGCGCTGCGCTTGGTGCCGGCCGACCCGCCGAGCACCTTCCGCACCCGCATCGCGTCGCTTCATGCGCACGCCGCGATGGCGCTCGACCGCCTGGACGACGCGGAGCGGTGGGCGAGCGAGGCTGTCGAGGCCGCAACCGCTCTCGGCCACCCGGAGGCCGCCGCTGACGCGCACACCACGCTGGCGATACTGCACCGTCGCGCGGGCGAGCCCGCCGCCGCGGCACGGGGCCTTGCCCAGGTCGCCGAGGAGGCGCGCCAGGCCGGCGAGGTCACCGCCGAGCTGCGCAGCCGCTACAACCTCGGCAGCCTCTACTACGACCAGGGCGACCTGCCACGCGCCATCGAGGCCTGGGACGGCAATATCGTTCGAGCGCGCGACTTCGGCCGCCCCTGGACGGCGTACGGGCTCGAGTCGCGCGTCATGGCCAGCGTGGCAAGATACGCCAGCGG
Source organism: Actinomycetota bacterium (assembly GCA_046734315.1). GTDB lineage: Bacteria > Actinomycetota > Actinomycetes > Mycobacteriales > Jatrophihabitantaceae > DASXRA01. The sequence continues at coordinate 9,184 of JBKPQY010000283.1, read as the reverse complement.
CGACTGGGACATCAGCGCCAGCCTGGCCCGAGTGGATGACGAGTCGCCGCCGGCACTCGCCGAGGCGATGCTGGCCGCCGCGGGCATGGCGGTCAGCGCGGGACGGGGCAACACGGCCGCACTCGAAATGCTGCCGGTGCTGCGTCCGTGGTGGCACCGTGACGGGCTGATCGCGGTCCTTTCCGGCGGGGCGGCCATCGACCTGTACGTCGATGACGGCAAGTCCGAGACAGCATTGCGTGTACTGGAAGAGCTGGTCGCGATCGTCGGCGAGCTGTGGCAGCAGCCCTGGTTCCTGGGCCGGATCCGGCTCTCCGCGCTGGGCCTCGCCGCCCTCTCCAGCGCCGCGGCGACCCAGACCAGCGAAGACCGTGCCGGCTCGGTCGAGCGGGGCCGTGAGCTGGTGGCGGCCGGGCGCACCACGCTTCAGCGGGGGCGCCCGTTCGGCGGCCGGCTGGGCGTCGAGGGCGTTGCCTGGCAGGCGCGCATGGAGGCCGAGTGGGCGCGGCTGCGCTGGCTCGGCGGCGTCGAACCGCCCCACGTGGACGAACACATCGACCTGTGGCAGCGCACCGTCGAGGCTTTCGGGTACGGGAACGTGTTCGAACAGGCGCGGTCACGAGCCCGGCTCGCCGCCGTGCTGCGCGCCGCCGGGCGGCCCAGCGACGCGGCCGAACAGGCGAGCCTGGCCCGGGATGCGGCCCGCAGACTGGGTGCTCGGCCCCTGCTGGACGAGCTGCGTCAGCTCGGTGAGTCGCGAAGCGCCAGCGCTTCGTCCAACGCCCTCACCCAGCGTGAGCGCGACGTCCTTGCGCTGATCACCCAGGGCAGCACCAATCGGCAGATCGCCCGGCAGCTCTACATCAGCGAGAAGACCGTGAGCGTGCACGTCTCGAACATCCTCGCGAAGCTCGGCGTCCGCGGCCGTACCGAGGCGGCGGCCGTAGCGCGCCGCGACGGCCTGCTCAACTGACGCGCAGGGCGCGGAGGGCGCCGAATTGGGCGTGGCGTCCGGGTAGCGGCTAGACTTCGGTGTAGCGACCCCAAGGGGTCGACTTCGCGTGCCCGCCCGCAAACGCGGGTTGGCGGCCTACCTCGGTCCGACCGGTCAGTCCGGCCGGCAGAACTTGGGCCGCGACACCGGGCACCAGGGCGGCGGGCTACCCGGCTCGTCCGCGCCAACCGAGGATCGCGCGCCACGGCGCGCACGCACAGCAAGGAGGACGACCGGCATGGCCGTCGTCACCATGAAGGAGATGCTCGACTCCGGCGTTCACTTCGGGCACCAGACCCGGCGCTGGAACCCAAAGATGAAGCGCTACATCTTCACCGAGCGCAACGGTATCTACATCATCGACCTGCAGCAGACGCTGTCCTACATCGACCGCGCCTACGAGTTCGTCAAGGAGACGGTCGCCCACGGCGGCAGCGTGCTCTTCGTCGGTACCAAGAAGCAGGCCCAGGAAGCCATCGCCGAGCAGGCCACCCGGGTCGGCATGCCGTACGTCAACCAGCGCTGGCTGGGCGGCATGCTCACCAACTTCTCGACCGTCTACAAGCGACTGCAGCGGCTCAAGGAACTCGAGTCGAAGGAGCAGGGCGGCTGGGAAGGCACGGCCACCAAGAAGGAGCAGTTGATGCTCCAGCGGGAGAAGGACAAGCTCGAGCGCACACTCGGCGGCGTCCGTGAGATGAGCAAGGTGCCCAGCGCGATCTGGGTGGTCGACACCAAGAAGGAACACATCGCCGTCGGCGAGGCACGCAAGCTGGGCATTCCGGTGATCGCGATTCTCGACACGAACTGCGATCCGGACGAAGTCGACTACAAGATTCCGGGCAACGACGATGCGATCCGCTCCGCCGCACTGCTCACCCGGGTGATCGCGGACGCCGTCGCCGACGGGCTGGTCGCCCGCGCAGCCGCCGCTGCCAACGCCGGCCGCGACGAGAAGCCGGAGCCCGGCCAGCTTGCGGCCGACGAGCCGCTGGCGGAGTGGGAACGCGATCTCTACCAGCCTGCCGCGGCCGGCGCCTCCGAGGCCGACGCCTCCGAATCCTGACCACTTTCGAGAACTGAGGACACCGACAAGACGATGGCGAACTACACCGCCGCTGACGTGAAGAAGCTCCGCGATGCCACCGGCGCGGGCATGATGGACGCGAAGAACGCGCTCGAGGAAGCCGGCGGCGACTTCGACAAGGCCGGGGAAATCCTGCGCGTCAAGGGCTCGGCCAAGAACGTCAAGCGGCAGGAGCGCGAAGCGTCGAACGGCCTGGTCGCCGCCGCCGAGGGCGCGATGATCGAGCTGGCGTCTGAGACGGACTTCGTCGCGAAGAACGAGCAGTTCCAGACCCTTGCGGGCGATATCGTCGCGCACTTCGCGAACTCGGCTGCCACCGACGTCCCGTCGCTGCTCGCCGAGACGCTGAAGGACGGACGCAGCGTCGCCGAGAACATCGAGGCGCTCGCCGCGGTGATCGGCGAGAAGCTCGAACTGCGGCGTGCCGTCAAGATCGACGGGCAGGTGGCCACGTACCTGCACAAGAAGGCGTCCGACCTGCCGCCGCAGGTGGGTGTGCTCGTGCGGTTCACCGGCGACGACCTCGCCGCTGCTCGCGGGGCCGCGATGCAGGTTGCGGCGATGCGCCCGCGTTACCTGACCCGCGACGACGTACCGGCGGATGTCATCGAGTCCGAGCGGCGCATCGCTGAGGCGAAGGCCCGCGAGCAGGGCAGGCCCGAGGCGGCGCTGCCCAAGATCGTCGAGGGCATGGTCAACGGCTTCTACAAGACGAACGTGCTGCTCGAGCAGGAGTCGGTGCAGGACGCCAAGAAGTCCGTGAAGTCGCTGCTCGACGATGCCGGCGTGACCGTGACCGGGTTCGCGCATTTCGAGGTGGGCGCAGCCTAGGCGCGCTCTGCCCAGGCTGATAGGGCAGGATCACACGCACACCAGCGCGAGAGGAGCGGCCGCCGATGACCGATGAAGGAACGGCGGCCTCACCACCTCAGGGCTACCGCAGGGTGCTGCTGAAGCTTTCGGGCGAGACGTTCGGCGGTGGTTCGGTGGGTGTCGACCCCGATGTGGTCCAGTCGCTCGCCCGGCAGATCGCGGAGGTCGTGATCACTGGCACGCAGGTGGCCGTGGTGGTCGGAGGGGGCAACTTCTTCCGCGGGGCAGAGCTGTCGCAGCGCGGCATGGATCGTGACCGCGCCGACTACATGGGGATGCTCGGAACAGTGATGAACTGCCTGGCGCTTCAGGATTTCCTAGAGAAGGCGGGCGTCCCCACGCGCGTGCAGACTGCGATCACGATGGGCCAGGTGGCCGAGCCATACGTCCCACGGCGGGCCGAACGGCATCTCGAGAAGGGCCGGGTGGTGATCTTCGGCGCAGGCGCGGGCCTGCCGTACTTCTCGACGGATACGGTTGCCGCGCAGCGCGCGCTGGAGATCGGCTGCCAGGTGCTTCTGCTCGGCAAGAACGGTGTCGACGGGGTGTACGACGCCGACCCCCGCACCCATCCCGATGCGGTCAAGTTCGACACGATCACGTACGACGAGGTGCTACGACGCGGGCTGCAAGTCGCCGACGCCGCGGCGTTCAGCCTTTGCCGGGACAACGGCATGCCGATCGTGGTCTTCGGGCTGGACGACGGCAACATCGCCCGAGCGGCGCGCGGTGAGAAGATCGGCACGCTCGTCAGCAAGACGGGCTGACCCATCGACGGGAGAATGGTGTCGTGAGCGCGAAGAGCAGGGAGACACAGTGATCGACGAGACGCTCTTCGAAGCCGAAGAGAAGATGGAGAAGGCGATCGTCGTCGCCCGCGACGAGCTGGGCGGCATCCGCACCGGTCGCGCCACCCCGAACGCGTTCGCGCGACTGCTCGTCGACTACTACGGCGCGCCGACGCCGATCCCGCAACTCGCGTCCGTGAACATCCCCGAGGCGCGCATGGCCGTCATCAAGCCCTATGACGCCTCGCAGCTCGGGGCAATCGAGAAAGCCATCCGCAACAGCGACCTCGGCGTCAACCCCAGCAACGACGGCACGATCATCCGGGTGGTGTTCCCGCAGCTGACCGAGGAACGTCGCCGCGAGATGGTCCGGGTCGCGCACCGCAAGGGCGAAGACGCCAAGGTCTCCATCCGCGCCGTGCGCCGGCACGCCAAGGACGCGCTGGACAAGCTGATGCGCGACGGCGAGACCGGCGAGGACGACGTGCGCCGAGCCGAGGCCGAGCTCGACAAGACCACGAGCAAGTACACCGCGCACGTCGACGAGATCGTGAAGGCCAAGGAAGCCGAACTGCTCGAGGTCTGATGGCTGGCAGCGAGCGATTGGAGGGCCCCGCGCATTCGGCGCGGGGCCGTCCCCCATCGTTCGCCGACGAGGCCGCGAGCGAGCGGCCCACCGGATACATTCCGCGCGTCGCTGGCCCCCGCTCCGCACGGCACCGCCGGCCCGAGCCCGGGGACGCGGACGCCGTCGACCTCAGCGCCTTGCTCGCCGAGTACCGGCACGTCACGGGCCATCGTCACCACCACCGGGCCGCCGTCGAGGAACCGTCGCTCGATGCGGCGACTACGGCGCCGCTCGCGATCGTCACCGACCTGCCGCCGGCCGCAAAGTCGCGTGCCGGCCGCAACCTGCCCGCCGCGATCGCCGTCGGCCTCGCCGCGGGTGCGCTCATCATCGCCAGCCTCTTCGTATACCGGCCGAGCTTCGTGGGCGTCGTGGTGCTCGCGGTCGGACTCGGCAGCTACGAACTCATCGCGGCCATCCGGACCGTCGAGGCCCGGCCGCCGATCGTTCCGGTGCTGGTCGGCGCCGTTGCAATGGACGTCGCCGCCTGGTATCGGGGCACCGGCGGGCTGATGATCGCCGTGGTGGTGACCGTCTGCGGTGTCGCGGTGTGGCGCCTCGGCGATGGGGCATCCGGATACCTGCGTGACGTATCGGCGTCGGTGCTCGTGCTCGTCTACGTTCCCCTGCTCGCCGGGTTCGCCGTGCTGCTCGCCAGCCCTGACGACGGCGCGGCCCGGGTTCTGGCGTTCGTCGGGACGGTCGTGTGCAGCGACACGGGCGGGTATGTCACCGGCGTGCTGTTCGGCAAGCACCCGCTGGCGCCAGTCGTGTCCAAGGGCAAGACGTGGGAGGGGTTCGCCGGGTCAGTGATCGCCTGCTGCCTGTGCGGCGCGCTGATCATGGCACTCACGTTCCACCAGGCTTGGTGGAAAGGGGTGGTGTTCGGCGCCGCCATCGCCGTCACGGCCACCCTCGGCGACCTCGGCGAGTCGATGATCAAACGCGACCTCGGCCTCAAGGACATGGGCAGGATGTTGCCCGGCCACGGCGGCATCATGGACCGCCTCGACTCCCTGCTGCCGTGTGCCGTTGTCGCCTACCTGGTGCTCGCGGCATACGCGCCTTCGTGAGCATGTACGAGACACCCACCGAGCTCGATGCGCTGCAGCAGCTGCTCGACAGCAGCTTCGCCGGCGCGTCCCGGCATTTGGTGGACATCATGCAGCCCGAACGACGGCTCAGCGCGGAGCAGCTCGCTGCCGACCTCACCGGCATCGCCGTGCTCAACGTCGCAACCGTGACTGCCCGCTTCGAGCCACGGGTCAGCGCTGTCGACGGACACTTCTTGCACGGCTGCTGGCACTTCACCACCGACGGCGGTTCGCCGAAGGCTCGACAGCTGCGTGCCCGCCGGGCGATCAGCGCGTCGTATACGCCCAGGGACGGGTACGGGGTGTTCTGCCACGGACAGGCACGCTTCCTGGAACGCGACGGCCCGGAGTTCACGGCCTTCTACGACCACTGCGTCCGGACGTACGGCCACTCGCCGGACGAGTGGGGTGGCAACATCGCCTACATCAGGGTCGAGCCCTCATGGATGGTGGGCTTCACGTTCAGCCGCGAGGACGCATGAGCCATCCGTACGACGCCCTGCGGCCCGACGGGCTCCGCCGGCGCATCAGCATGAAGTGGTCGACGTATGACCCGGACGTGCTGCCGATGTGGGTGGCCGAGATGGACTTCCCGCTCGCCGAGCCCATCCGCCGCGTACTGCACGAACTCGTCGACCGTGGCGACACCGGCTACCCCACGGGCGGCAGCTACGTCGAGGCGCTCGCACGGTTCGCCGCGCGTCGCTACGGCTGGACGCCGGACCCGGCGCTGGCCGCGGCGGTGCCCGACGTCATGACCGGGGTCGAATACGCCATCGACCGGCTGACCGATCCGGGCGACGGCGTCGCGTTCCTGACGCCGGCATACCCGCCGTTCTTCGTCTCCGTTGCGTCGACCCGGCGCGCGGTGGTCGCGGTGCCCATGACGGGCGGCGCCGAGGCAGGTTGGACCGTCGACGGCGACGCCCTCGACGCCGCGTTGCGCGCCGGCGCAAAGGCAGTACTGCTGTGCAATCCGCACAACCCGACCGGGCGCGTGTTCGGGCCCGGCGAGCTGGGCATCGTCGCCGAACTGGCCGACCGGCACGGCGTCCCGGTCATCAGCGACGAGATCCACGCGCCGTTGATCCTCGACCGTCGCACACCGCATGTGCCGTTTCCTACCCTGAACGCCGACTGCGTGTGCCTTCACTCGGCGTCCAAAGGGTGGAACCTGCCCGGACTGAAGGCAGCGATCCTCGTCGCTGGCAGCCGCGCGATTCACGACCGGCTCGCCGGCCCCGCGTTGACGGAACTGTCCGAGCGGACCGGGATCTTCGGCGTCGCCGCCGGGGCGGCCGCGTTCGACGAGGGCGAGACCTGGCTTGCCGACACCGTCGATTACATTGCGGTCAACCACGGCCTGGTCGCCGAGTTGCTGCCCAAGGCACTGCCCGGCGCCCGGGTAACGGAGGCCCAGGCCACCTACCTCGCCTGGCTCGACCTCCGCGGTACCGGCCTGGCCGGCGAGCCGGCCGACGTGCTGCTGGACAAGGCCCGCGTGGCGCTGGTTCGCGGGCCGAACTTCGGCTCGCCGTACCGCGGCTTCGCCCGCATGAACGTCGGCACCTCCCGGCCGATCGTTCAGGCGGCGCTTGACCGGATCGCGGGGCTGGCATGAGCCCGCCGCCGCGCCACCTCGCCGACCTCGACGTGGCGCAGCGCCGTGCCGCCGTCGCCGAACTGGGCCAGCCCGGCTATCGCGCCGACCAGCTGTCCCGCCAGTACTTCGGCCGGTTCGAGAACGACGTCGTCGCAATGAGTGATGTGCCGCGCGCCGTGCGGGAGGCGCTCCGCACGCTGTTGCCGTCGCTGCTCACCGAGGTGCGCGTCCTTTCGGCTGACGGCGGCGCGACTCGCAAGTCGTTGTGGCGGCTGTGCGACGGGACGCTCGTCGAGAGCGTGCTGATGCGTTACCCCGATCGGGTAACGGTGTGCGTGTCCAGCCAGGCCGGCTGCGGAATGGGCTGCCCATTCTGCGCCACCGGGCAGGGCGGGCTGCGCCGGAACCTCTCGACCGCGGAGATCGTCGACCAGGTGGTGGCCGCCGCCCGTAGTACCGCGCGCGGCGAGCTGCCCGGCGGATCAGCCCGGCTCTCGAACGTCGTGTTCATGGGCATGGGGGAGCCGCTGGCCAACTTCGTCCGGCTGGCGGGAGCACTGCGCCGGCTCACCGAACGGGCGCCTGCCGGGCTGGGCCTGTCACAGCGGTCGGTCACTGTGTCGACGGTCGGCCTGGTGCCCGCGATCGGGCGTCTCGCCGACGAGGGCTTCAAGGTAACCCTCGCGGTGTCGCTGCACGCCCCGGACGACGAACTGCGCGACACGCTCGTCCCGGTCAACACCCGGTGGAAGGTCGCCGAGGTGCTGGCTGCCGCCGATGGGTACGCGGCACGCACGGGGCGACGCTACTCGATCGAGTACGCCATGATCCGGGACATTAACGATCAGCCGTGGCGTGCGGACATGCTCGGCGAACTGCTGCGCTCCCGCCTGGCACACGTGAACCTCATTCCGCTCAATCCCACACCGGGCTCGCGGTGGGACGCCTCGCCCAAGCCGGCCGAGCGCGAGTTCGTCCGCCGGCTCGAAGCGCACGGTGTAGGCGTCACGGTGCGCGACACCAGGGGCCGTGAGATCGACGGCGCGTGCGGGCAACTCGCCGCGTCGGGCTGACCCCACCGGGCAGGCTCGCCGTTCCGCCGGGGCGAACCTGCCCACCGGGTGATCCGGCTGCCCGCTACGCCGGCTCGGCCGCCGGCGGCCGGATACGGATCGCGAAGACGATCACGAGGAACGTCAGGGCGAGGAACACCGCCGAGCCGGTGAATGCGGATGCGATGGCGTGCGCCGTGTCGTGATGTTGCTGGGCCGCGGCCGACAACGCTGCGGCCGGGTGCTGCTCGGCGTGGCGCCGTGAGGTGCCGAAGACGGTCACGAGGATGCCGAGGCCCAGCGCGCCGCCGACCTGCTGCATCACGTTCACCAGCCCGGACGCGGCGCCGGCATCCCGCGGCGCGACGCCGGCAAGCGACGCCGTCGTGAGCGGGATGAACGCCACGCCCATGCCGACGCCCAGCAGCACCATCGGCACGAGGATCTGCGGCCAGTACTGCGTGCTGAACGTGATCCGTGACAGCCAGACCATGCTGACCAGCCCCAGCCCCGCACCCCCGATCAGCAAGCGCTTGGCGCCGATGCGGGCGATCACACGCGGTACCACTCGCACCATCGCGAACAGCGCGACGGTCATGGGCACGAACGCGAAGCCGGCCTTGAGCGGGCTGTAGTCGCGCACACCTTGCAGGAACTGGGTCATGAAGAAGAACATCCCGAACATGCCGCCGACCAGCAGCAGCCGCGCGACGTAGGAGCTATTGCGCTCGCGGCTGGCGAACATCCGCAGCGGGGTGATCGGCTGTTCGGCCCGTAGTTCGATGGCGACGAACATCGCCAGCAACGCCGCACCCGCGACGAACGCGCTCACCGTCAGCGAGTCGCCCCACCCATCGGAGGCGGCGCGCACGAAGCCGTAAACGAGCGCGGACATCCCCGCCGTCGAGGTGATCGCGCCGGCGACGTCGAAGCGGCCGTGCTGCGGCTCCGTCTCCGGGAGGTACCGGGGCGCGAGGTTCACGTGGGCGATGCCGATCGGGACGTTGATGAACAGCGACCACCGCCACGATGCCCAGTCGGTGAGCATGCCGCCGAGGACCAGCC
>JBKPQY010000282.1:0-4736 GCA_046734315.1 Actinomycetota bacterium | reverse complement strand
TTCGCGGCGATCGTCGACGTCTTCTCCCGCTGCGCCACGGTGCCGTCATGAGTCGCGGCGACGGACCCGTGGAACGCCCGCGGGTCGATGACCGCGACATGCACCCGCTCGGCATCCGGCGCCTGGTCGGCGTCGAAGCCGGTCCACTCCGCGGCGGCTGTGCTGAACCCGGCAGCCTTTCAGGGCAGCGACTGCGGCCACCGCATCAGCCTGAGTGGCGTAGTCCCCCGTGCGGACCCGGAAACCCTCGACGCCGCGGGGCGTGTCCGCGAACGGCGGCCAGTCGACGGCATCGACCCGTGGCTGGTAGCCAGCCGCGACCAGGCGCTCGGCGGAGTCCTGCGCCCACTGCTGCGAACCCAGTTCGGCAACCGTGGGCCGGCCGGTGAGCGAGTTGGTTGCCGGCGCGTCGATCGTCACCGTCCAGAACGGTGCTGACGCCCCCTGGAGCACGCCGACCTCGACCGTCACGCCCGGCGCAACCGCCTCGCTCGTCCATTGCCAGCCCGACGCGGTGTCCGCCGCCGATGCGGCCGTCGGAACGGTCACCGCAATCGCGACTCCGGCCGCGGCCAGGACAAGCCCGTACCTGCGCATGACGTCCTCCGATCCCACACGCACTCGGTTCGAGACAGCACATCAGACCGATCTGACCTTTGGGTGAACCTGGGTCAAAGGGCGCGTGCCGGGACCACCTCGCTCGTGACGAGGCCGCGCTCGCTCGTCAGCTCGTCGATGATCGCGAACGACCGGGCGACCCGCTCCGGGCTGTCGATGACAACCGTGACCGTGGGGACGTGCCGGCTGACCTGGAACGGACGATCGCCGTGCGGGGCGTGGGCGCCGTGGAACCCCCAGATGCCGCGAAGCGTCGTGGACCCGGCCGCACCGGTGGCCCGCAGCCGGCGGTTGACGGCGCGGTGGATGGGCTGGCCGTGATGCAACGCCGCCCCGCACGAGTAGATCATCAGCTTCTGCCACAACGGCATGCCGCGCTCGTCCGTGCTCGGCAGGACGTGCGGGGTGTCGAGAAGTTGCCCGTCTCGCTTGCACACCCGGACGCGTTCGAGCGTCAGCAGCGGCTCGCGCAGCAGTCCACCCAATTCGGGCAGGACGCGGGCAATCTGCTCGCCGGAGCCGACGGCGATCACCATCATCGGCACCTGGGCGTTGCGTCCGAAGAACCGGGCCCGCTCCCTGATGCCGTGTGCGGTGCCGTCGACGCCGAGCAGCACGCTCGCGCCCGCGACGCCGCGCCGATACAGCAGATCGCAGACGGCGACGAACGCCGGCACGCGATAGGTCCGCTCCTGGCGGCCCAGGTAGACGGTGAGCTTCGTTGCGTCGTGCGTCGGTTCGGCCAGCGCGACCGGCGTGATGTCACCCGTGAGCAGCCGTGCCCGTTCGAGAGTGATCAACCCCGGCCCGAGCTCGGCGGTCGGGCCGAGGACGGCCTCGATGCGCTCGTGTGTGTCGACGGCGACCGCCACCGCGGGAAGGTCTTCCGAGAGCGTGAGCGAGTGATCGCTGCGCAGGTGGTGCTTCAGTCCGAACCCTTCGGCGCCCCGCAGCATGATGCTGGCCGTGAGCTGCCGCCGGCCGTAGAGGTCCATCAGGGCGTCCGCGACGAAACGTTGCCCGACCCGCTTCCGCTCGCCGAAGTAGCTGGTCAGCTTGAGGCCGTCCACGTTCACAGGTGGGTTCCGATCGCCTTGCCGGCGGCAGCAGCCGCGATGCCGAGGGCGAGGCTGGCGATCACGTTGACCACGGCGCCGCGTACCTCGCGTTCCTCGGCGAGCCGCTGCGTCTCCAGCATCCACGTCGAGAACGTCGTGTACGAGCCGACCGCCGCGGTGCCGGCCAGCAGCGCGGCGTCGTCTCCCAACGCCAGCCCGGTCAGCAGTCCCAGGATCACCGCGCCGCTGATGTTGACCATCAGCGTCCCGAACGGGAAGTCGCGGCCCAGCCGGGACCCCACCGTGCCGTCGACCAAGAACCGCAGCACCGAGCACAACCCGCCGATGACGACCACGCCCGTCCAGACGAGCACGCTCACAGTCGTGTCCAGGATCGGCGGACGAGCGCGGTCGCGGCATAGCACACGGCGTAGCCCACCGCGACGCTGGCCGACGCGTACCCGGCGGCCAGCCCGTAGGCACGCGCGTCGAGCATCGTCACCAACTCCACTTGGACCGTCGAGAACGTCGACAAGCCGCCGCACAACCCGGTGCCGAGCAGCGGACGCCGATAGCTCGACACCGGCAGCCGCTCCTGTAGCCGGGTCACCGCATAGCCGAGCAGGAACGCGGCCGCGATGTTGACGCCGAACGTCGGCCACGGCCAACTCGTCGCAGAATGCGGGAACGCCTGCGCCAGCGCGGCTCGAAGCGCGGTGCCCGCGGCGCCGCCGGCGAAGATCGCGGCGAGCTCCCGTGCGTCCAGCTTCGGCAGCAGCCGTGTGCGATGCCGCTGCAGCTGCGCAGTTCCTACGTCTCCGGACACGGTTCGTTACTACCGGATCCGCCCAGGCGACGTCCCGTAGCGTCGGTCGCGTGACCGTCCGCGAGCTTTCTCGTGTGGACGCGCGTCGCATCGCCGTACGCGCCCAGCTGCTCGACAGCCCGCGTCCGACCGTGCTGCTCGAGGTTGTGCAGCACCTGACGATGCTCCAGAACGACGGGACCGCCGCGGTTGCCCCGAATGCCGATCTGGTCGCCTGGAGCCGCCTCGGGGCGACGTACCGGCCTGAAGAGCTGCAGGCCGCCCTGGAGCATCAGGTGCTCGTCGAGCTACAGGGGATGATTCGTCCTGCCGAGGACATGGCGCTCTACCGCGCGGAGATGGCCGAGTGGCCGGGGCGGGGAGAGCTGCGCGACTGGCAGGTGTGGCGCAGGGACTGGGTACGCGCCAATGACGCGTGCCGCCGGGACATCCTCGATCGGCTCGGCTCGTCGGGCCCGCTGGCGGCGGGAGAGCTTCCGGATACCTGTGCCGTGCCCTGGAAGTCGTCCGGGTGGTCGAGCGACCGCAACGTCACCCGGCTGCTGGAGTTCATGGAAGCGCGCGGCGAGGTCGCGGTCGCGGGGCGGCGCGGCCGCAGTCGGCTGTGGGATCTCGCCAGTCGCGTCTACCCCGATGAGCCGGCCATGCCGGCCGACCAGGCACTGCGCACCCGCAACGAGTTGCGCTTGCGGTCGCTGGGCATCGCCCGCGCCCGAGCACCGGAATGCCCGGGCGAGCCCGTGGACGTGGGCGAGGCGGGCGAGCAGGCCGTGGTCGACGGCGTGAAGGGGACGTGGCGGATCGACCCCTCGTATCTCGACAGCGTGTTCTCCGGGCGTGCGGCACTACTGTCCCCGCTGGATCGGTTCATCTTCGATCGGCAGCGAGCGATCGACCTCTTCGACTTCGACTACCAGTTGGAGATGTACAAGCCGGCTGCCAAGCGCCGTTGGGGGTACTTCGCGTTGCCGATCCTGTACGGCGACCGGCTGGTCGGCAAGCTCGACGCCACGGCCGACCGCAAGGCCGGCGTGCTCCGGGTCAACGCGATCCACGAGGACCTGATCTTCACCCGGGACATGACCACCGCCGTGCAGGCTGAGATCGAGGCCTTGGCGCAGTGGCTCGAACTGGACCTGATGCTGCTCCGCTGACCATCGTAATACCCTGGGGGGGTAGGGTTGGCGCGGGAAGGAGCAACTGACAGTGCCGATTCTGGACGCGTTGCGCGCCGCCGGGACCATGACCTGGCAGGTCACGTGGTCGCTGATCCTGGGCTTCACGCTGGCAGCAATGATCGAGGCTCTGGTCAAGAAGTCGACGATCGCGCGGCTGCTTCCCGACGACCGCCCGCGCAGCCTCGCCACGGCCACCGGGCTCGGCGCAGCGTCGTCGTCCTGTTCGTATGCCGCCGTCGCGCTCGCCCGCTCGCTATTCCGGAAGGGAGCGGACTTCACCGCAGCGATGGCCTTCCAGTTCGCGTCCACCAACCTCGTCATCGAGCTCGGGTTGATCTTGGCACTGCTGCTCGGCTGGCAGTTCACGCTCGCCGAGTTCGTCGGCGGCCCCATCATGATCATCCTGCTGGCGTTGTTGTTCCGCCGCTTTCTCACGAGCCGGTTGCGCCGGGACGCCCGCACGCAGGCCGATCGTGGCATCGCCGGGTCGATGGAGGGCCATGCAGCGATGGACATGAGCGTCACCGGCTCGGGATCATTCTGGCGACGGCTCGCCTCACCGGCCGGGTTCACGTCGGTCAGCCACAACTTCGTCATGGAGTGGGCAGCGATCCTGCGCGACCTCGTCGGAGGGCTGCTCATCGCCGGAGCGGCCGCGGCCTGGATCCCTGACTCGTTCTGGCAGCAGTTGTTCTTCACCAACCACCCGTTGGCAGCCAAGCTGTGGGGACCACTCATCGGTCCGCTCGTCGCCGTCGTGACGTTCGTCTGCTCGATCGGCAACGCGCCACTGGCAGCCGTGCTGTGGAACGGGGGTATCAGCTTCGGCGGGGTCGTCTCGTTCATCTTCGCCGACCTGATCATCATTCCGCTGCTGCTCATCTACGCGAAGTACTACGGGCGGCGCATGGCCGCCTTCCTGTTCGTCACGTTCTACGTGACGATGGCCGCCGCCGGTTACGTGATCGAATTCGTGTTCGGCCCGCTGGGACTCATCCCGTCCGGCCCCCGTAACGCGGATGTCGGCGACGACAGCATCCGCTGGAACTACACCAC
>JBKPQY010000281.1:0-8828 GCA_046734315.1 Actinomycetota bacterium | reverse complement strand
ACCCCCACCACCTTGTCGAGGAGTTCGACGTTGCGCACCCGCTTGTGGCGGCCGGCCGGCATCTTGGCGCCGTTGATCTTGGTGGCCAGCGCGGCGTAGAGAATGTCGTTGACGAGTGTGGACTTGCCCGAACCACTCACCCCGGTGATCGCGACGAAGCACCCGAGGGGAAACGCCACGTCGATATTGCGCAGGTTGTGCTCGCGCGCTCCCTCGACGATGACCTCGCGGCCCTTCTGCCGCGGCCGGCGGATCATCGGCACTGCGATGGACCGTCGCCCGGACAGGTACGCCCCGGTAATCGACTCCGCAGAGGCCAGCAAGTCCTCGACGGTGCCCTCGACGACGATCTCGCCACCGTGCTCGCCGGCGCGCGGACCGATGTCGACGACCCAGTCGGCGCTGCGGATGGTGTCCTCGTCGTGCTCGACGACGATCAGCATGTTGCCCAGGTCGCGCAGCCGCAAGAGCGTGTCGATCAGCCGGTGGTTGTCGCGCTGGTGCAACCCGATCGAAGGCTCGTCCAGCACGTACAGCACGCCGACGAGCCCCGAGCCGATCTGCGTGGCCAGCCGGATGCGCTGTGCCTCTCCCCCGGCCAGCGTCGCGGCGGCGCGATCGAGCGAGAGATAGTCGAGGCCCACGTCGACGAGGAAGCCCAGCCGAGCGTGCACCTCCTTGAGCACCCGCTCACCGATGAAGCGCTCGCGGTCGGTGAGCTCGACCGAGTGCAGCCACGCCGACGCATCGCCGATCGACAACGACGACAGCTCGGCGATGGAGCGCCCGCCGATCGTGACGGCGAGGATCTCAGGCTTGAGGCGGGTGCCCTGGCAGGCCGGACAAGGCACCTCGCGCATGTAGCCCTCGTACTTCTCCCGCGAGTAGTCGCTCTCGGTCTCGGCGTAGCGCCGTTCGATCCACGGAATCACGCCCTCGTAGCTGGCGTAGTAGGACCGGTCACGTCCGTAACGATTGCGGTAGTGGACATGCACCTGCTCGGTGAGCCCGTGGAGCACGGCCTTCTGTGCCCGGGCGTTCAGCTGATCCCACGGCGTCTCGAGATCGAAGCCCTCGACGTCGGCGACACCCGAAAGCAGCCGCTCGAAGTACTCGCTGGTCTGCCCGTTGGCCCACGGCGCGATCGCGCCTTCCGCGAGGCTGCGCTCCGGATCCGGGACCACCAGCTCCGGATCGACCTCCTTTCGGGTGCCGAGGCCGGTGCACTCGGGACAGGCACCGAACGGCGAGTTGAACGAGAACGAGCGGGGCTCGAGCTCGTCGATGGCCAGCGGGTGGTCGTTCGGGCAGGCCAGCCGTTCTGAGTACCGGCGCTCGCGATGCGGGTCGTCGTCGGGCAGGTCGACGAAGTCGAGAATGACCAGCCCGCCGGCGAGACCCAGCGCAGTCTCGACGGAGTCCGTGATGCGCTGCTTGCTGCTGGCCTTGGCGGTGAGCCGGTCCACGACCGCCTCGATGGTGTGTTTCTCCTGCTTCTTCAGCTTCGGCGGATCGGTGAGCGAATGGACCACCCCGTCGACGCGCACCCGGGCGTAGCCCTTCGCCTGCAGGTCGGCGAACAGGTCGATGTACTCGCCCTTACGCTCGCGGATCACGGGCGCCAGCACCTGGAACCGGGTGCCCTCGGGCATCTCCAGGATGCGGTCGACGATCTGCTGCGGGGTCTGCTTCGCGATCGGCTCGCCGCAGATCGGGCAGTGCGGCTTGCCGATGCGTGCGTAGAGCAGCCGCAGGTAGTCGTAGACCTCGGTTATCGTGCCGACGGTCGACCGGGGGTTGCGCGACGTCGACTTCTGGTCGATCGACACGGCCGGTGAGAGGCCTTCGATGAAGTCGACGTCCGGCTTGTCCATCTGGCCCAGGAACTGCCGGGCGTACGCCGACAGCGACTCCACGTAGCGACGCTGGCCCTCGGCGAAGATCGTGTCGAACGCCAGGCTCGACTTGCCCGAGCCGGACAGCCCGGTGAACACGATCAGCGAGTCACGGGGCAGCTCGACATGGACGTCCTTGAGGTTGTGCTCGCGGGCGCCACGGACGATGAGGCGGTCGGCCACGGGTCAGCTTTCGTCGATTCGGACAGCGGAACACAGCGTCAACCTAATGGCCGCGCCGTCGATGTCGAGCCTAGTGACTGCGCCGACAACGCGCCGCGTCACCGACGCCGGACCCATGCCACCAGCGCCTTAGCGATGTGCGGCGCATCGACCTGGCCCGACGCCGCGTCGATGACGAGGTCGTAGGCCGGATCGTCCGGAGCGTCGAGCAGCATGCCGTTGATCCAGTAGAACGCGCCCATCGAGAGCCACGCGACGCGCTTGTTGCCGTCGACGAAGGCGTGGTTCCGGGCCAGCGAGTGCAGTAGGGCGGCCGATTTGGTGTGCAGGTCGGGGTAGGCGTCCTCGCCGAACACAGATGTCCGCGGGCGCGCCACGGCGGACGCCACCAGGCCCACATCGCGCGGGCGTGGCTCACCTATACGCCGCGCCAGCGCGAGAACGTCCTCGGCCGAGAGATAGCGGACCGTCACTGCGCCAGCCGGTCGAGCAGCTGCTCGTACCGTTCGAGCGCGTAGTCCGCGTACTGCTCGACCTCGCGGGAAACCTGCACGCGCTCAGCTTGGGCCTCGATCGCGCGCAATACCGCCTCGTGTTTGCTGATGTGCTGCGCGTCGGCGAGCTCCTGCAGGATCCGGTCCTGTTCATCGGTCAGGCGGAGATTCATGGCCACGCCGCCGATGGTACCGCGGTGGTACCACCCGCGTCAGGCGAGCGGGGCGAGCGCCTCGGCGACGGGCTCGAGAATCGCAGGCTTCGCCCGCAGTGGGAGCGTCACGACGGCCAGGTCGACGCCGGCGTCGCGGTACGCGGCCGCCTCCTCGGCCACCGCCCGTACACCACCGGCCACCCCGCCATTGTCGGGGCTGTCCTTGAGGCGGATGTTCACCGAGCAGTCGATCTCCCCCGGATCCCGCCCGATGTCCATGCAGTGCTCGATCAGGGTCTGCTTGACGTCGAGCCAGTCCTGCGGGCTGGACGTGAGGCAGTGCCAGCCCTGCGCCCAGCGGGCCGTGGCGCGCAGGGTGCGCTTCGGGCCGCGGCCGCCGATGACGATCGGCGGGTGCGGGCGCTGCACCGGCTTGGGCTCGCAACGCGCGTCGGTGAGCCGGACGTACCGGCCTGGGAACGTCGCGGTGGGCTCGGTGAGCAGCGCGATGATCGCCTGGACGCCCTCGTCGAAGCGATCGAAGCGCTCCCGCAGCGGCGGCAACTCGATCCCGTAGGCGTCGCACTCCATCTGGTTCCAGCCGGCGCCCAGTCCGAGCTCAAGGCGACCGCCGGAAACGATGTCCAGCGTCGCTGCCATGTTCGCGAGCACCGCTGGGTGGCGGTAGATCATGCCGAGCACCTGGCAGCCCACCCGGATTCGGCGGGTGGCCTGCGCCGCTGCCGTGAGGGTCGTCCAGGCCTCGAGATTGGGTCCGGCCATGTCGCCGGTCAGCGGGTAGAAGTGGTCCCAGTGCCACGCCGACTCGAACAGTTCGATCTCGTCGGCAGCCACCCAGACGTCGAGCATCTCCTGCCACGTGGTGTGTTCCGGCAGGGTCTTAATCGCGAATCGCACGGTCGCTCCCTCGTCGTCACCAGTCGGCGCGATCGTATCCGTGCGGCATGATCGGCCCATGCCCCGCACTATTGCCACCACCACCTCGGTCGACCGCGACGCACTGCTGGACTTCGTCCGGCCGCGTCACCACATGGTGCTGATCACCACCCGGGCGGACGGCTCCCCGCAGTCGTCGCCGGTAACGGCCGGCGTCGACGGCGCGGGCCGCATCGTCATCGCGTCCTACCCGGAGCGGGCGAAGTCGCACAACCTGCGGCGCCGACCGCGGTGCAGCGCGCTGGTCTTGTCGGACGACTTCGGCGCCGCGTGGGTGCAGGTGGACGGCGAGGGCGAAGTGCTGGACCTGCCCGAGGCCGTCGAGCCGCTCGTCGAGTACTACCGCGCGATCTCCGGTGAGCACCCGGGCTGGGACGAATACCGCGAGGCGATGACCAGGCAGGGCAAGGTGCTGCTACGCATTACGCCGACCCGATGGGGGCCTGTCGCCACCGGCGGCTTTCCTGCCCGGCTCGCAGATTAGGGCAGTTTCCAGTCCACCGGTTCCGCGCCTTGACGGGCCAACAGCTCGTTCGTCCGGCCGAACGGGCGGGAGCCGAAAAAGCCACGGTCGGCCGACATCGGGCTGGGGTGCGCTGATTCGATGCACGGCGTCGCGCCGAGCATCGGGCGCAGGGTCTGCGCGTCGCGGCCCCAGAGGATCGCGACCAGCGGCGTGCCCCGACCGACGAGTGCGCGGATGGCCTGCTCCGTCACCGCCTCCCAGCCCTTGCCACGGTGCGATCCGGGTTGGCCGGGCGCCACGGTCAGCACCCTGTTGAGCAGCAGGATGCCGTGCTGGCTCCACGGCGACAGATCGCCGCTGGACGGCGCCGGGTAGCCGAGGTCGGCGGACAGCTCGCGGAAGATGTTCTGCAGGCTGCGCGGCAGCGGCGACACGTCCGGCGCCACCGAGAACGACAGGCCGACGGGATGGCCAGCTGTCGGGTACGGGTCCTGCCCGACGATCAGCACCCGAACCTCGTCGAACGGCTGGGTGAAGGCACGCAGCACGTTCGCACCGGCAGGTAGATAGCTGCGCCCGGCGGCGATCTCGGCGCGCAGGAAATCGCCCATCACGGCGACGCGATCCGCCACCGGCTCCAGCGCTTCGGCCCATCCAGCCTCGACGATCTCCGCGAGCGGGCGTCCCGGCATGCGCCGAACCTAGCGCACTGCGGCCGCCACCGCGTCGAGGCGCACGTCGCGTCGCTCGCCGGTGCGCCGGTCCCGGACCTCGACCACGCCGTCGGCGATCCCTCGCCCGACGATGACGATGGTGGGCATGCCGAGCAGTTCGGCGTCCGCGAACTTGACGCCGGGAGAGACGCCGCGCCGGTCGTCGAACAGCACCCGCGTCCCGTCCGCGACGAGGTCGGCGACCACGCGCTCAGCCGCCTGGAACGGGGCGTCGTCGCGGCCTGTCGCCACGACGTGCACGTCCGCCGGGGCAACCGAACGCGGCCAGCACAATCCCTTCTCGTCGTGGGTCTGTTCGGCCAGCGCCGCCACCGCCCGGGTGATGCCCAGGCCGTACGAGCCCATCGTGACCGTAACCGGCTTGCCCGCCGGCCCGAGCGCCTGCAGACCGAATGCCTCGGCATACTTGCGGCCGAGCTGGAAGACGTGTCCCAGCTCGATGCCGCGGGCGATGCGCAGCGCGCCGCCGCAGCGTGCGCACGGGTCGCCGTCGCGGATCTCGACGGCACCGATCTCGCCGTCCGGTTCGAAATCGCGCCCGCGCACCACGAAGGCGGCGTGCCGGTCGATCTCGTTGGCGCCCGTGACCCAGGCGCTGCCGCGTGTGACGAGCGGGTCCACCAGGTACCGCACACCGAGTTCGCCGAGCACCTGCGGGCCGATGTAACCGCGAACCAGCCCGGGCACGGCGACCAGGTCGGCGGCGTCGGCCTGCGCCACCTCGACCGGCTCGAGCTGACCGGCCAGCCGTTTCAGGTCGACTTCCCGGTCACCGGGCACACCGACGACGA
The DNA here is from genome assembly GCA_046734315.1 of Actinomycetota bacterium. Classification (GTDB taxonomy): domain Bacteria; phylum Actinomycetota; class Actinomycetes; order Mycobacteriales; family Jatrophihabitantaceae; genus DASXRA01. Next base: position 3,153 of record JBKPQY010000281.1, on the reverse strand, counting down.
GCAGCCGCCACATCTCGGCCCCTGGTGCGTGTGTCTTGAGGACGACGTTCTTGAGCGTGTCCGCGCCGGTGAACCTCCGGCCCATGCCGAGCGTGTTCAGCCGGTCGACCAGCGTCTCGATGGTGGGCGTGTCCGGGGTGTCGAGCACCGTGCTGGCCGGGTGCACCGCCGGCTCGGAAGGCGGCGGCACGGCGATCTCGACCGCCTCGGTGTTGGCTGCGTAGTCGCAACTGTCGCACTCGACGAAGGTGTCCTCGCCGGACGGCGTCCGAGCCAGGAACTCTTCCGACGCCGACCCGCCCATGGCGCCGGATACCGCGAACACGATCCGGTAGTCGAAGCCGAGGCGCGTGAAGATCCGCTCGTATGCGTCACGGTGGGCCTGGTACGCCGCCGCGAGCCCGTCGTCGGACACGTCGAAGGAGTAGGAGTCCTTCATGACGAACTCGCGCCCGCGAAGGATGCCGGCACGCGGGCGTGGCTCGTCGCGGTACTTCGTCTGAATCTGGAACAGGATCAGCGGATAGTCCCTGTACGACGAGTACTCGCCTTTGACGAGCAGGGCGAACAGCTCCTCGTGGGTGGGTCCGAGCAGGTAGTCGGCGCCCCGCCGGTCGGCCAGGCGGAAGAGCACGTCGCCGTAGTCGGCCCATCGCCCGCTCGCCTCGAAGATCTCGCGCGGGATCAGTGCCGGGAAGTGCACTTCCTGCCCACCGAGCGCCGTCATCTCGTCGCGCACGACCCGCTCGATGTTGCGCAGGACGGCGATGCCGAGCGGCAGCCAGCTGTAGATGCCCGGCCCGACCCGGCGGATATAGCCGGCGCGCACGAGCAGCTTGTGGCTCGGCACCTCCGCGTCCGCGGGGTAGTCGCGGAGCGTTCGCAGAAAGAGCGTCGACAGTCGCATCAGCACAAGAGCACCGTAATTGCCTTGCGTCGGCCGGATTCCGCAGGCAGGCTGTCGCGCGTCAGGTACGCGAGCCGAGGAGGTGCCCCGTGACCATTACTGTCCGGGCGGCGCTCTCCGCCCCTGTCCATCCCTCGCGCTGACCAGGCTGATCCGGCGGCGCGGCACGCGTACGCCAAGGAGACCCACCGTGCGAGAGCACGACGACATCGAACTTCTCACCTACTCCAGCTACGACGGCGCAACCCACGGTCCGGAACCGCTCCCGGACTGGGTCATAACCGAGTTCGCCGCCGTCGACACCGAGCTCGGCATCCTCAAGTCCGGTAAGGAGGCCGACGTCCACCTGGTGCGCCGCGGCCTGCCGGGCGAGCGGGGCTGCCTGCTTGCCGCGAAACGCTACCGCCCGGCGGAGCGGCGCATGTTCCACCGCGACGCGGGTTACCAGGAGGGCCGCCGGGTGCGCCGCAGCCGGGAGACCAGGGCAATGGCGCGCCGCACCGAGTTCGGCCGCGAGCTGCTCGCCGGCCAATGGGCAACGGCCGAGTTCGACGCGCTCAGCGCCCTGTGGCAGGCGGGTGCGCCCGTTCCGTATCCGGTGCAGCTGTCCGGCACCGAACTGATGCTCGAGTTCATCGGCGACGAGGACGGCACGGCAGCCCCGCGGCTTGCGCAGTGCCACCCGTCGCGGACCGAGCTGGCCGGCCTGTTCGAGCAGTGCCGCGAGGCGATGCGCCAGCTCGCCGAAGCCGGCTATGCGCACGGCGACCTGTCGGCCTACAACATCCTCGTGTACCGGGGACGGCTCGTGCTGATCGACCTGCCCCAGGTGGTCGATCTCGTCGCCAACCCGCAGGGCCAGGAGTACCTGCGGCGGGACTGCTTCAACGTGTGCCGCTGGTTCCAGGCACGCGGATTGGAGACGGTCGAGTACGAGTACCTGTTCGGCGACCTGATGGCCGAGGCCGTTCGCCGCTGGTGATCCGCTCCGTCCGACCCGCTGCCGGCCGTCAGCGGGCGACGCGATTACTCGGTCTGATCGCGGCGATCGCCTCGATCTCGATGAGCCAGCCTCCGTCGAAGCTGTCCGCCACGATCACGGTCAGCGCCGGACGATGGGCGCCGAGCACCTCGCGGCGAACCTGGCTGTTCTGGTCCGCGTACTTGCGGTCGCTCAGGTATGTGGTGACCTTCACCAGAGCGGTGATATCGAGGTCGGCGGCACGCAGCACGCGGACTAGGTTGCGCCACGCCTGCCGACACTGTGCCTCGAATCCGAACGGCGTCACGCCCTCGGTGTCCACCGGGACCTGCCCGCTGACGAACAGCAGCCCCGTACCTGGGGGTACGGAGAAGGCCTGCGCGTAGCCGCCGACCGCGCTCGGCCCCTCGGTCGGGTCTATCGGACCGGGGCTCGTCATGCCGCCGCCACCCGCTCGCGCAGCGCAACGAGCGTCCGCCGCCACGCGTCGTCGGCGGACGCCGCGTCGTATGTGTCGGGCCGCTCGTCGTTGGCAAAGCCGTGGGCAGCGTCGGGATACGTGATCAATTCGTGGCGCACCCCGGCGGCGTTGAGCCGCTCGTCGACGGCCCGCCACTCGTCCGCGGAGATCAGGAAGTCACCGCCGCCGACGAAGCCGAGCACGAACGCGGTGATCTTCTCCGCGTCGTCCAGCGGCGGGGGCTCGGCGAGCGGGATGCCGCCGTGCACCGTCCACCCGCCGTAGAACGTCACCGCGAGCTCGAGCGGGAGCCGCGTCGCGGCGAGTACCGCGATATGGCCCACCATGCTCAGGCCGACCACGGCGGTGCCACCCCGGCCCGCGCGCGCAGTGGCTTCCTCGAGAGCGGCGCTCACGTCGGCGAGAACGTCATCACGGCGCAGTCCCGTCATGAGCTCTCGCGCCGTGGCCCGTCCCGCGTCGTCGTAGTCCAGTCTCGGTCGCCGCGTGTCGCGCCAGTAGAAGTCAGGCGCGACGACGGCGTACCCGGCACCGGCAAGCCTCTCGCAGACTGTTCGGGTGTGCCCGGTGAAGCCGAACATCTCTGCGCCTGCGACCACGGCGCCCGCGGGATCGCGGCCGTCCGGCACGGCCACGTAGGCATCTGGACCCCCGCCGAGCCTGATCCAGTCAGTGCTGATCTGCTCGTCCATGGCGGTAAACCTAGTGCTCCCTGTGACGTTGCCGTCATATACCGGTAGAACACCGCCCGTAGGCTCGGTGAGGACATGGGGAACTACACGC
>JBKPQY010000280.1:0-13593 GCA_046734315.1 Actinomycetota bacterium | reverse complement strand
TCATGGGGCTGATCTTCGGCTGGTGGTTCCAACGCACCCGCCGGGTGGTGCCACTGGCGATCGCCCACTCGCTGATCGACGCTGTCAGCTTCGTCGGCTACGTGTACCTGCACACCCGTCTCGCCTGGATCTGACGCCGCTTCGGCGAATATGCATCAGCTCGCTTCGTCGGTAGCTCGACAATGACATTTGTCGACTTACTGCGCGGACAACGCGGCTCGATCGCCGTGGCCGCAGCGGCACCTTCGTGATCGAACCGTAACTCGGCTGCGCGCGGCGGAAGGCGATGGGATCGTGGCGGGCATGACCGACGTCGACATCGTGCATCCCGTCCCGGTCGAGGAGGTGCCCGCCTGGGCCGAGACCCTTACGATCAGCTTCCTCAATGACCCCACCGAGGAGCCCCACCAGCGCTTCACCACTCGCCTGCAGCGCGATTGGCTGCCCGATCGGTTCTGGGGGGCCCGGGCCGGTGGCCACTGGGTGGGCACGCTCGGGGCGTGGCCACACACGCTGACCGTGCCGGGCGGCATCACCGTGCCGGCCGACGCGCTGACGATGGTGAGCGTCGCCGGGACACACCGCCGCCGGGGACTGCTGACCCGGATGCTGACCGAGTCGCTGTCGGCCGCACACCAGCGGGGTGACGCGGTGAGCATTCTCTGGGCGGCGGAGTGGCCGATCTACGGGCGCTTCGGGTACGCACCGGCGACGATCACCGCAAGCTACACACTCCGGCCCCGCTCGCCGGGCGGGCGGCTCGACGGAGCTGACGGCGACCTGCGGCGCGTCGATGCCGCTGAACTCGGCGCGCTCGCTCCGGAGATCTTCGCGCGCGCCGCCCGGCAGCGGGCCGGAAATATCGATCGGCCGCAGCGATGGTGGAGCGGCATGCTCGGCCTGGACGGATATCCGGAGCCGCGCTTCGACGGCAAGCGGCCGACCCAGGTGGTACACGAGGGCCCCCACGGGCCGGACGGTTACATCGCCTGGACCGCCCAGGACGTGGCCGTCGACGTCGTGGACCTGTGCGCTGCCAGCGACTCGGCTTATCGCGCGCTGTGGGCGTACGTGTCCTCGCTCGACCTCGTCGAGCGGGTCACCCTCGGCCGGCGTCCGGTGGACGAGCCGGTGCGCTGGTTGTTGCCCGACGGCCGTGCGCTGGAGCAGAACGAGACCGTCGACGGGCTCTGGATGCGGCTGCTGGACGTGCCTGCGGCGCTCGGCGCGCGCCGCTACAGCGTGGCCGATCGGCTCGTCCTGGACGTAGTCGACGACGACACCGGTGGATTCGCTGCCGGACGGTACGTGCTCGAGGGCGGCCCGGACGGCGCCAAGTGCCTGCCGTCCACTGTGGACAGTGCGAATTTGCGAGTACATCACCGTGCCCTGGCCGCCGCCTACCTCGGCGGGCACAGCCTGCAGGCGCAGATGATCACGGGTCGGGTGGAGGAGCTGACGCCGGGCGCGCTGCGTCGCGCGGACGCGATGTTCGCCACATCCCTCGCCCCGTGGTGCGCCACCGGCTTCTGACTTATCCGCCGGACGTGCCCGTCAATCTTCCGGTGCCCAGCGTTGTTCGATGCGGCCGTATCGCCAGATCAACCAGGACACCGCCCATGTCGTGACGAAGACGCCCGCCACGATGTACCCGGTGTATTGGAAGTCGCCGACCGTGGCGAGGACGTTCCACAGCCCACCGTGTAGGTCGAGCTTGTCCGACAGCAGGCCAAGCAGCTCGATGCCGCCGACCACCAGAGCCACGAGCACGCTCAGCGTGGTGACCGTCAGGTTGTAGTAGACCTTGCGGATCGGCCTGGAAAACGCCCAGCCGTAGGCGAAGTTCATGAAGGATCCGTCGATGGTGTCGAACAGGCACATCCCGGCGGTGAACAGCACGGGCAGGCACATGATCGCGTACCAGGGCAGCGCGAGGGCCGCGCCGGTGCTGGCCAGCACCAGCAGCGAGACTTCGGTGGCGGTGTCGAAGCCGAACCCGAACAGCACACCGACCGGGTACATGTGCCACGGCTTGCGAACGCCGGCCGTGGCGCGCTTGAGGATCCGGTTCAGGAAGCCGCGGCCGGCCAGCAGCGTCTCGAGCGTCTGCTCGTCGTGGTACCCGGTGCGCATCTCCCGAAAGACCTTGACGATGCCCAGCAGGATCACGAGGTTGACGATGCCCAGCACGATCAGGAACGCGCCGGAGACGCTCACCCCGATGGTTCCTGTCACCTCGTGCAGCGTGGAGTTGCCGTCCTTGACCTGGCCGATGATCGAGCGCACGCCCAGGCTCAGCAGCACGCACATCGTGAAGACGATCGTCGAGTGCCCGAGGCTGAACCAGAACCCGACGGACAGCGGCCGGCTGCGCTCCCCCATCAGCTTGCGGGTCGTGTTGTCGATCGCCGCGATGTGGTCGACGTCGAACGCGTGCCGCATGCCCAACGTGTAGGCGGTAATACCGAGGCCGATGCCGAAGGTCTGGCCTCCGACCTGCAGGTGTTGCGGGGCAACGACCATGAGCAGGAGGCCGAAGCCGACGGCGTGGAGCGCGACGATCAGCGCAGCCATCCCGCCGAGGCGGCGCCACTCCTGTGCGCTGAGGAGGTGGCTCTGCCGGGCCCGGAACCGCTCCTGCCCAGATGCGACGCCGGTCATCGACGCCCCCTTTCGCTCGATCGCCTGTTGCAACCCTATTGCAATAGGCGATTCGCAGCGGGGGGCCTTACGGATGGGGTGACAGCGGAGGTTCTTCCGGCGCCGTCGGTGGCGGCGGGCCGTTTAAGGACGATTCACCGGGATCATCGGGCAGACCGCGGCGCGCCTCGATCGAGTCCGCGTCCGTGTCGGATGCACGCAGGTTGGCCGCCTCGGGCTGGTCCCGTGCCGGCGGCAGCTTGGAGTCGAACCAGTCGCTGGTGTCGAGCTCCTCTCCAGTGCCTGCCACCTCGGTCTGCGCGTCCAGCCAGGACGCCTTCTCGTCGGCGCCGGCGAGCTTCGACAGCCCTTCGAGCGCCTTGCTGAACTCGCTCGGGACGATCCACATCTTGTTGGCGTCGCCCTGGGCGATCTGAGGCAGCGTTTGGAGATACTGGTAGGCGAGGAGGGCCGGGTCCGGCTTCGCCTGATGAATGGCATTGAACGTTGTCTCGATCGCTTTCGCCTGGCCCTGGGCGGAGAGGTAGCGGGCGGCGCGTTCGCCCTCGGCGCGCAGGATGCGCGACTGCCGCTCGGCCTCGGCCGCCAAGATCGCGGCCTGCTTCTCGCCCTCGGCGGAGAGGATCTGCGACGCCTTCTGGCCCTCCGCGGTCTTGATGGCCGACTCGCGCTGCCCCTCGGCGGCGAGGATCACGGCGCGCTTGTTGCGGTCGGCGCGCATCTGGGCCTCCATCGCGTCCTGGATCGACGGCGGCGGGTCGATCGCCTTGATCTCGACGCGCGCCACCCGGATGCCCCAGGGGCCGGTGGCCTCGTCGAGCACGCCACGCAGCCTGGTGTTGATCTCGTCGCGGCTGGTCAGAGCCTGCTCGAGGTTGAGCGCACCGACGACGTTGCGCAGCGTCGTGATGGTCAACTGCTCGACCGCTTGGATGTAGTTGGCGATCTCGTAGGTGGCCGCCCGCGGATCCGTGACCTGGAAGTAGATCACCGAGTCGATGGCGACGGTCAGGTTGTCGCTGGTGATGACGGGCTGCGGCGGGAAGCTGACGACCTGCTCGCGCAGGTCGATCAGCGGACGCATCCGGTCGATGAACGGCACCAGCACCGCGACGCCGGGGCCTTGGGTACGTACGTAACGACCCAGCCGCTCGACTACGGCGGCGCGCGCCTGCGGCACGATCCGCACGCTGCGCACCAGCACGACCAGGACCACGAACGCGACGATCAGGACCGCGATCAGGACAGCCATTGTTCGACTTCCCTTCCTAGGGCTCTTTCCACACCACGGCGGTGGCGCCGTCGATCTCCATGACGCGGACTGTCGTCCCGACGGCCAGCGTCTGGGTCTCGTCGTACGACCGCGCCGACCATTCGCCGCCCTGCAGACGTACCCGGCCCTTGTGCGCATCGACCGCGCTGAGCACTATCGCCTGCTTGCCGACCAAAGCGGCGGCGCCGGTCGGATGGGTACCGATGCCCACAAGATGCCGACGTGCCACCGGCCGGACGAATCCGAGCAGCAGCGCCGCGACGACGATCGCGACGACCACCTGGAGGAGTGCTCCCCCACCCAGCGCGGCGGTCACCCCGCCCGCGGCGGCGCCGCCCGCGCACATGACGAGCACGAAGTCACCCGAGAGCGTCTCGGCCCCGGCCAGTATCGCGGCCGCGATTACCCAGATCAACCAGACAGGCACAACGTCATCGTGGCACTATCCGGTCTCGGATATGTCACGCCGTCACGAAATCGATCAGCTCCTCGACGGCGCGCAGCAGCGCCACCTCGATGTCGGCATAGCTGTGTACGCCCGCGAGTACTCTGCGCCACATTTCTTGGGGATCGCTGACACCGAGCGCCGCGCAGACGCCGTCCTTCCAGGGCACGCTCCGCGCGACGTCCGGCCAGCGGTCGATGCCAAGCGCGGCCGGCTTCACCGCCTGCCATACGTCGATGTATGGATGGCCGGTCACGTGCACGTAAGGCCGCTGCGCCGCGGCGACGATGCGCGACTCCTTGCTGCCCGACACGAGGTGATCGACCAGCACGCCCAGCTTTCGATCCGGGGCCGGGCCGAAATCGGCGAGCCGCTGCGCGAGGTGATCGATCCCGCCGAGTGGTTCCACCACGACTCCGTCGACGCGTAGGTCGTCGCCCCAGACGCGTTCGACCAGGGCCGCGTCGTGCACCCCCTCGACCCAGATGCGGCTCGCCCGAGCCACCCGGGCACGGTGCCCGTCCACGGCGAACGAGCCCGATGCCGTGCGGGCCCGGGGTTTGCGGGCCGGTACGTCCCTGGGGCGCACCAGCGTCACGGGTCGGCCCTCGAACAGGAACGCGGCGGGCAGCATCGGGAAGACGCGCCGCCTCCCGTTCCGGTCCTCGAGGGTCACCGTGTCCCGGCGCTCGCCCGCGTCGACCGCCCGGCCGACGGCTACGACTGCTCCGCAGAAGCACCCGTCCGCCGTCTCGACGACCAGGTCACTCTCCGCCTCGACCACCGGTACCGTGCTACGGCGCATGACTGGCGACGCTAACGGGAACGAGTGGTCACGGCGGGCACACCGCGCCGGATAATCGCGAGATGCGCAACACACGGCTGCGCGGCGGAGCGCTGGTCGCGTGGACGTCCGCGTGGCTGGCCGGCCAAGCGGCCTCCGACGAGGTGCTGCGCGCGACGGTCGGCAGTGATGCGCCGCATCACGTCGCCGGGCTGGACGACGGGCTGGTCCCGCTCAGCGAGGCCCTCATCATCTGGCGGCGCCGGGGCGGGCCGGTGCGGCTGGTCCTGCCGGTAGCCGGTGACGTGCGCGGGCTGCCCGGCCCGGCGCAGTTCCGCAGCTGCGCGCTCGACGCCGGCGAGGCCGTGTTGGGCGGTGGGCTGGGCCTGGTACCCGACGTTGTCGAGCGTCACCCGAGCAGCGCGCCGCCCACCGTCACGTGGCAGGCGTACGCGATCGACGAGCCTCCCGCCGATCCGCTGTCAGTGCAGGAGGCGCAGCGGGAGCTCAGCGAGGCGGTCCGTGACGCCGCGAGCGCCCTGGCCGCGGCGGACGTCGCGAGCTGGATCGACGACGTCAGCGAGGCGCTGGCCGACGCGCGGCGGGCCGGCGAGCGGCTCAACCTTCCGCCGCGGTTCCCCGCGCCCGCGGTGCGGCTCCTCGCCCAGGCGGAACGTCTGCAGGCCGTGCTGGAAATTGCCGCTCTGGACCCCACCGGCGGAGCCATCGACCGCACCGGCATCGCCGCCCGTGCCGAGGCGCTGCGCTCGCTCGCGACGGCAGTGCGCCGCGCCCGGATGGCCGGCTACAACGGAGGGTCAAACTAGACAACACCCGTCCGGGCAGTAGCGCCCGCAGATGCCCAGCGGACTGAGCGCAGCAGGAGGGGCTCCGGCGATCTCCTCCTGCACCAATTCGCGGATCATCGCCACGAACGCGGGATGCGTTCCCGCTGTCGGCGCCCGGGCGAAGTCCAGCCCGAGCTCGGCGGCGGTGTGCCGAGCCTCGGTGTCCAGGTCCCAGGCGACTTCCATGTGATCGGACACGAACCCGGTCGGGCACACCACGACCGAGCGGACGCCGCTTGCGGCGAGGACGCGCAGGTGGTCGTTGACGTCGGGCTCCAGCCACGGCACCTGGGGCGCGCCGGAGCGCGACTGCCAGACCAGTTCGAATTGAGCAGCCGGGCCCCGCACCGCCTCGGCGACAAGGCGCGCGGTTTCCCGTTGCTGGTGCGTATACAGCCGGCCTGTGGGCCCTGCCGCCTCGTCCATACGTACCGGTATGGAATGTGCTGTGAATAGGAGCCGGGCGTCGGGCCGATCGGCGAGCACTGTCCGGAGTCCGTCCGCGTTCGCCTCGATGAAGCCCGGATGGTCGAAATAGTGGCGCAGCTTGAACAGCTCCGGCGCACCTTCGACGTTCGCCTGTGCGGAGGCCATGTTTTCCCGATACTGGCGGCAGCTGCTGTATGACGACGTAGCGCTCGTCGTCAAGACCAGTGCTCGGCGCACGCCGTCGTCACGCATCTGGCGCACGGTGTCGGCGAGGAAGGGATGCCAGTTGCGGTTGCCCCAGTACAACGGCAGGGCGATGCCGTGCTCGGTGAAGTCTTTCTCGACGGCGGCGAGCAACGCCCGGTTCTGCGCGTTGATCGGGGAGACGCCGCCGAAGTGCTGGTAGTGCTCGGCAACCGCCGCCAGACGCGAATCCGGCACGCCGCGCCCTCGGGTCACGGTGCGCAGGAACGGCATGACCTCGTCCGGGCCCTCGGGGCCGCCGAACGACAGCAGCAGGAGAGCGTCGAACGGCACTAGACGCCCATCGCGTGAAAGCCACCGTCGACATGGACGATCTCGCCGGTAGTGGCCGGCATCCAGTCCGACAGCAGCACCACTGCGGCTCGGGCGACGGGCCCGGCGTCGGAGTTGTCCCAGCCGAGCGGGGCACGGCCGTCCCACGCGTCCTCGAACATCGTGAAGCCGGGGATGCTCTTGGCCGCCATAGTGCGAAGCGGCCCCGCAGCGATCAGGTTCACCCGAATGTGACGCGGGCCGAGCTCGCGGGCCAGATACCGCGACGTCGACTCCAGGCCGGCCTTGGCGACGCCCATCCAGTCGTAGGCGGGCCACGCCACAGACGCGTCGAACGTCAACCCGACGAGCGACCCCCCGGCCGGGTCGAAAAGGGGAAGCGTCGCCGCGGCGAGGGCTTTCATCGAGTACGTCGACACCTGGACGGCCGTCGCGACGTCGGTCCACGGTGCCTCGAGAAAACCGCCACCGAGGCATGACGCCGGCGCGAACCCTATCGAGTGCAGGACCCCGTCGATGCCGTCGACGTGCTCGCGCACCCGGTCTGGGAGCGCGGCGAGGTCCTCTTCGGAGGTGACGTCGAGCTCGACCACGGGCGCCGGCTGCGGCAGCTTCTTGGCGACCCGCTCGACCAGCGACATCCGGCCGAACCCGGTGAGGACGACGCGCGCGCCCTGTTCCTGCGCCACCCGCGCCACCGCGAATGCGATCGACTGGTCGGTGATCACGCCGGTGACCAGCAGCCGCTTGCCGTCGAGCAGGCCCATCAGATCCCCATCCCCACGCCACCGTCCACCGGCAGCACGGCCCCGTTGATGTACGCCGCCGGAGCGGACGCCAAGAAGACCGCCGCCCCGGCCACTTCGTCCACCGTGCCGTACCGGCCGAGCGGGATGCCGGCGAGGATCTCTGCCTTGCGTGCGTCGGAGAGCCCAGCCGTCATGTCGGTGTCGATGAATCCCGGGGCGATGACGTTAGCGGTGATGCTTCGACTGCCCAGCTCCCGGGCGATGGCCCGGGCCAGGCCCAGCATCCCGGCCTTGCTGGCCCCGTAGTTGGCCTGGCCGGGTGATCCGGCGAACGCCACCACGGACGAGACGAAGATCATCCGGCCGCGCCGGGCACGCAACATGCCGGGCGCAGCACGCTTGGCCACGCGGTAGGCGCCGGTGAGGTTGGCGTCGAGCACCCGGGTAAACGACTCCTCGGACATCCGCAGCAGCAGCGTGTCGTCGGTGATGCCGGCATTGGCGACAAGCACTTCCACGGGGCCCTGTTGGTCCTCGACGGCCGACAAGGCAGCGTCAACGGCGGCAGCGTCGGTGACATCGCACACCACGCCGAACAGGCCCTCCGGGGCACCCGACCCGCGATGCGTGATCGCCACCTTGTCGCCCGCTTCGGCGAAGGCACGCGCGATCGCGAGCCCGATACCGCGGTTGCCGCCCGTGACAAGTACCGATCGATTCACCCGATGCACGCTAGTGCATCAGGCCAGACGCCCCGACCAGAGCAGGGACGCTGCCGCCGCCGCCACCGTGAAGAGCAGCCCTATCACAAGGAACCGCCAGGCCACGACCTTGTGCGCGGTGGTGTAGCCGATCTGCGAGCCGATGTTCGAGTACACCGACTTGAGCTCCTCGCCGGACGCCGCGGTGTGGAAGCTGCCGCCGGTGGCGTCGGCGATCGCGTGCAGGGTGGTCTTGTCGGCCGGCACCGGCTGCGGGCCGTAGCCGGGCAGGTCGACCGTGCCCTGGTCGGTGCCGAATGCGATCGTCGAGACCGGCACGCCGGCCTGCTTGGCCGCCGACGCGGCCGACAGCGGCGAGCGGCCCTTGTTGGACGCGCCGTCGCTGAGAAGCACGATCCGCGCCGGCGGTGGCTTGTCGTCCTTGGCGGTCGTCTGGGCGCTGAACGTTTTGATCGCGTCGAGGCAGGTGAAGATCGCCTCGCCGATCGCGGTGGAGTCCTGCGGCGCCAGCCCGTCGATACCGCGCTTGACGGCGTCCCGGTCAATCGTCGGCGGCACCACCACGGAGGCGTTGCCGCCGAACTTCACCAGGCCGACGTTGATGCGTGGCGGCAGCATTTCCACGAACGCCCTGGCACCGGATCGCGCCGCGTCCATCCGGCTCGGCAGTACGTCCGTGGCCTTCATCGACAGGGATACGTCTATCGCGATCATCACCGTCGCGCGGTCGCGCGGCACCTTGACCGCAGCGGTGGGCTGCGCCGCGCCGATCGTCAGCACGGTGAGCCCGATCATCAGCAGCGCGAACGTCAAGTGCCGGCGCCAGCCTGGCCGGCGCGGGGCGACCGAGGCCAGTAGCTCGACGTTGCTGAAGCGCGCGGCGTACTTCTTGCGACGCAACTGGAGCACCGCGTACACGCCGGTCACCGCCGCGATGACGATCAGCAGCAACAGCCACGCGGGCGCGACGAAATGCATCAGCGCACCACCGCCGCTCCGGCAAGCGTCTTGCGGCGCGCGATCACGAACTTGACGACGTCGGTGAGCCAGTCGCGGTCGGTGCGCAGCTGCAGGTGCGCTGCCCCGGCGTGGCGCAGCATCGTGGCGATCTGGGCGCGCTGTTTCGTGGCCGCCTCCGCATAGCGGCGGCGCAGGTCGGCGTTCGACGTCTGCACCTCGAGCTGGTCGCCGCTTTCCGGGTCGACGAAGGTCATCAACCCGGCGGCGGGCAATTCGAGCTCGCGGGGGTCGACCACCTCGATCGCCAGCAGCTGGTGCCGTTCGGACAGGCCGCGCAGCGGCCGCTCCCAGTCGGCGTCGCCGAGGAAGTCCGACACGATGGCGACGAGCCCGCGTCGGCGCGGCGGCCGGCGCAGCTGTTCGAGCATGGCTGCGAGATCGCCGCGCTGACCCTCATCGGCCCTTGGCACTGCCGCGATCGTGTCCATCACGTACCGGGCGTGGGCGGTACCGCCGCGCGCCGGGATGCGCAGCGTCTGCGCTCCGGTGCTGACGACAGCTCCGACGCGGTTGCCGCCGCGCACGGTGAGGAACATGACGGCGGTCAACGCGGCGAGGGCCAACTCACGCTTCTCGGTGCGCGCTGTGCCGAAGTCGAGACTCGGAGACAGGTCGACGACCGCCCACGTCTCGAGCTCGCGGTCGGCGATCGTCTGCCGGACATGTGGCACCAGCGTCCTCGCCGTCACCGGCCAGTCCATGCGCCGTACGTCGTCGCCCGGGAAGTACTGCCGCGACTCCCCCGCCTCGCTGCCCGGCCCGGGCACCAGGCCCAGGTAGTTGCCCTGGAGCAGCCCGTCGAGCTTGTTGCGAACGGTCAGCTCGAGCCGGCGCAGCAAGGGCTCAGCCGCCGCTTTGTTCAGCGTCGGCAGCTCTGCCGGCTTACCGCTCACGCGGTACGTTCCCAGCCGGTGCTGCCACCGTGCTGCGACGCGGTCTGGCCGTACGCCAGCTGCTGGGACGCCCCGCTGGCACGCTGCCGGGGCGCGACCTGCGGCAGCGGCACGGTCTGCAGCACCCGCCGCACCGCTTGCAAGGACGTGATGCCGTCCGCGATGGCGTCGTAGGACATGACAATGCGGTGCGGCAGCACGTCGGTGGCCACGTCGAGGACGTCCTGCGGCAGCACGTAGTCGCGGCCCCGCAGCAGAGCAAGTGCCCGTCCGGACGCGATCAGCCCCAGGCTGGCGCGCGGGCTGGCGCCGTAGGACACCCACTGCCCGACGTCGCTCATGCCGTGTTGACCCGGGTTGCGGGTCGCCACGACGAGGCGCACTACGTAGTCGACGATCGCGTGGTGGACGAACACCCGGCTCGCGCTGGCCTGCAGCCGCGCCAGCTCGTCGGTGGTCAGGACCGGGTTGGCCACCGGCGGCTCGACCCCCATCCGGTACACGATCTCGCGTTCCTCGGCGGCCGACGGGTAGTCAACGTTGATCTTCATGAGGAACCGGTCGCGCTGTGCCTCGGGCAGCGGGTAGACACCCTCGCTCTCGATGGGGTTCTGCGTCGCGAGCACGAGGAACGGCGACGGAACCGGGTACTTCTGCCCGCCGAGTGAAACATGGCGCTCGGCCATGACCTCGAGCAGCGCGGACTGCACCTTCGCCGGCGCGCGGTTGATCTCATCGGCCAGCACGAAGTTGGCGAAGATCGGCCCCAGTTCGGTGTCGAAGCGCTCCGTGCCGGGACGGTAGATGCGGGTGCCCACGATGTCGGAGGGCACCAGATCCGGGGTGAACTGCAGCCGCGCGAACGTGCCGCTGACGGTGCGCGCCAGCGTCTCGACAGCGAGCGTCTTGGCCACTCCGGGTACACCCTCGAGCAGGCAGTGACCTCGGGCGAGCAGGCCGACCATCATCCGTTCGACCAACCGTTCCTGGCCGACGATGACTCGCTTGATCTCGAACATCACGCGCTCGAGGGCGGTGGCGTCAGCGGCGGGGGTGCGGACGGGCTGCTCGGTCACGGGGACTCCGGGGTGCTCGGGCGCGAGGCGTACGGCTTCACGGTACGGGACGAGGCTGTACCGTGCGGCAGATGCTCCCGCTCGACGGCAGCGCCCCCGAGACGCCCCGTTGTTCCGCGAAGGGATGCCGGCGTGCCGCGACCGAGGATCTGCGCTGGCGCAACCCGCGCCTGCATGACGCGAGCCGAGTCAAGCACTGGCTAGCCTGCCCCGAGCACGCCGATTACCTGGCCGGCTTCCTCGCCCGGCGCGGCTTCCTTCTCGGTCGCGAGCCGCGATAGCTGCCGAACCGGTCCGATTGCGCAAGAATTCCCCGTCTGAGGCGAGGGATCCTTGCGCAATCGCGGTGGCCGGTTCGGTGAATCAGATCAGGCCGCGCAGCACATCGCCCTCGGTGGTGAGGTAGGCATCGGGCGCGTAGCTGAAGCGTGGCGAGCGGCCGAACATGAGGTAGTAGTACTTCATGTTCTCGCTGTACCAGTACGCAGAGGCCAGGTCGCCTTGCGTCTCCGGACGGGTAGTCACCTCGGTGAGGATGGTGTAGCCGATCGTGTTGTCGCTGGCATCGGCGACCCGGCACGTGGCGCACCCGGTCGGCGAGGTCGCGCGCCTTGGCCAGCACGCCGGGATTGTGCGAAGCGTGGTAGCCCGACAGCAGGCCGCCGACCAGTCGGATGATCGTCTCGAACACCTGGAAGTTTGCGTTGATGTCGAAGCTCAGGTCGTTGACGACGAAGTTGATCCCGTCGTTGAACTCGTCGTCGGCCTCCATGACGTACAGCGTGTCCAGGGCCTCGATGAGGGTCAGCCGCACCGGGTGCCCGCTGGCGAAGAAGTCACTGCCGGTGCGGGAAATCGGGTGCAGCTCGTCGCGGTCGCCGGCGTAGGTCAGGTAGGAGTGGTAGGTAGCGAGGAATTCGTTTCGGCAGTCCTCGGCGAGGTCCGGGCGCAGCGCCGTGGCGGGCGCGCAGCCGACGCGGTCGCCGGGCGGGTGAATGCGAGGGCGGCCGCACCGGCCGCGGCGCTACCGAGGTAAGCGCGCCGGGAAAGGTTCGCGGGCATGCCGTCCTCCGACAGATGGACTGACTGCGATCCTGACAACGTTGTCGGCGGCTTGGCGGCTTACGCCGGTCTCGATCCCCTGCGAAGGCTTATGGCACTGTCCTGCAGTACTGGGTGCCTTAACCGGATCGGTCGATGACCACGGGAACGTGCCGGTCGGCTGCAGCCCGCCTGCCTCCACGGTCTTTCCGACCACGAGATAGGTCGCGGTCCGCGTGTAACAACCGTTTGCCGCAAGCGTTGCCAACAGGGCCGGAAGGGGCCGCCCGTTATCTTCGGCCCATGCGACTCACGACGCTGGGCGGCTGCGGTGCGTGGCCCGCGGCGGGACAGGCGTGCAGCGGCTACCTGCTCGAGTACGACGGCTTCGTGCTGCTGGTCGACCCCGGGTATGCGACCGTGCCGCGGCTGCTCGAGCACGTCGACGCCGGCGAGATCGACGCCGTGCTCGTCAGCCACGAGCATCCCGACCACTGCGCCGATCTGAACCCGCTGCTTCGGGCCCGCGCCCTGCGCGACGAACCCGCGCCGCCGCTCTCGTTACACGCACTGCCCGGCGCCCTGGACGCGATCCTGGCCCTCGACCACGGCATGCTCGCCGAGCGGCTGCACACGTATGACGTGCACGCTTTCGGCGACGGCGATGCATTGCGCGTCGGGCCGTTCACGATCGACGTGCGCCTGCTCCCGCACTTCGTGCCGAACGCGGGATTCCGCATTGCGACGCCCGGCGCCGTACTCGCGTACACGGGTGACTGCGGCCCGGACGCCGGGGTCGTCACGCTTGCCCGGTACGCCGATGTGCTGCTGGCCGAGGCGACCTTTGTCGACGACGCCGGCGAGTCGGCGGGCATGCTGTCCAGCGCCCGGGACGTCGCCCGCCAGGCGACGGAGGCCGATGCCGCGCGGCTCGTGCTGACCCACCTCTGGCCCGGCACCGACCCGGACGACGCGACGCGTACCGCCCGTGAGCACTACGCCGGACCGATCGACGTCGCTCGTCCGGGCCTGGTGACAGAGCTCTAACCCCCGATCGCGGACATCGGACGGTCCGGCTGGACAAAGTCGGAGGCGTCGATGCCGTGCCCGGCCTG
>JBKPQY010000279.1:0-14700 GCA_046734315.1 Actinomycetota bacterium | reverse complement strand
GTGTCGCCCCCCGGCTGCCGCGGGCCGGCGCACCCGACGTGCCCGCAGCGGCGGTATGCGGTGCAGCGGCGCCCACGCTGGTTGCCGTCGTGTGCGTCGTCGGCGGTGCCGGTGTGCCGCCCGACGACGGCGGTGCGCTGCCCGGCCCGTTGCTGCCGGACGGGGCGCCGCTCGGCCTGCCCGGCGTGCCCGGAGTTGCTCGTGGCGCCGCGCACGGGGCGCTGCACGGCAGCGGGCCCAGGTCGTCAGAGGGCGTCCCGGTCAGGCAGCTGCAGCCGAGGTCCGCCCGCAGCCGGTTCGCGCGGTCGAGCACGCGCACGGCGAGTTGCTCGGACGCGAGCGCACGCTCATGTAACTGACCCGGCGGGATGCGGTTGACGATCGAGGTGAGCCGCGAGATCTGATCGGGCACGGCGTCGAGCAGCACGCGCAGCGGGTCGGCGGACCGGTTGGTTACCGCTTGCTCGGTGAGGAGCCGGCTCGCGTTTCGCAGGTCGGAGTCGGCATCGCCGAGCGTGTCGGTGATCAGCTTGGCGGTTCGGGTACTGATGCTCTCGGCGGGCTGTGGCCCCGCGCCGGCGGCCGGCGCCGAGGCCCGCGACAGCAGCGCCGCCGCTTCATTGGCGCGGCGCTTCGCAAGCGTGAGGTACTCCTTGGCGCGCGCGCCGGTGCCCCCGGTGAGCGAGAGCTGGACGTTCTCGCTCGCGCGCTTCAGGCCGTACAGGGAATCGCCGGGCAGGCTGCTGCTGCTCAGCCACACGGCCCCACCGAGCAGGAGCGCGAAGATCACGACGAGTGCGCCTGCGACAGCCAGCGGCCTGCGCAACGGGAAGCGGCGCCCGGAAAGCCACCTCCGTCCGCGCCGCTGCGCCGTGCCGGTGGCCTCCTCGGCGACGAGCCGCGGGGTGACCGCGACGAGCTGCGCGTGCAGCTGAGCGGTGAACTCCGGGCTCGGCCCGGGCGGTGGGGGAACCGCCGAAAGCCGATGCAGCAGTCCGCTGATCACGGGATCGGTCGAGGCGGCAGGGTCGGGGTAGCGCCGCAGTGCGCCGATGAGTGAGCGCGGTCCGGCCATCGCTACCTCCCCCCACTCCGGCAGGCGCGAACACGTGATCGCGAGAGTCCGTCCGCACAATCCAACGATGCGGCCCGACGAGGGTTACTGCGGGCCGTCATCGCACGTCACCGCGGACGAGGTCGGCGAGCCTGCGGATCGCGCGATGCTGCAACGCCTTGACCGCTCCGCTGTTCCGGCCCATGATCTCGGCGGTCTCGCTGACCGACATGCCCTGGATGAACCGGAGCATCACACATTCGCGCTGGTCGGTGCCGAGCTCGTTCAGCGCGCGCATGAGGCGTTCGGTGGTCAGCAAGCTGATCACCGAGTCCTCGGGTCCGGGTCCGGTGTCGGTGTGCTCGATGGTCTCCGGGATCGTCACCTCTAGTCGGTGCCGCGCCGACTTGGCGTGGTCGAAGACGATGTTGCGCGCGATCGTGACGAACCACGCGCCGATGTCGCGACCCTGGTAGGTGATGGCGCCGATCCGGCGCAGTGCGCGCAGGAACGTCTCGCTGGTGAAGTCCTCGGCCGTCGCCTGATCGCCGACCCGGTAGTAGATGTAGCGGTAGACGGTGTCCTTGTATCGGAGAAACAGCTGGCCGAACGCCTCGCCGTCGCCGTGCTGCGCACGGGTGACGAGTTCCCAAGCCTCGGCGTGCGTGTCTTCGACGGCTTTGCCCGGGTTGTGTCCCGTATGCCCGGAACGGCCCGAGACCGTCTCCGAAGCCATCGCGTGCTGCGAGCCGGTGGCGACCGCCAACGCGGGTGGCAGGAGCACGGCGAGCACGAGTTCGCGCAGCGCGCGCAGGCCGGCGACGTCGGCGGCGGGTCGTGGGGAGTTACCGCGCACGCCAGACATACCAGGACGACCTTTCACCTGCCTCGCCCAATCCTTGTCCCCACCCCAGGTAACTAACCAGCTTCGGCCGCTGTGGCCAACCTTGCCGCGACTTGCATCCGCAGGACCGGCGCGTCAGGCTCTGGTCCTCGCGCCGACAGCTCGCGGAGGAAACACGTGACCGACGCCGCTCCGCTCAGCATCTCCGATCTTGTCCGGCGAGCCGCTCGAAGCAAGCCGGACGCCACGGCCCTGGTCGAAGGCGCTGATCGGCTGACCTGGGCCGAGCTCGATGCGCACGCGACGTCCGCCGCGCTCGCATTGCGGGAAGCGGGCCTCGAGGACGGCGACCGGGTCGTGCTCCAGCTCGGAACCGGCCGGGACTTCGTGGCGCTCTACCTCGGCGCGGGCCGTGCCGGGCTCATCACCGTCCCGGTGAACCCGGCGTATACCTCGCCCGAAGTGCGGCACGTGCTCGACGACTGCGGCGCCCGGCTGCTCGTGACGCCCGATACCGTGCCGCCGGGCGAGGCCGGCGAAGACCCGCACCGGGACCGGACCGGTGAGGACGTGGCCGTGCTGCTCTACACCAGCGGGACGAGCGGGCTGCCCAAGGGCGCCATGCTGTCGTCGCGGGCGCTGCTCGCCAACCTCGCGCAGGTGGCCGCCGTCGATCCGCCGCTGATCACCGGCGAGGACGTGGTGTTCTTGCCGCTGCCGCTGTTCCATGTGTTCGGGCTGAACGCCGGCCTGGGTATGGCGCTCTCCGCCGGCGCGACGACGGTGCTCGCCGAGCGGTTCGACGCCGCGCAGTCGCTGGCTGCCATGGCAGCGCATCGGGTGAGTGTCGTCGTCGGGGCGCCCACCATGTTCGTGCAATGGGCCGGCCACGACCTCGGCCCGGCGTTTGCGTCGGTCCGCTACGCGCTGTCCGGATCCGCGCCGTTGTCGCGTGCATTGGCACGGGAGTACGCCGAGCGCGGGATCACGCTGTACGAGGGGTACGGGCTGACCGAGGCAGCGCCTGCCGTCACCCTGAACCGCTCCGGCAAACCCGGCTCGATCGGCGCGCCACTGCCGGGCGTCGAGGTCGAGTTGCGTGACCAGGACGGCCTCGTAACGGAGGACGACGATCCCGGCGAGGTGTTCGTGCGCGGGCCGAACCTGTTCTCGGGCTATTGGCCTTCCGGCGAGGCCGGACCGGACGCCGAGGGGTGGTTTGCCACCGGCGACATCGCGGTGCGTGACGACGACGGCGACCTGTCGCTGATCGGGCACTCCAGCGAACTGGTATTGGTCAACGGCTTCAACGTCTACCCGGCCGAGGTCGAGTCGGTGCTCGCCGCCCAGCCCGGCGTCGCCGAGGCGGCGGTGGTCGGCGCCGACGACCCCCGGACCGGCGAGGCAGTCGTCGCCTACGTGGTGCCGGCCGCGGGCGCGGCGCTCGATCCCGAACGGCTCGTCACGGCGGCCGCCGCGTCGCTGGCGAAGTTCAAGCTGCCGCGGGACGTCCGGATCGTCGATGCGCTGCCGCGCACCGCGACGGGCAAGGTGATGAAATGGCGCCTGCGCAGCACCGTGTGACGCTGATTAGCCGGGCCGGCTGCCACTTGTGCGAGCAGGCACAGGCCGTGCTGCTCCGGTTGCGCGGCGAGCTCGGCTTCGGTTACGACGAGCTCGATGTCGACGCCGACCCGGACCGGCGCAACGAGTATTCGGACCGGGTGCCGGTGATCCTGCTCGACGGTAAGGAGCACGGGTACTGGCGGGTCGAGGAGAACCGGCTGCGGGCCGCCTTGGCCCGCTAAGGAATCGCCTGTGGATCGGTGGTGATCTGCCCGATTGATGCCAAGCGGAAGCGCGATTTGGGAAACCATTCACAAGCGCGTAGCGTTTTGGACAGCCCCCCTATCACACCGGGTCGCGGCGACTTGGGCGGGGGCGTCCCACCTGACCTGCTAGAGGAGCACATGACCGTCCAGCGCGAGGCGGCCGCCGGCAACGGCGCACGTGTCGTCCCGGACGCTACCGTCGCCCGCCTTGCCGTCTACCTGCGCGTGCTGACCGGGCTGGGCGAGGACGCCACGACCACCGTGTCGTCCGAGGAACTCGCGGCCGCCACGGGCGTCAACTCCGCCAAGCTCCGCAAGGACCTGTCGTTCCTCGGCTCGTACGGGATCCGCGGCGTGGGCTACGACGTGGCGACCCTGGCGGAGCAGATCTCGCGCGTCCTCGGACTCACCGTGCACCGCAACGTGGCCCTCGTCGGCGTCGGCAACCTGGGCCAGGCGCTCGCCGGCTACGCGGGTTTCGCAAGCCGCGGCTTTCGCATCGCGGCCCTGATCGACGCGGACCCGGGTCGCGTGGGGACGACCGTCCACGGCGTGTCCGTCCGCGACCTCACCGATCTGGAACATGTCGTCGCCGACGAGAAGATCACCATTGCGGTGCTGACCACCCCGGCCCCCGTTGCACAGGAGGTATGCGACCGACTGGTCGCCGCCGGGGTCACCAGCATCCTCAACTTCGCGCCGGTCGTGCTTTCCGTCCCCCACCACGTCGATGTGCGCAAGGTCGACCTGGCCGCTGAGTTGCAGATCCTCTCGTTCCACGAGAACCGCAAGAACGGGGCGCTAATCGTATGAGCCTGCTCGTGGTGGGCGTGTCGTACCGCACGGCGCCGGTGCCGATATTGGAACGGGTCAGCATCTCCGGCGACGACCTGCCGAAGCTGCTCGGCGAGCTGCACGCCGACGAGTCGATCAGCGAAGTGCTGGCGCTGTCGACGTGCAACCGGGTCGAGGTGTATGCCGACGTCGCTCGTTTCCATCCGGCCGTCGCGGAGATCACCCAGGTGCTCGCGCGGCACACCGGTCTGTCCGTCACCGAGCTGGGTGAGCATCTGTACGTCCACTTCGCGGAGGCCGCCGCCGAGCACATGTTCACCGTGGCGTCCGGGCTGGACTCGATGGTCGTAGGGGAGTCGCAGGTGCTCGGGCAGCTGCGCGCCGCCTACGCCCACAGCAGCGATGCGGCCACCGTCGGTTCGGTGCTGCACGATGTGGCCCAGGCGGCGCTGCGAGTCGGCAAGCGGGTGCACACCGACACCGGCATCGATCGGGCAGGCGCCTCCGTTGTCGCCGTCGCGCTCGACCACGCCAGCCGGGTGCTCGGCTCCCTCGACGGCAAGCGGGCGCTGGTCGTCGGCGCGGGCTCGATGGGCGCGCTCGCCGGCACGACCCTGCGACGCCGCGGTCTCACCGACATCGTGGTGGCCAACCGCAGCCTCGAGCGGGCCGCGCGCCTGGCCGACGCCCTCGGTGCGCGCCCCGTCAGGCTGGACGCGGTACCCGACGAGATCGCGCACGCCGACATACTCGTCAGCTCGACCGGGGCTACCGGCCTGGTGGTGGAGCTCGCCGCGTTCGGCGACCGGGCGCCGCGGCCGATGGTGGTCCTCGACATCGCGCTGCCCCGCGATGTCGACCCGGGGGTGGCCGCGCTGCCCGGTGTGACCTACGTCGACCTCGACACGCTGCGTGCCGACGGTGCGATGGTGAGTGACGCCGAGCTGGCCGCCGCGACGGCGGTTGTGGCCGAGGAGCTGGCAGGCTACCTCGCCCAGCAGCAGGCGCTGGCCGTAGCGCCCACCGTCAGCGCGCTGCGTGCCTGGGCCACGCAGGTCATCAACGCCGAGCTCTCCCGGCTCGACGCGCGGTTGCCGTCGCTGGACGACGCGACCCGTGCCGAGGTAGGCGACGCGGTGCGCCGTGCCGTCGAGAAGGTGCTCCACGCGCCGACCGTCCGGGTGAAGGAGCTGGCCTCGACGCCGGGAGGCGACCAGTACGCGGCCGCGCTGCGAGAGCTCTTCGACCTCGACCCGGCCCGTCCCGAGTCGGTCACCGCTGTCCGGAAGGGCGGCTGATGACGGTCACCCGGACGCTGCGGGTCGGCACGCGTGGCTCGGCGCTCGCCCGCATCCAGACCCAGGCGGTCGTGGACGCGCTGGGCGCGCCTGCGGAAATCGTCCCTATCGTGACGGCGGGCGACCGCTCCACCGCGCCAGTGGAGCAGATCGGCGGCACCGGCGTCTTCGTGTCTGCGCTTCGAGCGGCACTCGTCCGCGCCGAGATCGACGTTGCCGTCCACTCCTACAAGGACCTGCCCACGGAGCCCTGGGACGGCGTCACCATCGCCGCGGTGCCCGTTCGCGAGGATCCCCGCGATGCGCTGGTCGCCCGTGACGGGCTCACGCTGGCCGAGTTGCCGCCCGGCTCGCGCGTCGGCACCGGCTCGCCGCGCCGCGCGGCGCAGCTGCGCGCCCTCGGCCTGGGCCTCGTCGTCGAGCCCGTCCGGGGCAATGTCGACACCCGACTGCGCCGGGTGGCCGAGGGCGCCTTCGACGCGGTCGTGCTCGCCCTCGCCGGATTGCGCCGACTGGGACGTGACGGCGAGGCGACCGAGATTCTCGACCCGATCCAGGTGCTGCCTGCCCCCGCGCAGGGCGCGTTGGCCGTTGAATGCCGCACATCGGACCCGGCGATCCAGGACCTGTTGTCCACTGTGGACGATACCGATAGCCGTACCGCCGTCACTGCCGAGCGAGCCTTGCTCGCGGCGCTCGAAGCCGGCTGCACCGCCCCCGTCGCTGCGCTCGCAGAGATCGCCGAGGGGCCCGAGATTTACCTGCGCGGATCGGTGACGACCCCGGACGGCTCGCGGGCCGTCCGGCTGTCCGCCACCGGCCCGGCAACCGACGCCGACGGCATCGGCCGGCGACTCGCCGCCGAGCTGCTCGCCGAAGGCGCTGACACAATGATGGGGAGCTCCACATGACCCGCGCGCGTAAGAACGTAGGCCGGATCACGTTCGTCGGTGCCGGCCCGGGCGATCCGGGACTGTTGGCAGTCGGGGCCACGCAGGCGCTGGCCGCGGCAGGGATCGTCTATGCGGACCGCGCGGTGCCGTCGGCGATCACCGACCTGGCCACAGGTGAGGTGCGCCCGGCCGACGGAGAGCCCGCCGACGTCGCCAAGGCCACCCTCGCGGAGGCGCGCGCCGGGGTGAATGTCGTCCGGCTTGTCATGGGCGACGCGTTCGCCCATGACGACGTGGTGAAGGAGGCCCTGGCGGTCGCCAAGACCGTCATACCGTTCGACGTGGTACCCGGCCTTCCGATCGGTGCCGGGACAGCTACCTACGCCGGCGTACCCGTCGGGCCTGTGTACACCGAGGCGTCGGTCACCGAGATGACGGACTTCGACGCGCTGTCGCATGCGCCGGGCACGCTGGTGCTCACCGTGCCGGCGTCGGCCGTGCAGCTGCTGGGTGAGCAGCTCGTGTCGGGTGGCCTCAAGCCGGACGCCCCTGTCACCGTCAGCTGCCACGGCACAGGCACCACGCAGCAGACCGTGTCCGGCACGGTCGGCGACATCGAACTCGCCGCGGCCGGCATGAGCGGCACCCTGGTCGTCACGGTCGGCCGCGCCGCCCTGTACCGCGAGAAGCTGGGCTGGTGGGAGTCACGGGCGCTCTACGGCTGGAAGGTGCTCGTCCCTCGTACGAAGGATCAGGCCGGCGCGATGAGCGAGCGGCTGCGCGCCCACGGAGCGGTGCCGGTCGAGGTGCCGACCATCGCAGTCGAGCCTCCGCGTACCCCGGCGCAGATGGAGCGGGCGATCAAGGGCCTGGTCACCGGCCGCTACGAGTGGGTCGTGTTCACGTCGGTCAACGCGGTTCGTGCCGTCCGGGAGAAGTTCGAGGAGTTCGGTCTGGACGCCCGGGCGTTCGCCGGCGTCAAGATCGCCTGCGTGGGCGAGACGACGGCGGATGCGGTGCGTGCCTACGGCATCAACCCTGAACTGGTGCCATCGGGTGAGCAGTCCTCCGAGGGTCTGCTCGCCGATTTCCCGCCGTACGACGAGGTGCTCGACCCGATCAATCGAGTGCTCTTGCCCCGTGCCGACATCGCCACCGAGACGCTCGCCGCCGGCCTGCGTGAGCGGCGTTGGGAGATCGACGACGTCACGGCGTACCGCACCGTGCGCGCGGCGCCGCCACCGGCCGAAATCCGCGATGCGATCAAGTCGGGAGGCTTCCAGGCCGTCTGCTTCACCTCGTCCTCGACGGTGCGGAACCTGGTCGGCATCGCCGGCAAGCCGCACGCCCGGACCGTGGTGGCGTGCATCGGCCCGCAGACGGCAGCCACCGCGCGCGAATTCGGGCTGCGTGTCGACGTGCTCCCGGACACGGCCACGGTGCCGGCATTGATCGACGCGCTGGCTGACTTCGCCGCCGCACGCGCCGTCGAGGAGCGCGAGAAGGCGGCCGCCGCAGCCGCCAAGCGCGCCGCACGCCGGCGCTAGCCTGAGCGTCATGCAATACCCCCAGAATCGGCCGCGCCGGCTGCGGGCCACCGCGGCGCTGCGTCGCCTCGTCACCGACGTCCACGTCTACCCGTCGGATCTCGTGCTGCCGCTGTTCGTACGCGAGGGCATCGCCGAGCCGGCCGAGATCGCGAGCATGCCGGGCGTGGTCCAGCACACGGTGGAGTCGCTGCGCAAGGCGGCCGTCGAGGCCGTCGAGGCAGGCGTCGGCGGGCTGATGCTCTTCGGCGTGCCCGAACGCAAAGACGCGCAGGGCTCCGGCGCGGATGACCCGGCAGGCATCCTCAACACGGCCCTGCGCACGCTGCGCCACGAGCTCGGCGACGAGACCGTGCTGATGGCGGACCTGTGCCTGGACGAGTTCACCGATCACGGGCACTGCGGGGTACTCGACGCGTCCGGGAACGTCGACAATGACGCGACGCTGACGCGCTACGCGAGCATGGCGCTCACCCAGGCCGATGCGGGGGCACACCTGCTCGGAACAAGCGGCATGATGGACGGTCAGGTCGGCGCCGTCCGGGCAGCGCTTGACGACGCCGGCCGCCCGGATGTGGGCATCCTCGCCTATGCCGTCAAGTACGCGTCGGCGTTCTACGGACCGTTCCGCGAGGCGGTGAACTCGTCGCTGGCGGGCGACCGCAAGACCTACCAGCAGGATTACGCCCGCGACGTGCGCGAGGCGCTCGCCGAGGTCGAACTGGACGTCGCCGAGGGCGCCGACATCGTCATGGTCAAGCCGGCGCTTCCATACCTTGACGTGCTGCGTGCCGTCGCGGACGCCTCCCCGGTGCCGGTCGCCGCCTACCAGATCAGCGGCGAGTACGCGATGGTGGAGGCGGCAGCCCAGCATGGCTGGCTGGACCGGGATCGAGCGATCGCCGAGACGCTGAGCTCGATCAAACGCGCCGGCGCGTCGATCGTCCTGACCTACTGGGCGGTCGAGGCGGCCCGTGCGTACGGCTCCGCCGGGCGCAGTTGAGCGCGGGTGAGCGCCGCGAAACCGCGCAGGCCCACGAGCCGCACCAGGTTCGCCGGCGTGAAGAACGCGGTGGGCGGCACTGTCCCTGAGATGACGCCGAAGAACCGGGACGCCGCCTGACGGTCGTCGGCGAGCGCCGCGAACAGCCGCCGCTCCGCCGCGCTCTGCACGGGGAACGACGCCAGGCGGACCGTCATGTCGTACATGGCTTTCGTCTCGCGGTCACGTGCCTTGGCGTAACCGGCAAGCGCCTTGCGCAGCGGCGTGGTGCCGCCGAGCCCGTCGGCCACCGCGGCCGCGAGCAGGTCCGCGTCGCGCAGCGCGTGCCCGATGCCCTGGCCGGTGATCGAGTCCATCACCAGGCCGGCGTCACCGGCAAGGGCCCAGCCGGGCCCGTACGGGCTGCGGAAGGCGTTCGGCAGATCGACGGTGCCACGGAGCGGCCCGACGTGCCTGCCGGCGCGGACCCGCGCGCCCAGCGTGCCGGCCGCGTCGAGGGTGGCGTGCACATTGGCCAGCGGGTCGCGGCGGAACACGTCGAACTCGGCGAGTGGCCAGCCGACGTACGTGATGGTGAGTCCGTCGTTGGTGGGAAAAGCACCGGCGAGGCGCCGCTCAGAGGAGTACAGCTCGACTGTATCAAGCGGGACATCCTGCCAGTACGTGTAGAACGCCAGTGAACGCGGCGGCCGCTCCCGGTACGTCCGCGCATGCGCCGTGCGCGCGACGAGCGAGTGCTTCCCATCGGCCCCGATGACGATTCGTGCGTGCTCTGTCCGCGCGGGCGAGCCCTTTGCGTGGCAGCGGATTCCGATCACCTTGCCGTCAGCGGTGAGCACCTCGCCGACGATCGTGCTCTCGCGGACCTCGGCGCCGGCGGCGCGCGCGGCGTCGACCAGCAGCGCGTCTAGCAGCGTGCGGCGCGGGCTGTACAGCGCCTCGTCGCTCGGGTACGTGCCGCGCAGCACGACGTCACCGGTGCAGAAGCGCACCTGGCGGGCGGGCGGCGTGCCCGCCGTCTCGAGCGCATCGAGCAGCCCCCAACGCCGCAGCCGTGCCGCGCCGGGTGGCTGCAACTGGTGGCTCGACAGCGTATCGCTCGGGAACTTCGCCCGGTCGACGACCAGTACGCGAAGTCCTTTACGCGCCAGGAGCATCGCGGTGGACGCTCCGGCCACCCGCCCGCCCACGATGATCGCGTCGTAGCTCATGATCGGTTCCCCCTTGTGTGGCTTGCTGGACGACGTGGATCAGCGCCTCGACGCGATCGAGGAACTTTCCGTCGCGGAGCTGCTCGCTGATCGCCTGGGCGCCGAGGAACCCGCCCACGGCGACCTGGGCGAGCATCGCCGGATCGAGGTCGCCGCGCACGGCGCCTTCGGCCTGCGCCGTGGCGAAGTGCTCGGTGACGGTGTCGAGCCAGGCACGGATCGAGCCGCACACCTCGTCGCGGAGATCCGGGTCCCGGGCCAGTTCCTCGACGAGCTTGTTCAACGCAGCCGGTCCCTCACCCTGCTTGGCGTACCGGGCGATCAACCGCGGCGCCGCGAACAGCCTGTCGACCGCCTTGTCGTACCGGCTGATTTCGGTGTCGACCCGGCTGATCCATCGCTGCTGGTGGTCAGCGACGACGGCAAGGGCAAGCGCCTGCTTGGACGGGAAGTGGAAGTAGAAGCCACCCTTGGTGAGCCCGGACGCCTCGATGATCTGGTTGAGCGAGGCGGCTGCGTATCCGTCTCGGGCGAAGGCCGGTCCTGCCGCGTCCAGGATGGCTCGCCGAGCCCGTTCGCCCCGCTCGCTAGTCGGCTCCCGCGCAGCCACGGTGAAGAACGCTACAAACCAACCGGTCGGTTTGTCAATGGGCAGCAGGGACGCCTGGACACCCCGATCGTGCTGCGCCGCGAACTGGGAGACTGGCTGTCGTGTCCGTTTCCGGGGAACTGTTCGAGCGCGCCCAGCGGGTGATCCCCGGGGGGGTGAACTCGCCGGTGCGAGCGTTCCGGGCGGTCGGCGGCACGCCGCGCTTCATGGTGCGTGGGCACGGCCCGTACCTCGTCGACGCGGACGGGCGAGAATACGTCGACCTGGTCGCGTCATGGGGACCGATGGTCCTGGGCCATGCCCACCCGGCCGTGGTGGCGGCGACGCAGGCGGCGGCAGCCGACGGTCTGTCGTTCGGCACGCCCACCGCCGGCGAGGTCGAGTTGGCCGAGGAGATCATCGCGCGGGTAGCCCCGGTCGAGCAGGTACGTCTGGTCAATTCAGGCACCGAGGCGACGATGAGCGCGATCCGGCTGGCCCGGGGCGTCACCGGGCGGCACCGCGTCGTCAAGTTCGCCGGCTGCTACCACGGGCACGTCGACGCCCTGCTGGCGGCGGCGGGCTCGGGCGTGGCGACGTTCGGGCTGCCCGACACGCCGGGTGTCACGGGCACGCAGACCGCCGAGACGATCGTGCTGCCCTACAACGACCTCGCCGCGGTGTCGTCCGCGTTCGAGCAGTTCGGCGCCGACATCGCCTGCGTGATCACTGAGGCGGCGCCCGGCAACATGGGCGTGGTGCCCCCGACACCCGGCTTCAACGCGGGGCTGCGCGCAGTGACGGCGAACCACGGTGCGTTGCTGATCATGGACGAAGTACTGACCGGGTTCCGCGTCTCGCCGGCCGGGTGGTACGGGCTCGACCCGGTCGACGCGGATCTGTTCACGTTCGGCAAGGTCATGAGCGGTGGGTTGCCCGCAGCCGCGTTCGGCGGAAGGGCTTCGGTGATGGCGGCGCTGGCCCCGGCCGGCCCGGTCTACCAGGCTGGGACACTCTCCGGGAACCCGGTCGCCGTCGCGGCCGGGCTCACGACGCTACGTCACTGCACGCCGGATGTGTATGCGCGCCTCGACGCCACGGCGGCCACGATCGGACGGCTGACGTCCGAGGCGCTGACCGGGGCGGGGGTGCCGCACCTCGTCCAGTACGCGGGCAACCTGTTCTCGGCGTTCTTCGCTGAGCAGCCGGTGACGAACTTCTCGCAGGCGCAAGCGGCCCAGACATACCGGTACCGGGCGTTCTTCCACGCAATGCTGGATGCGGGTGTCTACCTGCCACCGAGCGCATTCGAGACGTGGTTCGTGACGGCCGCACATGACGAGGCGGCCCTCGACCGGATCGCAGCAGCGCTGCCATCCGCCGCGAAGGCCGCCGCCGAGGCTGTCGCATGAACGTCGTACACCTGGTGCGGCACGGCGAGGTCTACAACCCGCACCGGGTGCTATACGGGCGGCTGCCCGGCTTCACGTTGTCGCAGCGCGGCATCGAACAGGCGGAGCTGGCCGCCCGGTTGCTGGCCGAACGCAACATCGGCTACGTCGTCTCGTCCCCGCTCGAACGCGCACAGCAGACCGCGCAGCCGCTGGCCCGCAAGCTCGGCCTGCCCGTCGCCATCGACGGGCGGCTCATCGAGGCCGGCAACCACCTTGAGGGCAAGCAGGTCGCCGGCGGACCGGGGCTGCTCACCGATGTGTCCAATTGGAAGTACTTCCGTAACCCGCTCCGGCCGTCCTGGGGCGAGCCGTATACCGAGATCGCCCAGCGGGTGCTCGCCGCGACCCGGGATGCCCGCGATGCGGCGGACGGACACGAGGCCGTATGCGTCAGCCATCAGTTGCCGATCTGGGTGACCCGCCGGTACGTGCAGGGCCAGCACCTGTTCCATGACCCACGGCGGCGCCAGTGCGCACTCGGCTCGGTGACATCGTTCACGTTCGTCCGCGACGTCGTGGTCCGCGTCGACTACGTCGAGCCGGCCGGCTCGACCAGCGGTGTGGCAGGAGCCTGACCGGGCAACCCCAGCGTCCGACGCTCCAGGTTCGTCTTGCACACTGTCTGTTGATGAAGCGCCTGTTCGTTCTGCTCGTGGGCGCGCTCGTTCTGGCGGCCTGCTCCGGGGGGAAGGACGCCGTTGACCAGGGCGCCGGCGGGCAGTTCCGGTACCACGACGTCACCGCACGCGGGAAGACGATCCCAGCCGCCGATCGCCGGACGGTCGGCAATGTGAGCGGTGAGCTGCTCGGCGGCGGCATATTCAGCCTCGCCGCGCAGAAGGGCAAGGTCGTCGTTCTCAACTTCTGGGGTTCCTGGTGCGGACCGTGCCAGATCGAGAGCCCGCAGTTCGACTCGCTCTACCGCACGGTTAAGTCCAAGGGCGTCCAGTTCGTCGGCCTCGACGTCAAAGAGACGACGCAGAGCAAGCCCGAGGCATTCATCAAGGACAACCACATCACCTACCCGAACGTCTGGGACCCCAAGGCGAAGAGCGCGATCCAGCTGGGCAAGGTGCCCATGGTCGGCCTGCCGTGGACGGTGGTCGTGGACAAGGACCAGCGCGTCGCCGCTGTATACAGCGGTCCTGTGTTGCCGGCCGATCTGCAGCCGGTGCTGAACTCCCTGATCGCTGAGCCGTGAGCAGCGTTCTGGCCAGCGGCTTCTCGAATACCGTCACTGACGGCTCGCTCGTCGCTGCCGCGGGCGTCGCGGCACTGGTCGGGCTGATCGGGTTCCTGTCGCCATGCGTGCTGCCGCTGGTACCCGGCTACCTGTCGTACGTCGCGGGGCTGTCCGGCGAGCGCGAGCGCCGTCCCGGCCGCGTCGTCGTCGGCGCGCTGCTGTTCGTCCTGGGCTTCACCGCCATCTTCGTCGGCGAGGGCGCACTGTTCGGCAGCTTCGGCGAGCTGCTGCGCGACCACACCGTCACGATCGAGCGCATATTCGGGGTGCTGACGATCGTGCTCGGGCTGGTCTTTCTGGGCCAGATCCCGTTCCTGCAACGCGAATACCGCTTCCATCAGTTGCCCCGGGCCGGCCTGGTCGGCGCGCCGCTGCTCGGCATGGCATTCGGCGTCGGCTGGCTGCCCTGCCTCACGCCGACACTCGGCGCTGTGACCGGCCTCGCGTACAGCGAATCGACGGCGGCACGCGGGGCGTTGCTGATGGTCTTCTACTGCCTCGGCCTGGGCATCCCGTTCCTGCTGGTGGCGGCCGGCCTCGGCTGGGTCTCCGGCGCGCTCGGGTTCGTCCGACGGCATGGCCGCGCAGTCAGCCAGATCGGCGGTGTCGTCCTGATCGTCATCGGCGTCCTGCTCGTGACCGGCACCTGGGACCACTGGATGATCCAGTTGCGCGACGTCTTCAACCGGCACCCCGGCGTCGGGGCAAATCTATGAGGTACGCGCGGCTCGCCTGGCGGCGGCTCATCAGCATGCGCACGGCGCTGGTGCTGCTGTTCCTGCTCGCGCTTGCCGCCGTGCCGGGTTCGCTGCTTCCGCAGCGTCCGCTCAATCCCGCCAAGGTCGACGCATACCTGCGGACTCACGGCGCGTGGGGCCGATTCCTGGGCCGCATCGGGATGTTCGACGTGTTCGGCTCGGCGTGGTTCGCTGCGATC
>JBKPQY010000278.1:0-8565 GCA_046734315.1 Actinomycetota bacterium | reverse complement strand
GACGCTCGGACTTCCCCTCGAGCTCGACCAGCTCTAGCATCTCCGCGACCCGGCGCCGCCTCTCCGCCCTCGGCACGGATTTGCGCTCCAGCCCGAACGCGACGTTGTCATAGACCGACATATGGGGAAACAGCGCGTACGACTGGAAGACCATGTTCACGTCGCGCCGATTCGGCGGGACACCCACGACATCAGTGCCGTGCAACAGGATGCGGCCCTCGGTCGGCTCCTCGAAGCCGCCGATCATCCGCAGTGTGGTGGTCTTGCCGCAGCCGGAAGGGCCGAGCAGCGAGAAGAACTCGCCTTCGCTTATAGCGAGGTCGACGTGCTCGACGGCCACTACGGCGCCCCGCCGGGAATGGAACCGCTTCGCGACGCCGACCAGCTCGATGGCGGCCGTGCGCGACGCCGCGTCAACCGGAGAAGTCGGTTCAGCTTCGATTTCCGCGGTGGTCGCCACTTGCCGGTTCACGCGACCTCCGCTGTGTTCAGTTCGCTCCATTGACGAGGCATACTGGCATGGCAACCGGGCCTTGACAAGGGATTCCGTAGGTCAACGCCAGATCTTCTACGAAATCCCTTGCCAGATGCGTTTCTGATCAGGTAAACGTCTACGCGTGGCCCGCAACGGAGCACGCGACGTCGACGACACGTCCAAGGCGATCATCAAGGAACTGCAGGAGGACGGTCGCAGACCTTACGCCACTATCGGCAGGGCGGTAGGCCTCTCCGAAGCGGCCGTACGTCAGCGCGTCCAGAAGCTGATCGACACCGGCGTCATGCAGATCGTGGCGGTCACCGATCCGGTGCAACTCGGCTTCGACCGGCAGGTCATGATCGGCATCAACGTCGATGGCGACATCGAGGACATCGCTGCCAAGCTCGGTGCGATCCCCGAGGTCGACTACGTCGTCATCACAGCGGGTTCCTTCGACATCCTGGCCGAGGCCGTCGTTACCGACAACGATCACATGTTGCGGCTCATCGCCCGGGACATCCGGTCGATCCAGGGCATCCGACGCACCGAAACCTTTCTCTATCTCAAGCTCACGAAGCAGACCTACGACTGGGGTGCCCAATGACCGAGATCCTTGACACCAGCGGCCTGGACGCCAAAGCACGCGATCACCTCTGGATGCACTTCACCCGCATCTCCTCCTACGCCAACTCGGCGGTTCCGACGATCGTCCGCGGCGAGGGCGCCTACATCTACGACGTCAACGGCAAGCGCTACCTGGACGGCTTGGCCGGACTGTTCGTCGTGCAGGCCGGCCACGGCCGCCGCGAGCTGGCGGAAGCAGCCGCCCGGCAGGCGCAGCAGCTGGCCTACTTCCCGCTCTGGACGTACGCCCACCCACAGGCGATCGAGCTCGCCGACCGCCTCGCCGACTACACGCCCGGCGACCTCAACAAGGTCTTCTTCACCACCGGCGGTGGCGAGGCCGTCGAGACCGCCTGGAAGATGGCCAAGAACTACTTCAAGCTGGTCGGCAAGCCCGGCAAGCACAAGGTGATCAGCCGATCGATCGCCTACCACGGCACAACGCACGGGGCGCTGTCGATCACCGGCATCCCGGCGGCGCGCCAGCCGTTCGAGCCGCTCGTGCCGGGGGCGTTCAAGGTGCCCAACACGAACTTCTACCGCGCGCCCGAGCACGGCGACGACTTGGTCGCGTTCGGCCGTTGGGCCGCTGACCAGATCGAGCAGACGATCCTGTTCGAGGGCCCGGACACCGTCGCCGCGGTGTTCCTCGAGCCGGTGCAGAATTCCGGTGGTTGTATCCAGCCGCCGCCGGGGTATTTCGAACGTGTCCGCGAGATCTGCGATCGCTACGACGTGCTGCTCGTGTCGGACGAAGTGATCTGCGCGTTCGGACGACTCGGCCCGATGTTCGCGTGCGAGAAGTTCGGCTACGTCCCGGACATGATCACCTGCGCGAAGGGCATGAGCAGCGGCTACTCCCCCATCGGCGCCTGCATCGTCAGCGACCGTGTCGCCGAGCCGTTCTGGCACGGCAGCGACTACTTCCCGCACGGCTACACCTTCGGCGGGCACCCGGTGTCGGCCGCGGTCTCGATGGCCAACCTCGACCTGTTCGAGAAGGAGGGCCTCAACCAGCACGTCCTTGACAACGAGGCGGCGTTCCGCGCGACGCTGGAGAAGCTCTCCGACCTTCCGATCGTGGGCGATGTGCGCGGTGACGGGTTCTTCTACGGCATCGAGATGGTCAAGGACAAGGCCACCAAGGAGACGTTCAGCGACGAGGAGTCGGAGCGGCTGCTGCGCGGGTTCTTGTCCAGGGCGCTGTTCGACGCCGGGCTCTATTGCCGCGCCGACGACCGCGGCGACCCGGTCATCCAGCTGTCGCCGCCGCTGATCGTCGGTCAGGCCGAATTCGACGAGATGGAGCAGATCCTGCGATCCGTGCTGACGGAGGCCTGGGAGCGCATATAGGAGCGATGAGCGCTCGCGCGAAGAGCCCGCCGGCCGCGGCGCGGCGCGCGCCCGAAGGGCGCGAGTGGCTCGAGGTGTACCCCCGCACGGGGGCCGCCGAGAGTCACATCCGGCGGTTAGCGAACAGCTCGGCCGCGGATGTGCTCGAAGATCAGATTCGTCTCGGTGAGCGCGACGTCGGGGTTGCCGCTGAGATTCACGACGACGAAGGTCCGCAGGTTCTCGGTGCTCGTTGCGGCGATGTGCACGTAGAAGTCGACGGCCCCGGCGAGGAAGAATACGTTCAGCACCTCGGGCAACTCGGCCACCTGGGCGGCGAACTCTTCGAGGTGCGCGCGGGCGTGCGATTGCAGCCGCACGGCAATCATCGCCTGGATCGGCCGGCCCAACGCGACAGGGTCGATATCGGCGTGGTAGCCACGGATCACGCCGCGCTCGCGCAGCGCCCGCACGCGGCCCAACGCGGTGGACGGGGCGATGCCGACGTGCTCGGCCAGGGCGTTGTTGGGCACCCGCGCATCATGCGCCAGCACACGGAGTATTCGGTGGTCTACAGCGTCCAATTCCGGCGCCCGAAGATTGTTCGACCCGGCCGGACCGGTGCGCCGCGCGGCTGAATTTCTCGTCGCCATGCCTGCAATCTAGCGAATCATCCTCAGCTCTGTGGCGCGATGCTGCACGATGATTCATTATTCCCCGTATTCCATGGCCAACGACAGCCTGTGGAGGTCACGCCGTGAAGGTCGGCATCCCAACTGAGATCAAGAACCACGAGTACCGCGTCGCGATCACGCCGGCGGGCGTGCACGAGCTGGTCGCCAGCGGGCACGAGGTCCTCGTGCAGCGCGATTCGGGGATCGGCTCAGCCATCCCGAACGAGGCGTACCAAGCTGCCGGCGCGCGCATCCTCGACACGGCTGACGACGTGTGGGGGGCCGGCGAGCTGATCCTGAAGGTCAAGGAGCCGGTTCCGGACGAGTACCACCGCATGCGCAAGGACCAGGTGCTTTTCACCTACCTGCACCTCGCCGCGTCGCGGGAATGCACCGACGCGTTGCTCGCCGCCGGCACGACCGCCATCGCGTACGAGACGGTGCAACTGCCGGACGGGTCGCTGCCGCTGCTCGCCCCGATGTCCGAGGTGGCCGGCCGGCTGGCCCCGCAGGTCGGGGCGTACCACCTGATGCGGCAAGGCGGCGGGCGCGGCGTGCTGATGGGCGGTGTGCCCGGTGTGTATGCGGCGAAGGTCGTCGTGATCGGCGCAGGTGTCTCCGGGCAGAACGCGGCGGCGATCGCCCTGGGCATGCAGGCCGAGGTGTTGCTACTCGACAAGAACGTCGCGCGGCTGCGCCAGATGGACGCCATCTACCAGGGTCACTGCCAGACGGTGACGTCGAACGCGTACGAGATCGAGCGGGCGGTGCTCGACGCCGACCTGGTGATCGGCGCAGTGCTCGTCCCCGGCGCGAAGGCGCCGAAGCTGATCAGCAACGAGCTGGTGTCTCGGATGAAGCCGGGCTCGGTGCTTGTCGACATTTCCATCGACCAGGGCGGCTGTTTCGAGGACTCGCGACCAACCACGCACGCCGACCCGACGTACCAGGTGCACAACTCGATCTTCTACTGCGTCGCGAACATGCCCGGCGCGGTGCCCCACACCTCGACGTATGCGCTCACCAACGTGACGCTGCCCTACGCAGTGGAGCTGGCGAACCGGGGCTGGCAGGCAGCGCTGCGGGCCGACCCCGCGCTGGCGCTCGGCCTCAACACGCATGACGGGGCACTGACGAACTCGGCAGTGGCCGAAGCGCACGGCTACGAGTCGGTCGACATCGCCGAGGTGCTCGGCTGAGCCCCCTCTGGTGGGACACGCCCGGCGAAC
This sequence comes from Actinomycetota bacterium, assembly GCA_046734315.1. Classification (GTDB taxonomy): domain Bacteria; phylum Actinomycetota; class Actinomycetes; order Mycobacteriales; family Jatrophihabitantaceae; genus DASXRA01. The sequence goes on along the minus strand of JBKPQY010000278.1, from coordinate 4,228 downwards.
CAACTCGTGCTCCATTGCCGGGCAACACGACGGTCGACGTCGCTGTCGTTGGCGCCGGCTTCACCGGACTGTGGACGGCGTACTACCTGCTCGGCGCGGACGCGTCCCTTCGGGTGGCGCTCGTCGAGCAGGCGTATGCGGGATTCGGCGCATCGGGGCGCAACGGCGGCTGGTGCTCAGCGCTGTTCCCGGTCAGGGCCGCCGCGTTGGCTCGCGAACACGGCCACGACGCCGCCGTCGCGCAATACGCTGCGATGCGCGACTCGGTGGCCGAGGTCGTGCGCGTCGCGCATACCGAGGGAATCGACGCGGACATCGCGGTCGGGGGCACCGTCGTGCTCGCTCGATCGTGGCCCCAGCTGGAGCGGGCGCGAGCCGAGGTCGCCGAGGCCCGCGAGTTCGGCATCGACCTCGGCCTGCTGGAGGCCGGGGCGGCTCAGCAACGTCTCAACGCGTCGTCCGTACTAGGGGGTACGTTCACCCCGGATTGCGCGGCGATCCACCCGGGGAAACTGGTGCGCGGGCTGGCCGATGTGGTCGAGCGGCGTGGCGCGGCGATCTATGAGGCCACGCGGGCAACGCGCATCACACCGCACAGCGTCACCACCGAGGCGGGCACACTACGCGCCGGCGTCGTCGTACGTGCCACCGAGGGATATACAGCCGGGCTGTCGAACATGCGGCGCACCGTCGCCCCGGTGTACTCGCTCATGATTGCCACCGAGCCGCTGCCCGACGCCACGTGGGACGAGATCGGGCTCGGCGAACGGGAGACGTTCTCCGACTTCCGCCACCTGATCATCTACGGCCAGCGCACCGCTGACGGCCGGCTTGCGTTCGGCGGCCGCGGCGCGCCTTACCACTTCGGCTCACGCGTCGCGCCGTCGTACGACCGCGTGCCCCGCGTCTTCGCTGCGCTGCGTGCCACGCTGGTCGAACTGTTCCCCAACCTCCGGGACGTGGCGATCACTCATCGCTGGGGCGGCCCCCTGGGCGTGGCCCGCGACTGGCACGCGTCGGTCGGGCTGGACCGCGACACCGGGCTCGCGTGGGCCGGCGGCTACGTCGGCGACGGCGTCTCGACAACCAACCTGGCCGGTCGCACGCTTGCCGACCTCATTGTGCAGCGGGAGTCGTCGCTCGTCGGGTTGCCGTGGGTCGGTCATCGCTCGCCGCAGTGGGAGCCGGAACCGCTGCGGTGGCTCGGCGCCAACGCGGCGCTGCGCGCCATGACGTGGGCGGATGCCGCCGAGACACGGCGCGGCCGCCCCTCACGCGCGGCGTCGATCGTGAACCGCATACTCAACCGGTGAGCAGGACAACGATCACGCGGTTGGCCCGCAAGGCGCGGCAGGAGCGTGCCGAGCTCGACCGGTTGCTCGACACCGTCCACATAGGACACTTCGCACTCCTCGTCGAGGACGGACATCCGGTCGTGCTGCCGACCGCCGTCGTACGTGACGGCGACCGGGTGCTGGCGCACGGCTCGACTGGGTCTGGGTGGCTGCGCCGCCTTGCCGCAGGTGTGCCCACGAGCCTTGCCGTTACGGCGTTCGACGCCCTGGTCGTCGCCCGCTCGGCGTTCGAATCATCGATGCGCTACCGCAGCGCGGTGCTGTTCGGACGGTGCACGCCGATCAGCGAGGCCGACGGCAAGCGCCGGGCACTGGACACGATCACCGAGGCGCTCATCCCGGGTCGAAGCCGGGAGGTGCGCTCTTCGACGGCGAAGGAACTCGCTGCGGTACAGGTGCTCGCGCTGCCGATCGAAGAGTGGTCGCTCAAGGTGTCCGAGGGCTGGCCCGACGATCCGGAGGAGGACGTTGTAGGACCCGCCTGGGCGGGCGTGCTGCCCGTGATACAGCACTACGGCGAGCCGATTCCGGCCAAGGACCTGCGTGCCGGCATCGAGGTTCCGGATTCGGTGCAGCGCCTCAGGGCTTAGGGCTATACCGCAGACCGTCTAGTGCGAGCAGCAAGATCTTGTCGAGCTGGTCGGGTTCGGCCCACTTGATCTGCGAGATGCCGCTGACCATCTTCACGATTTCGGTGACGTTGGTGTCGGGCCGGACGACGCCGGCCTCCTGGGCCCGCTTTACCAGCGGCTTGCCGGCCTCCCAGATGATGTCGTGGCACTGGCGGAACACGCTGGACTCCATGCCGATCGTCGACAGCAGTTCGTCCGATAGCGCGCGCTTGGCGATGGCGTAGGCGACGAACCGGCGCAGCCAGCCGACCAGCGCGTCCCAGGGTGAGCGGTCGGCAAGTTCGGCGGCTGATGCGGCCAGGGCCTCGACCTCCTCGACGTAGACAGCTAGGAGCAGGTCCTGCCGGGTCGGAAAGTGCCGGTACAGCGTGCCGATGCCCACGTCGGCCCGCCGCGCGATCTCTTCCAGCGATGTGGAACTGCCCCGCTCGGTAAAGGCGGCGCGGGCTGCCTCTATCAACTTGTCGTAATTGCGGCGCGCATCGGCCCGCTTCGGGCGCTGGACCAGCGCCTGGCGCGTGCTTGCGCTCGCCGTCATCGAACTCGTCTCCATAATCACTTGCTAACCGGAGGTGGCCTCCGTATAGTTTCTGGAGGCGGCCTCCATTTTAACACGTATCCATCCCCCAGAAGGGATCGCGGCGATCTCATGACCTCGTCTCTCACCACTGCGCCACCACGGCAGCAATCGGCAACTCCGCGCGTCGCGTCGACTATCACGCTGGCGCTGATCCTGACCTGCCAGCTGATGGTGATCCTGGACGCGACCATCGTGACCATCGCGTTGCCGGACATCCGCAGCGCGCTGCACTTCTCCCCAACGAGCCTGTCCTGGGTGCAGAACGCCTACAGCCTCGCGTTCGGCGGGCTGCTGCTGCTCGGCGCCCGCGCCGGTGACATTCTCGGCCGCCGCCGCGTCCTGGTGGCCGGCGTCACGCTGTTCACCGCCGCGTCGCTACTCGGCGGGCTGGCGCAGTCGGCCGAGTGGTTGCTCGCCGCCCGGGCGGCGCAGGGCGTCGGTGCCGCCATCGCTGCGCCGTCCACACTCGCGCTGCTGACCTCCAGCTTCCCTGAAGGCCCGCCGCGGCTGCGCGCGATAGGCCTGTACAGCGCCGTCACGTCCGGCGGGGCCAGCGTGGGGCTGGTCCTCGGCGGCATGCTCACCGACTGGGCGTCGTGGCGCTGGTCGCTGTTCATCAACGTCCCGATCGGCATCGCCCTGGTGGCGCTTGCGCCGCGGTACCTGCCCGAGTCAGAGCCGCAGCACGGCCGCTTCGACGTGGCCGGCGCGATCACCTCGACACTCGGCGTGGCCTCGCTCGTGTACGGCTTCGTGCGCGCCGCCTCCGACGGGTGGAGCGACTCGATCACGGTGAGCGCGTTCATCGCAGGCGCAGCTTTGCTGGCGATGTTCGTCGCCATCGAACTGCGGGCCGACCAGCCGATCACCCCGCTGCGGATGTTTGCCAGCCGCGAGCGCAGCAGTTCCTACGTCGCGCGGCTGCTGCTCGTCGGCGGCATGTTCGGGATGTTCTTCTTCATGAGCCAGTTCCTGCAGGGCGTACGCGACTACAGCCCACTCAAGGCTGGGTTCGCATTCGTGCCCATGACCGTCGCGCTGTTCGCGATGGTGCGGGTCGTACCTCGCGTGGTCGCCCGCGTCGGTGCCAAGCGCCTGCTGATCGCAGGCGAGGGATTGGCGCTGGTCAGCATGGTGTGGTTGTCGCGGATCACCTCCGGTACGCAGTACTGGCCGCAGATCCTCGTGCCGATGGTGCTGCTGGGCGTCGGCATGGGAGTGGCCTTCATCCCGCTTACGACGGCCTCGCTTTCCGGTGTCGCACCGCGGGATGCCGGGGCCGCCTCCGGTCTGGTCAACGTGATGCAGCAGGTCGGCGGCGCACTCGGGCTCGGCATTCTCGTGACCGTGTTCGGCACATCACGGCGGCACGCCGAGCAGCACCCCGCAGCCGCGCTGTCCGCTGCCGCTCAGCAGCATCACGACACGGCGCACGCCATCGCGTCCGCGTTCACCGGCTCGGCAGTGTTCCTCGCCCTGACGTTCGTGGTGATCGTCTTCGCGATCCGCATCCGGCCGTCGGTCGAGCCGGCATAGCAGTCAGCCGGAGGCCGCGAGTTGCCCGCACGCGCCGTCGATCTCACGGCCCCTGGTGTCGCGCACCGTGACGCCTACACCGTGCGCTTCGAGCCGGCGGACGAACTCGCGCTCGGCCGGCTTGG
>JBKPQY010000277.1:0-8474 GCA_046734315.1 Actinomycetota bacterium | reverse complement strand
CGCCGCACCAATTCCGCGTCCTGCGCCAGTCACGATCGCGACCCGGCCGGCTACACGATATTGATCCAGCACGACCATTCGATCAACCCTACTGACGTCCGTCGGCGGCGATGTCGTCGATCAACCTTGCCAGACAGCGAGCATGGCGACGACGACCCGAGGTTGGGAATGTGACAGGTTGTGCGTCGATCTGCACATCTACGGATTCCATTCCCAGGCAAGATCATTCGCAACGCTCACTCATCGGGGGTGGTTGGCGTACCGGAAGACGCCGGTCACGTTTAGCTTCCGGTTCTGGATCACCGGGTGGGCAGCGCGATCTCGTCCGCGCCCGTGCCGACGAGCATCACCGTGCCCGCGCCGCGGACCGCGGTGATGCCGGACGTCACGGCCGTGCCGAATCGATCAGCACCACGACGGGCGCGGTCGTCGATGACAATCGTGTGCCCGAGTGGCTGTCACATACCTGCGATCGCAGTGCACGCCACCGCGGCGGCGATGTCCTCGCCTCCGCTGCCGCGCCGTTGCACTGCGTCCGCCGCGATGGCACGCAGAGTGATTGCCGCGGCGACGCCGCGGACGCCGACCGGCTGATCGGTCCGCAGCAGGTCGGCGACCTTCTGAATCTCGTTGGCGACCTCGAGGTGCGAGCGGGCCAGGCGCGCTCGCGCGAGGGCAGCGAGTGCGTCCCATCGGCGGGCGATGCGGTGCCGCGAGGCGGGGCTGACGAGTTGCGCGGTGCGCACGGCGAGCAGCTGACTGTGCTCAGGCGCCTCGCCGGCGGCCAGTCGAGCGTCCAGTGAGCGGCGCCGGAGGCGGGCCAGCCAGGCCTCGCCGCGTCGCGGTGGGCGCAGCGCCCAACCGCTGGTCGGGCCGGTGCTCGCCAGCACGAGGCAGTCGGCTGCTCGGTCGGCCTCGACGGCGGGTCGCGCTGCCCGGGCGGTAGTCATGTCTCAATCATGCGACGTGGCCCTTGGTAGTAGCAGTGGCTAAAATGACGTCATGCGCGCCAAAACTGCCAACCTTGCGCGGTGCCCTGGCCGCGTCGCCGTCCTCACCTACGACGGCCTGTCGATGCTCGAGTTCGCGGTGGCATGCGAGATCTTCGGCCCGGCGTTCGCGAGCTCGCTCGACGTTGCGTGGTACGAGCTGACCGTCTGCGGCGACAGCGCGACGGTGCGCTTCGACAACGGCTTGACGCTTCCGGTGCCGAAGCCGCTCGCGGCAGCGCGGCATGCGGACACGGTCGTGCTGCCGCCGTGCGACGATCCACTGTCCGTCCCGGACGCCACACTGCGCGCGATCGTAGGCGCGCACGCGCGTGGCGCCCGCATCATCTCGCTGTGCACCGGTGCCTTCGTGCTCGCGCGCACCGGCTTGCTCGACGGCCGGCGGGCGGTCACCCACTGGGACGAGTGCGCACGCTTCGCGGTGCAGTTCCCACGTATCACACTTGAACCTGGGGTCCTGTACGTGGACGAGGGCGACATCCTTACCTCCGCCGGTAGCGCGGCCAGCATCGACTTGTGCCTGTACGTGGTGCGCTGCGACCTCGGCGCGGACGTCGCGACCGCGCTGGCGCGACAACTCGTGGTGCAGCCGCATCGCGAGGGCGGCCAGGCCCAGTACATCGACACGCCAATTCCGGCGAAGACACCGGCTGAACCGATCGCGCACGCCCTGGCGTGGATCACAGAACACCTCGCCGAGGAGCTGACCATCGCAGATCTCGCCGCCCGCACCACGATGAGCCAGCGCAGCTTCGCCCGACACTTCGTCGCCACCACCGGCTCGACGCCGTACCAGTGGCTGCTACGGCAGCGGATCCAGCACGCACAACGGTTGCTGGAGCGCACCGACCTCCCCATCGATGCCGTGGCCGACCGAGTCGGCCTCGGCAACGCCACCAACCTGCGCAAACACTTCCGCCGGCTACTCGACACCAGCCCGCACGCCTACCGCAGGGCCTTCCGCCCTCCGGAGCCCGTTCACTGACGCGACCCGGTCGAAGTTGCGTCTTGGGACCGGGTGTGGTGATCAATCGCGGGTAACAACCGTTAGGCTGCGGCAGTGCTTGAAGTGCTCACGCGCTGCCGCGATGGGTTTCCGCCCGGCTCCCGGGATGGATTTGGGGTGGAATCCCGCACGAGCCTCCCGCCAGTCGCGGCTGCGCTGAATGCAGCACCGAATCATTAGCGGCCCCGATGAATGGCAGATCCAGACGCTGAAGCCGTACCAGCACACCAGCCCGGGCCTGATCCGCCCAAGTCGGATCGTGGCGCCGGGCGTGACGGAACGAGCCCAGCGATGAGCGCTCGCGCGAAGGGCGACGGAGAGCACCGCTGGGGCGTGACGATCCCGCTACCGTGCAGGCCGCTGGCCGAGCAAGCCGACCTGGTGCGCGCCCTGCCCGGCCTCGGCTACACCGACGCCTGGAGCTCGGAGGTCGCCGGCGTCGACGCGTTCACACCGCTTGTGCTGGCCTCACAGTGGGCGCCGAGCCTGCGGCTGGGCACCGCGATCGTGCCTGTCTACACGCGGGGTCCGGCGCTGATCGCGATGTCGGCGGCCAGCTTGGCGGCGCTCGCGCCCGGCCGATTCGTGCTGGGACTCGGCGCGTCCAGCGCGGTGATCGTCGAGGACTGGAACGGCATTCCGTACCAAGAGCCGTACCGGCGCGCCCGTGACGTGCTGTGCTTCGTGCGGGCGGCGCTGGCGGGCGAGCGGGTCGGGCGCTTCACGCTGGAGAACCCGCCGGCGGCGCCGCCGCCCGTCGTGCTCGCGGCGCTCCGCCCGCAGATGCTGCGCCTGGCCGGGCGGGAGGCCGACGGGGCGATCCTGAATTGGCTGGCCGCCAGCGACGTGCCGCGCTGCGTCGAAGCCATCGGCAATCCCGGGGCCGAGGTCGTGGCGCGCGTCTTCGTCTGCCCGAGCGACGACCCGGCGTATGCCCGGGCGGTCGGCCGGCGCCTGGTCGCCGGCTACCTGACCGTTCCGGCGTACGCCGCGTTCCACGAATGGCTCGGCCGAGGCGAGGTGCTGCGCGAGATGCACGAACGATGGGCGGCCGGTGACCGGGCCGGCGCGGCGGCTGCCGTTCCCGAGGACGTGGTCGATGCGCTGGTGCTGCACGGTGCTCCAGAGGCGTGCCGCGATCAGGTGCGCGACTACGTCAAGGCCGGCGTAGGCACCCCTGTCCTTGCCGTGCTGCCGCCTCCGGGGGCCGACCTGCCCGACCTACTGCGAAGGCTTGCGCCGTGAACGTCAAGGGCGCCGTCGTCGTCGTGACCGGCGCGGGCAGCGGTATCGGCGCCGCTCTGGCCCGGCGCTTTGCCGCCGAAGGCGCGGCGGCGGTCGTCGTATCCGACCGGAACAGCGAGGCCGCGGCGGCGGTGGCCGCCGAGATCGGGGCGACGCCATACACCGTCGACGTCACCGACCCCGCTGCCTTGGCCGATCTCGTGGCGCACACCGAGCACGATCACGGCCGCATCGACCTGTTCTGCTCGAACGCAGGCATCGCCTCAGGCGCCGGGCTAGACGCGCCGGAGCGGGCCTGGCGAGACTCGTTCGACGTGCACGTCATGGCCCACGTCCACGCCGCGCGGGCGGTGCTGCCCGGGATGCTCGTACGCGGGCGGGGCTACTTGCTCAACACCGCCTCGGCCGCCGGGTTGCTCGCCGCGCCGGGCGACGCGCCTTATACGGCCACCAAGCACGCCGCCGTAGGGCTGGCCCAATGGCTGGCCGTCGAGTACGGCGGCCGCGGCATCGGCGTCAGCGTGCTGTGCCCGCAGGGGGTGTCCACTCCGTTACTCATGGCGCCATTGGCCGCCGGCCACGCGCCGGCCCGGGCCGTGGCGGCGGCCGGGCCGATCGTGTCGCCCGAGCGGGTGGCCGACGCGGTGATCAGCGGCCTTGCCGCCGAGCGGTTCCTGATCCTGCCGCACCCTGAGGTGGCGACGTATTGGGCGCAGCTCGCCGGCGACCCGGATCGCTGGCTGGCTGGGGTGCGCCGGATGGTGGCAGCAGCGCGGTGACGCTGCGCTCGAACCCTTCCGCGCATCCCGCCCGCGCCCCTGTCTGCCGTAGTAGCTCTCGTGCGGTCCCGACCGGGCTAGCATCGCACGGTGCCGACGCGTCAGCGCCGTGAGTCATCGGCGTTGGGCCTGTGTTGGACTCCGAGCGAGCAGAGAGCTCTCCTGTGGCGATGATCGATGCGAAACTGCATATCCCGGACCACCTCAAGCCTGTCGACGGGCGGTTCGGGTGTGGGCCGTCCAAGGTGCGGCCGGAGGCGCTTGCACGTCTCGGTGCGCAGCATGACCTGATGGGCACGTCGCACCGGCAGGCGCCGGTGCGCGCCGTGGTCAAGCGGGTCCGCGACGGCTTGCGTGACCTTTTCGCGTTGCCCGACGGCTATGAAGTGATTCTCGGCAACGGCGGGTCGACGGCGTTTTGGGACGCAGCGGCCTGCGGGCTGATCCGCCGGCGGGCGCTGCACCTTTCGTACGGCGAGTTCACCCAGAAATTCGCGAGCGTTACCGCGGGGGCGCCGTTCCTCGACGCCCCGCTGGTCGTGTCGGCGCCTCCGGGTGATGCGCCCGAACCGATCGGAGATCCGAGTGTCGACGTGATCGCATGGGCGCACAACGAGACGTCGACCGGCGTGATGGTCGGTGTGCGACGGCCGGCGGGTCCGAACAACGCATTGGTGCTGGTCGACGCGACCTCGGGTGCCGGAGGGCTGCCGGTCGACGTCGGGAACGCCGACGCCTACTACTTCGCGCCGCAGAAGTCTTTCGGCTCCGACGGCGGGCTGTGGCTCGCACTGGTCAGCCCGGCGGCGATCGAGCGCATCGTCGAACTCGACAACGCGGCTGACCGCTGGACCCCGGCGTTCTTGTCGCTGGCCACCGCGCTCGGGAACTCCCGGCAGGATCAGACATACAACACGCCTGCGGTGGCGACGCTGCTGCTGCTCGCCGATCAGATCGATTGGATGCTGGCCGGAGGCGGCCTCGACTTCTGCGTCGCCCGGACGCGGGCTTCATCCGATCATCTGTACGGCTGGGCGGAGGCCTCGCAGTTCGCCTCACCGTTCGTGGCCGACCCCGCCAAACGCTCGCTGGTCGTAGGGACGATCGATTTCTCCCCGGAGCTGGACGCAGCGGCTGTTGCAAAGACGCTTCGTGCTAACGGCATCGTCGATGTCGAGCCGTACCGGAAGCTGGGCCGAAACCAGTTGCGCATCGGCATGTTTCCGGCGATCGAGCCTGCCGATGTCGAGGCCCTGACCGCTTGCGTCGACTGGGTAGTGGGGAACATGGCATGAAGGTTCTCGTCGCGGAGAACATCGGAGATTCCGGGATCGAGCTACTCCGCGAGGCGGGCCTCGACGTGGAGCTGGGTGCCCGATGGGGCCGAGCCGATCTGGAGGGTCGGATCGCTGAGTTCGACGGCATCGTGATCCGCTCCGCAACTCGAGTCGACGCCGACCTGCTCGCGAAGGCGGATCGCTTGCGCGTCGTGGCACGTGCCGGTGTCGGCGTCGACAATGTCGATGTCGAGGCCGCGACGCGTCGCGGCGTCGTGGTCGCGAACGCCCCGCAATCCAACGTGATCACGGCAGCAGAGCACACGATGGCGCTGCTGTTGGCATTGGCCCGCAACGTCCCGCAGGCGCATGCCTCTCTGGTCGGCGGGGCATGGGACCGTGTGAGATTCAGCGGCGTCGAGCTTCATGAGAAGGTGCTCGGCATCATCGGCTTCGGCCGGATCGGCCAGCTCGTTGCGCATCGCGCCCGCGGCTTCGGCATGCGGGTCATCGCCTTCGACGCTTATCTCGCCGAGGAACGTTTCCGGGAACTCGGCGTCGAACGCGCGAGCAATCCCGAGCAGGTTTATGCCGTTGCGGACTTCGTCACGCTGCATCTGCCGAAGACCACCGAGACGGAGGGGTGGCTCAACGCTGCGGCGTTCGCGAAAATGAGGGACGGCGTGCGGATTCTCAATGTGGCGCGCGGTCCGTTGGTCGTAGACGTCGACCTGCAAGCGGCCCTGGACTCAGGCAAGGTCGCGGGCGCCGCGCTGGACGTGTTCAGCACCGAACCCGTGACCGACCATCCGCTTTTCGGCTACTCGAATGTGATCGTCACGCCACACCTCGGGGCGTCGACGGCTGAAGCAACCGATCGCGCGGGCTACCAGGCCGCGGAACAGGTGATTGCCGCGCTGTCCGGCGGTGCGGTGACGAGCGCCGTGAACCTGCCCTCTGTCGCGGCGGACGATCTCGAAGCGGTCCGACCGTTCATCGAGTTGTGCGCGAGTCTCGGCGCGATCGCCGCAGCGTTGGCGCCCGCCTCCATCGACGCGGTCGATGTCGAATTCCGCGGGCGCATCGCTGAGCATGACAGCAGGCTGCTGACGATCCAGGTCGTGAAGGGCCTGCTCGCCGGGCACACCGAGCAAGCCGTGAACGACGTCAACGCCTTCACCCTCGCACAGGAGCGCGGCATCGTCATCGCCGAGACAAGCACCCTGCAGGCGCATGACTTCACCGACCTGATCCGCGTCCGGCTGCGCAGCGGTGGCCAACTTACCCGGGTGGTCGGCACGGTGCTGGGACGGCGAAACCGTCCGCACTTGCTGGAGGCCTGGGGCTCACGGTTCAACGTGCAGCTCGAAGAGCACCTCGCGATATTCCGCTACCGCGACCAACCGGGGATGCTCGGGCGGGTCGGAACGGCGCTCGGCAACGCCGGAGTGAACATCGTGTCGGCCGCCGTCGGCCGCCGGCCCGACGTTGACGCTGACGAGGAAGCCGTCATGATCATCACCACAGACACTAAGGTGCCGGCCGACGTGCTGGCTTCACTCGTGGCCGGCGCGGACTTCTTCGACGCGCGCGCGGTCAGCCTCTGATCTCGCCCGCACTGTTGAAGGGTCGGTCGGCGCGTAGCTTCGAGGCACGCCGCGGGTGCGAATCTCAGTGTCATCGGGCTGTTGCAACCCAGCGGGCCACGCGATACTGACGGCATGAGCGCACCTGCCTCTCGCCCGCAGCACCCGACGCCCGAGCAGCTCGCGTCTGTACCGCTGTTCAAGTCGCTGAGCCCCCAGCAGTTGAGCGACCTTGCGGAACTTATTGAGGTGTCCGAAATATCTTCCGGTCGCGTCATGGTCAGCGAGGGAGCGAGCGGATATTCGTTCTACGTCCTGGCGGAAGGCACCGCGGAAGTGCGCCACGGTGACACGACGGTGCGCACATTGGGCCCGCAGGATTATTTCGGTGAAGCGGCGATAATCGAGAAGGCCCGCAGGAGCGCGTCAGTCGTTGCCGTCGAACCGTGTGTCGTCTGGTCGATGTTCGGCACCACGTTTCGCGTCCTCGAGACTGAGCACCCGGATATCGCGAAGGTCCTGCTGGACGCGACCAACACGCGTCGCGACTAGCACGAGGCGTCGCCGCGGGGGAGCGTGCTGGCTGCCCGCTGACCAGTGCTCAGGCGTCCACGGGCCTGCTGCGGTCGCGCAGTGACACGGGCGCGCGCCCGGACCGCCGAATCGGCGCAATGTCGCTACATGTCCGCGGGACTGGAGGCCCGACTTTGCGCACCGCTGGTTCGGTGACGAAGATCGGTGGTCACGGACCCAGGCGGGCCCGGATCCGGTAGGGCGCGGTGCTCTGCTGCCAGATGACGGTGAACCGTCCCAACGGGCTGACGGCGGTCCGGGGAACGCGGCCATCGGAGGAGACCTCTGTTGTCGTCCCGAACGCGCCGGATCGGGAAATCGTGCGGGCGTCCGCCTTGGTCTGATCGGATGTGGCAGTGGGTGACTGCCAGACCGCCAGCCCGTTGCCGTCGTCGTCAACAGCCACCGCGGGACGGTCGCCGGTCCCCAGCCGGGTGATTGACCCGAGCGTGCCGGTGGCCGAGACACGGCGGCCGTACACAACCGTCTGGCCCGTACTGGTCCATTGGCTCCACACGGCCATCGAATCGCCGGCCAGGTCGGTCGCCAGCGCGTGATAGTAGGTCACGTTTGCGGTGGACGGCGACAGCGCAAGCACCGTGCCGAGGGTGCCCGTGTGGTGCCATTGCCGGGCCCACACGTGTGCAGGCACGAAGGTGCCCCTGTTGATCGTCCGCCGGAAGCAGATCACGGCGTCGCCGTCGCGGTCGTCGCCGACCGACACCATGCCGTAGCCGACTCCAGACACCGCGGGCATGATCGCCTTACGGGTTCCGGTCCAGCCACCGCCAAGCGCGGTAAGCCAATCACCATCATCGGTACCCTCGACGCCTATTACGGGTCATCCCCGTACGCAGGAGGCCGACCCTGACGGTGACCCGGTTCGACCCGTCCCACCCGAACGGTGTCCCGCTGCCGGACGTCACCACGGCCGCGGACGGATCGTTCAGCCTTACCGACACCCCGCCGAAGCCCAAGGTGCATGAACATAAGGTGCC
>JBKPQY010000276.1:0-18129 GCA_046734315.1 Actinomycetota bacterium | reverse complement strand
CAGCCCGGCGAACGACCTCGGCCCGGGCACCGCCAGCCCGACCAGGAAGTAGGCGCCCACCGTCGCGACGGCAACCGCCAGTGCCGGCACGCCGAGCGCTACGGCGCCGTAGCTCAGCACGAGCCCGGTGGCGATGCCGGCGGCGCCGCTGATGAGGTAACCGGTGCCGCCGTAGGTCGTGCGCAGTACGAGCAGCGCGAGCACGCACAGGCCCGCCAGCAGTACCGGCTCGCCCAGCTGCGCAACCAGGCTTGCCGAGCGACGTTGCGACGCGGCCTGGTGACGACTGGGGTTGGCGGTCACTTCTCGGCCATCACCCGCATGAGTGCCGGCAGGTCGTTGAGCGCGCGAAGGGTGAGCACGGTCATCTCGCCGACCGTTGTCATGCCGGGGTCGGCGGCGGGGTCGACGCGCAGCGCGACCGTGTCGATCTCCGGGGGCAGCGCGGCGCCGGCGCGCCGCACCACGCTGAACGGCACGATCGAACCGGTGATCAGTACCGCGAGGCTGGTGTCCGGGGCAGTCCCGAGCACCCCGCCGGCGAGGGTCGCCAGGTCGGCGTCGTCGGCAAAGTCGGCGCGGGTGAGCCCGTCGAGGATCTGCTGGGTGGTGCCGTCGGCTACCGCCTCCCGGGCGGCGATCATGCTCGCCTGCTGCTCATCCTGGATGGCCCGCACGGCGATCGAGCCGGCAGCGGAGAGCGCCAGTTCGAACTCGTCTTCGGTGGCGTAGCTGGCCGGGCGTCCGTCGACGACCACGGTGGCGTGAATACGCCGGGTATCGACGAACTGGCGGACCATGAGCTGCCCGGTCCGCGCCGACGTCCGCCAGTGGATGTAGCGGCGGTCGTCACCCGATGCGTAGTCCCGCAACGCATGGAACGCGAGGTCGCTCATCGACACAGCGTTCGAGGTCTGCCCCTCCAGGTCGCGCAGCAGGCCGGAGCTGAGCGGGTCGAGCCCCACGATGCGCGGGTGTACGAAGAGCTCGGTGACACCTGTCCAGGCAACCTCGCGCCGCATCAGCCCGAGCGGGTCGCCGCGCACTGTCAGGGCCGGGCCGACCGGGACCACCGCACGTCGCGTCGTCGGGATCACGAACAGCTCATCATGCTGCCGTCCGCCCGGCAGTGAGGGCAGGTTGAATCGTGCGACGGTGGCGCCGACCCGCAGCTCCAGGCGGATCGGCCACATGCGCCGCGGCGAGACGTTCGTGACGCTGACCTGCCCGGCGGCGGGTGCGCCGACCGAGACGCGTCGGGGCTGGAGCAGCACGCGGACGGAAAGCGTGGCCCGTCCGATCAAGAAGACCAGCGACATCACGAGCAGCAGCAGGCACGCCGCGGCGAGCAGCATCGCCTCACGCCAGCCGAGCTGCCAGCCGATCACCCACGCGGCGACCATGATCGCCAGCACCGCCCAGCCGAACGGAGTGACGACGCGGCGGACCACGCGCGCCGCGCGCGACGTGCGTTCGACCACGCCCGCCGCGGGCCCGTCAGGGCGGGTCAGCGTCGAGGCGAGCGTCGACCAGGTGTCGGTGAGGCGTGGCACGGTCTAAGCGGCTCTCTCCGTAGGCGGCACGACTGCGGCAAGGATCGCGTCGATCACCTCGTACACGGTGGTCCCGGCGAACTGGGCCTCCGCGTCGAGCAGAATGCGGTGGCTGAGCACCGCCACGGCAAGCTCCTTGACGTCGTCCGGGGTCACGAAGTTGCGGCCCAGCGAGGCTGCCCAGGTCTTGGCGCCGCGCACCATGGCCAGGCAGCCGCGCACCGACAGACCGAGCTTTACGTGCTGATGCCGGCGCGATTCCTCAGCCAGCCTGCTGACATAGGCGAGCACGGCCCCGTCTGCGTGCACGCCGGCCGCGAGCTTGGCCATCTCGGAGATCTGCTCCGACGTGACCACCGCCTGAACCGCGACCGTACGGTCGCGTACAGCGGACTCGCGGAGGAGCGCCACCGTGGCCTCGTGATCCGGGTAGCCGATGCTCGTCTTCATCAGGAACCGGTCAAGCTGCGCCTCGGGCAGCCGATACGTTCCGGCCTGCTCGATCGGGTTCTGTGTCGCGATCACCATGAACGGCCGGCCCACGTTGTGCGACACGCCGTCGACGGTCACCCGGTTCTCCTCCATGACCTCGAGCAGTGCCGACTGGGTCTTGGGCGAGGCGCGGTTGATCTCGTCGGCCAGCACGATCGTCGAGAACACCGGCCCCGGGTGGAAGTCGAATGTCTGCTTGTGCTGGTCGTAGATCGTCACGCCGGTGACGTCGGAGGGCAGCAGGTCGGGGGTGAACTGGATCCGCGAATTGGACCCGTGCACCGTGTTGGCCAGCGCCTTGGCCAGGCTCGTCTTGCCGGTCCCGGGGAAGTCCTCGAGCAGGAGGTGGCCCTCGGAGATCAGGCAGGTGAGCGCCAGCCGCACCACGTGCTGTTTGCCCAGCACGGCATGCCCGATGTTGGCGGCGAGCCGACCGAACACGTCGGCGAACCACGTCGCCTGATCGGGCGTCATCTCGTTCACGGGCATATCTCCTCGTCACCAGTCCTGGAACGGGTTCACGTGATTCGAGTCCACGTTCCCGTTGTAGTAGACCCGCAGGAAGACATCAGCGTTGTTGCCGTTGTAGCAGGCAAGATCCTTGTCGGCGGTGGCGCTCACCGTGATGTTGCCGGTGTCGAACTTGGTGTTGTTCTGCATGCAGTCGACGCGGTACGTGCCGCTGGGGAAGTTGTGCATCGTGATGTGCAGGTAGTGGCAGTGCACGCTGGTGCAGTCGGGCTGGCTCACGCTCGCGCCCTTTGACAGAGTGACGGACGGCGGAATGGGCGGGGCCGCCGGCAGCGTCTGCGAGGGAGCCGAGACCGGCCCGGCGATCTGCGTCTGCCCGTCGATGGACCGGACGATCCGTACCTGGAAGGTGTGCGTCGTGTTGCAGTTGAATGTCCCGGTAATCGAACCGCCGTTGGGCACCTGGCCCTGACCGGCCCAGCCGCCCCCGTCGAGACTCGTCTGGTAGGTCGCCGTCCGGCCGTTGCCGCTGCCGCCGGACCAGCTGAACGTGACGCTGCCCGTGGTGGCGCCTTGACTCGTGCAGCCACTGTGCGAGCCACTCGCGGACGGATTGGCCATCGGGCCGAAGGGCGTCACCGCGTTGGACCCGGGCGACCAGGCGCCGCACTGGCCGGCCTCGTTGCACCCCCGCACCTGGGCGCTATAGGTGCTCGAATTCGAGAGTCCGCCGATGCTCTCGGTCACCTGCGTGCCGGGCGTGCCCGGGCTTCCCCAGGAACCCGAGCCGCCCGTGTTGAGCTGATAGTCGACACGCGTCAAGGACGCGCCGTGCGGCTGCGGCAAGGTGAACGTGACGTGGATCGTGCCGTCGTAGCCGTTCATGTTGGCGGAGTCGTGATCGGCCGCGCTCACGCTGCCGACCGTTGCCGGAGGAGCGGTCGCGAGCACCTGGTTGGACTTGGCGCTCGCAGGTGCGGTGAGGTTGGCGGAGTTGGTGGCAGTTACAGCGTAGCTGTATTTCGAGCCGTCATTGGCGAGACCGGAGAACGCCGTCGAGGTACCGCTCGCTGTTCGCGTGCCGGCTGCCGCGCCGTTGCGGTACTGGGTCACCGTGTACTTCGTGATGGACCGGCCGTTGCCGTCGGCGGGCTGCCACCGTACGGTGATCGCCTTCTCGGCGTTGTCCGCCGAGTCGGCGCCGGCGGCCGTCGGCGCCGCCATCGCGGGCGGCCGCCCGAACGGGATCACCTTGGCGGCACCGCCCCATGTCCCGGGGCCCTGCGCGTTGAGCGCGCGCACCCGGATGCTGTAGGTCGTCCCGTTGGCGAGACCGGCGACCGTGGTGGACGTGCCGCGCACCGAGGTCACCGGCTGCCCCGATGACGGGGCCGGCGAAGTCTGCACCTGGTAGCTGGTGATCGGAGAGCCGTCGACATGGCCGGCCGGCCAGCTCACTGCGGCCGACTGATCTTTCGCGGTGGCCGTGACGCCGCCGACCGCGTCGGGTACCTGGTCCGGCTTGCCCGCCGCGGACGGCGCGCTGAACGCACCCCAGCCCACGACGTTGTGCGCGCGCACCGTGAACGTGTAGCTCTTGCCGTTCGCCAGGCCACCGACCGTGCACGGTGAAGCGGGGCAGCTGTGCGTACCGCCACGGCTGTCACGCAGGTCGATCTCGTCGAGCGGCGCGCCGTTCGAGGCCGGCGCGGTGAATGCCACGACCACGGTGTGACTCGTCACCGACTGGATGGACGGCCGCCCCGGCGTGCCCGGCAGACCGAGCACCTCGACCGTCATGCGCCCCACGACGTGGCGGTCGTCGTGGCCCGCTCCGGGCACGTCCGTGACGACCACGTCGAAGGTCATCGTGCCGTGGATGTTGCCCCGCGGTGCCGACAACGTGACGATCGGGCCGCCGGCGCGGGCGCTCAGCGCGGATCCGCTCAACTGCTTGACGCTCAGAGCGGTGATCGTCGCACCCTGGATAGGCGACTGCACGTATTGGCGCAGGTCGACGGTCT
This sequence comes from Actinomycetota bacterium, assembly GCA_046734315.1. Taxonomy (GTDB): domain Bacteria; phylum Actinomycetota; class Actinomycetes; order Mycobacteriales; family Jatrophihabitantaceae; genus DASXRA01. Next base: position 13,589 of record JBKPQY010000276.1, on the reverse strand, counting down.
GGCTGGCGCCCGCCCTGAGGCCGCGCACCGTGATCGGCGTGACGGTCGGCGGCGGCGCCTTGATCACACGCACGTTGAGGGTGGCGGTGGCGTCCGAGCCCGCGACCCCGATCTTGAGCGTCCCGGTCGCGCCCGGGCGTGCTTGCGCGCCGGGGGTGATCGTTACCTTCGAGTTGCTGTCCTTGGCCAGCGACACGCCCCGTGGCTGCTTCGCCCAGCTGGAGGTGAAGTCGAGCTGATCGAGCGTGCTCGGGTCGTCGAGCCACACGTGGCAGACGGTGGCCAGGTCGATCTTGAGCGGCGCACCGCCCTGTACGGCGGTGAGCGTCGACGTCGGGCAGCGCAGCACGGGCTGCGGCGTCCCGACCTGCACGGGCAGCGCGATCACCGCCTGCTGCGCCCGCGGATCGGAGAGGCTGGTGCCGTCGGTGACCTCGAAGACCGCCGCGGCGGGCCCCTGGTAGCGCTTGCGCGCGGTCAGCAGGAGCGTCGTCTGATCCTTGCTCGCGACGGCGAGACCATCCGGCGGCGAGCCCCAGATGCGGTCCGTCGTGGTCAGCCGCACCGCCTTGCCGGCCGGATCGACCACGTAGTCGGCAACCCTGATCGTCTTGCTGCCGCCGGCGGCGAGCTGGATGGCCGGCGCGTCAGGACGCACGTGCGGGGCCGCGGTGCCGTTGCCCGGCACGTGCACCAGGCCCATCGCCGAGGCGCCACCCTTGTCCCGCACCTCGTACGCGACGACCTGCGGGAACGCCTGGACCGGCACGACCAGCTTGCGCGCGACCACCCGGGCGCCCACCGCGAACGCGCGCGAGATCGTCAGGTCGTCCGCGGACCCGTCCGGGTCGTCATCGTTGGCGAGGACGTCGACCGTGGTGCTCGTGGCGCCCGGCGTCACCTTGGCCACGTCGTCTCTGGCGACGGGCGGGATGTCGTAGTGCGGCTGCGAGTTGACGATCACCTGCGCTACCGAGCTCCCACCTGTTCCATCGGTGATCGCGTACGAGACGATCAGCGGCTTGCCGGTAGCGGGCGGCGCCTTCACCACGACCCGGTCGTCCGAAAGGCTGACGCCCGCCGGGACCGGTTCGTTGGTGGTGTTCAGCGGGGCGATCGTGACCACGTCGTCCGGGGCCACGAGGTCGTTGCCGAGCACCGCCACGTGCACGGTCGCGCCGGGTGCTGCGGTGACCTGGTCGTCCACGGCAACCGGCGGCTGCGGATCGCCCGGAGGGACCACACCGATGCGTATGGTCGCCGCGCCGCTCAGCCCGTACCGGTCGCTGACCGTGTAGCTGAAGGTGTCGGTGCCAGCCGCGAGCGGGTACGCCTGGTATGTGATCGTCGTCGGGCCGATCGACATGACTCGGCCGAGCTGCGGCGCCGTGGCGATGCCGGTTACGGTCACCGCGTCGCCGTCGGGATCTACGCCGGTCCAGGGCACCGTGATGGTCATCTGGTCGCCGGCCACGACGGCGCGGGTGATGGGCGCCGGCGCCGGCGGCTGGTCGTGTGCCGCGTCCGGCGGGAGTGGGTTGACGGTGATGCGGGCGTGCCCGACCGCACTGGCACCGGAGGGGTCGGCCACCACGTAGTCGACGACGACCTGCGTCGGTGTCGACACGGCCGGCGGTGCGGCGTAGCGCACCACGGTGCCGTCGACGTAGCCGGCACCAAGATCCGGCGTAGTCACCAACTTGCCCGGCCTGAGCGTGAGCGGGTCGCCGTCGGGGTCGATGTCGTTGTCGAGCACCGGCACGTCGACGGTGTCGCCGGCCCGCACCGTCGCGAGGTCGTCGATCGGTGTCGGCGGCGAGTCGGTCTGCGGTGTCGGCAGTTGCAGCACGCTGACCTGTCCGGTCACTGGCGGCGCGACCCCGTCGGTCACGATGTACTGGATCAGCCGCACCCCGGGGCTGACGGGCTGCGTCGACCAAATGCGCAGCCAGTGTCCTTGCAGCACCGCGACTTCCAGCCCGGCGTTGTCGTCGACCGGGACGGCCCGCTGCACGACGAGCACGTCGCCCGACGGGTCGAAGTCGTTGGCCAGCACGTCGACGGTCTGCGCTTGCTGTCCGTGCAGCACTGCCGTGTCCGGCATCGCGACCGGCGGCAGCGCGCGGGACGGGTCAGCGGTGACGTCGACACGGATCAGCCCCGTCGACAGCTTCGCCGACCCGAACGCCGCCTGGTATTTCAAACTCAGGGTGCCGATGTGCTGCGGCGTGACGGTTACGGTGCCGCCGGCCAGGTCGGTGGTGACGGTCGCTCCCACGGGCTGGGGCAGCGGTGCGGCCACGGTCAGCTTCGCGGACGGGTCGGTCGGGTCGGAGCCTGGTACGTCGTTGGCCAGCGGGGTGATCGTGACAGGCTTGCCGATCACGGCGCGGGCGACGTCAGGCTCGGCGGTGGCCGGCACCGCGTCGAGCGAGTTGCGCGACAGCACCTTCACCTTCAGGGCGCCCTGGACCGGGTCGGCGATGCCGTCGGTCACCTGGTAGTGGATGGTCTGCACGCCGGCGTCGCCAGGGGCGCTGAACACGATCGAGCCGTCCGGCGTGGCGGCCGCCGACCCGGCGTCGGCCGTCGCGCCCGTCAGCGCGAGTGGGTCGCCGTCGTAGTCGCGCCAGTCGCCCAGCACGGGAACGGTGAGCTCTCCGCCGGCGGCGACGCTCCACGTGGTCGGCTTGTAGCCGGTACGCAGCGTCGGCGCCTCGTTGGCGTCGCCACGCTGGATGCGCACCGTGACGTCCGTGGACGCGGCCAAGCCGTGCCCGTCGCTCACCGAGTACTTGAAGTGGATGTCGGATGTGGCGCCGGAGGGCACCGCGACCTGGACGGTCTGTCCGTCGCCCGAGATCGAGGCAGCGGCGCCGCCGTCGACGCCGGTCACCGCGCTGACAGCCAGCAGGTACCCGCACGGGTCGGAGTCGTTGTCGGTCACGTGCAGAACGGTGGTCCGACCTGGCCGGGCGCCGAGCGTATCCGCTCTCGGCTGCGGCGGGCGATCTTGCGCACACGGCTGCTTCTGGTGAGTGGGCTTGTTCGGCTTCTTGCTGTTCGGCTTCGGCTTCGGCGGCCTGATGGCCTGCCAGTCGTCCACTTCCTGCACGGTGCTGTCGACGATCCAGACACCGCCGCTGACGAGGTCGTTCAGCACGATCTGCCCACGGTTGACCCTGAATACAGGCTGGCTGAGCTTCTGGTGAGACGGCACCTTCTGCGCGCCGGCCGGCTTACCCTCACAGGAACGGGCGTACGTGCCGGGGGCGCCGCCCCAGGCCGCGTGCACACAGTCGCCGAGCAACACGGGCCGCGCCGGCGTCCCCGCGGCGCCGTTGTACAGCGTGACTGCACTATCCCCGTTCAGCGGCACCTTGATCAGCGAGGACGAGTTCGCGACGTAGACGGCGTCGGCGTGTGCACCTGGCTGCTGCAGGATCGCGTCCGTGCCGGCGACGCCGGCGGGCAGTGGGAGCACCCTGCCGCCGGGCAGCAGCACCGCGCCGCCTTCCGCGTCCAGGATCACCGGAGTGTCACCGACGGCGGTCAACGCGAGGCCGGACATCTGCCGGTGCAGCTGCGCGACCGCCGGCTTGGCGAAGCCGGCATCCGTCGGTCGGATCGTGACGAGCGTCTGCGAACTGGCCGACGCGGCGAAGATCGTGCCGTCGTCGGCGACTGCGAGGTCTGCGCCGGCGCCCACGGTGGTGAGCGGCTTGGCCGATGAATCGAGCGCCGCGATGCCGGACAGATCGGTGTCCGACACCCGGGCGCCCCACAGCTTGCCGGTTGCCGGGTCGAGCACCGCGGCCGTGCCGCCGGAGAGCGCCACCGCGTCGTTGCCGGAGACGGACGCCGCCTGCGTGTCGACGGCCTTGCCGTCGACTACGTCGACCGGGTAGAGCTTGCCCTGCCCCTTGTCGACGGCCAAGACCGCGGAACCGTCCTGCACGACGTCGACGGTGTAGGAGGTTTGCGCGCCCCCGGGCGGGAAGAAGCCGGCGTCGAGCTGGCCGACCGGCTTGTTCAGCCGCCCGTACAGGCCCTCAGCATTGTTGGTGACCCAGATGCCGCCGTCGTTGAGGTCGACGTGGCGAGCCGTGTAGCCGACGGCGTGCACTGCGTAACCGATCAGGCCGGCTGCAGCTACCGCGACGACCGTCGCGGCGGTGACCGCGCCCCGCCGACGGCTCAGGAACTTCGCCACGTTCACGTGCTGGCCCCCACGCCCGTCATCTTCTCATTCGCCAGAATCGCAGGGTCACCCAGCGCATTTCGGATCTGACCACGATGACGCAAAGCTGCCCGTTCTGCGGTAGACCTGCACCTGCAGGCAGATCTCGCTGCCCGAAGGGGCGGGCAATTCCACCTCGGCCTTGTCCGCGACGCCGCTTCGCGGGCCGCCGTCCTCCCGCCAGCGGTATGTGTCGCCGCTGGCCGCGCCGGCGTACGTCCACTGGAACCTGATCTTGCCGCCGGTTTCGCGCGCAGCGGTGACATGCGGTGTGCCGGGCGCCTGGTCGTGGGGTCCGGTGGGAAAGGCGACCTGGGTGTTGTCGATCGGGGTGGTGTCCTGCGGATGATGCTTGCCCCCGCCGCCCAGCCCGACGATCAACCCGACCGCCGCACCGGCCGCGGCAACGCCGCCTACGGCATACCAGACCCAGTGGGGGCGGCGGCCCGGGGCCGCGCGCAGCGTGGCCGGCGCCTCCGGCGGTGCGTCGATGCGCGTGGGCTGCTTCTGACGTGTCGGGTCGTCGTCGAACTCCGGCCGAGGGGCGCGCGTATCGGCGCCCTCGACGCGCACCGGCTGCTTGACGCGTGTTCCGTCCTCGCCCGTGGCCGGGTTCGCGGGGCGCGCCGTGGCGGCCGCCCGCCGCGGGTCGTCGGCGACCGCGATCGTGGTCAGCGGCAGGCGCTGCTCCTGCTCCACGGTCTGCAGTGCCCGCGCAAACGCGAGCGCGGTGGCGGGGCGGGCGGCGGGATTCTTCGCCAGGGCGCTGGAGAGCAGCCGTTCGAATGACGGCGGGACGTCGCCGCGTCCCGTCGGAGGAGCCGGCGTGGACGTGATGCGATGCATCAGCACGACCGGCGAGTTGTCGCCGCCGCGCAGGTCGAACGGCGAGCGCCCCACCAGCAGATGCCACAGGGTCGCCGCAATGGAGTACACGTCCGAGCGCTCATCGGCCTGCTCGGCGGTGAACAGCACCTCCGGCGCGGCCCAGGGGATGGAGATGCCGTCGATCTGCCCGGCGGCGGCCTGCGCCTTCGTACCCGCGATACCGAAATCGGTCAGGCCCAGCGTGCCGTACTGCCCGGTGAGCACATTCGCCGGCTTGATGTCGCGATGCAGGATGCCGATCCGGTGCGCCGCCTCGACGGCGCTCGCGATCTGGATGCCGATGCGCAGCACGTCCGGCACGGAGAAGCGCTCGCCGCGCGCCCGCTGCGCCAGGTTCGGCTGCGGGTAGTACTTCATCACCAGGTAGGGCCGCCCGTCCGGCGCGATGTCGGCGCGAAAAACCTGGACGATGTGCGGGTGGTCGGCGAGCTGGGCCATCGCGTTCGCCTCCGCGCCGAACTGCCGCCGCGCCTGTTCGAACAGCAGGCTCTGCGCCGCGAGCACCTTGACGGCGACCTTCATCCGCGGGTTCTGCTGCTCGTACAGGTAGACGTCGGAGTAGCCACCCGAGCCCAGCGGCGCGATATACAGCAGGCCTGGCAACTCCGGAGGCGGAGCCGTCTCACGCTTGCCGGGAGAGCTCACAAGCCAACCCTGCGCTGCTCGCTCACCCCGTGACCTCGTACCGGAACGTGACCTCGTCGGCCAGGCTCACCACCGTGCCCGGCTCGATCGGGACCGACTCGTTGGGACGCACCCGCTGTGGCTCCTGCCACGGAGGCGTGACCACGGTGCCGTTGACGGAGTTGAGGTCGGTGAGCAGCACGTGCCACCCATCCAGGCGGATTTCGACGTGGCTGCGCGAGATGTCGTGCCCCGGGCTGGGCAAGCGCACGACGTGCGGGCGCTCGCCCTCGCTCGACTCGTCGACCCTCGGATTACGGCCCATGATCACGGTGCGGTCGAGCGGGACCACGTCGCCTGTCGACAGGCGCAACACACCGAGCGTCGGGCGGGGCACCATGACCGGCGCCTGTCCCATGAGAGGGAAGCCGCAGACCCGGCACGAGACCGCCATCGGCGGGCTGAGGTGCCCATGCTGGCATCGCACGGCCTGCACCATGTTGCCGACCTGGCCGGACGCCTCCGCGGTCGCCGCCGGGCTCAGCGTGGGATCGGGGGACTGGGGCTGCGGCGGCGGTGACCATGCCAGGGCAGCCGGCGCGGGCTGCTGCTGCTCCGGGCCCTCCGCGCCCGAGCCCCGCCCGCCGGAGACGACGCCGGGCGGCGGCGGGCGGTACACCTGATCGTCGTCGGCCAAAGACTCGAGTGGCTTCAGCGCGGCCAGCGGGGCCATCGAGTCCGGCTCGGGCTGGGACGGCCGTGGGAGCTGTTCGGTCTCCGGTGCCGATGCGGCCGGTCGTGGCGCGGGCGCTGTCACAGCGCCGGAGCCGTTCAGCGCCTGGGCAGGGGGCTCCGCCGCCGGGCGTGGCGTCAGCGGCGTGGCGCTGACTGCCAGCCGGACGCTGGAAGCGAGTGTCACCCCGGGGGAGAGCGGAGCCTCGGCGCCACCGGAACTGCCGCCGGCGCGCAGCGCGACCGCGGAGGCGTTCTCAGGCAGCGGGTGTTCGCGCCAGGTGGCGACGCCCTCCGCGCGTACCTGCTGGTCGGCGCCACCGGCGGTGATCACCGCTTCGGCGGCGCCGCGTACGACCACGGCGCGCCGCTCGCCGGAAATCCGCACCAACGCGAAGTTGCCCACCGCGCGCAGCCCGCGCTGCAGCAGGGCGTCGAGGATCTCGTCGATCTCCGCGCCTCCGCGCAGCAGCGACCAGCACGAAAGCACGCTGGCGTCGCCCGGATCGATGTCGACAAGCAGCCACCCGGACTCGGCGCCGATGGCAACCCACGAGCCCGGCGTGTAGACGGCGTCGGTCGGCATGATGATCAGAATCCCACGAGGCCGTGTTGCCGCGGCGCGGTGTCCTCGTCGATCGCGTGGCCCAGCCCGTCGGTCGGGCTGCCTGCGAAGTCGATCACAAGGACCGTGATGTTGTCGCGGCCGCCCGCCTCCACGGCACGCGTCACGAGCGCACTGGCCGCCTCCTGGGCGACCGGTTCTCGGTGCAGGATGTTCTCGATCTCGGCGTCGTCCAGCTCGCGTGACAGCCCGTCCGAGCAGACGAGGAAGCGTTCACCGGCGACCGGCGGGAACACCCAGACGTCGGGCACCGGAGCCGGATCGGTGCCCAGCGACCGGGTCACGACGTTGCGGTCCGGATGGATCTTGGCCTCCTCGGGTGTGATGTAACCGGCGCTGATCAGCTCCTGGACCTCCGAATGGTCGACGCTGATCTGGTGCAGCTGGCCGTGCACGTAGCGGTACACGCGCGAATCGCCGACGTTGAACACCGCCCAGTGCGACGATCCGCCCGCCCGCACGATGCCGACGCCGGCCAGCGTGGTGCCCATGCCCTTGCGAGTGTCATGTTTGCGGCCGCTCTCGAGGATCTGCTGGTTGGCCCGCGCGATCGCGTCGACGATCTGCTCGGTGAGCAGCTCGGAGCGTTCCGCCAGAGCCCGGAACTCGCCGACCGCGATCGCGCTGGCCACCTCACCGGCGGCGTGTCCGCCCATTCCGTCCGCGACGACGAACACGCTGGGGGCGACCAGGTAGCTGTCCTCGTTGATCGCGCGGACACGTCCGGGATCGGTCGCGGACCCCCACTGAACCGACATCATCGACGGGTCAACCCCAGCTGGCGACAGGTGAATAGAGGTGAGTATTGCGGCACGGCTAGCTGCGGAGTCTAAAGCACGCAAACCGTGCTGGCCGAGCCTTCGCCGCCTTCCCGCGCCGCCGGCTCAGCCGCCGGACGAGGCGTGCCCGCCGAAGCCGTGACCGCGGTCGCGCCGGCGCAGGTAGCGCTCGAACTCACGGGCGATGGCATCGCCGGACGTGGCACCCATCGCGCCGCGGTCGATCTCGTCGTCGCGCTGCTCGAGATTGCGGATGTACTCGGTGACCTCGTCGTCCTCGGCGGCCATCTCGTCGACGAGCTTCTGCCATTCGTCAGCCTGCTGCGGCAGCTCGGCCAGCGGCACCGGCACGTCGAGCACCTCCTCGACGCTGTGCAGCAGAGCGAGCGTGGCTTTCGGGTTCGGCGGCTGGGAGACGTAGTGCGGGACGCCCGCCCAGAACGAGATCGCGGGAACGCCGGCGGTCACGCACGCGTCCTGCAATACGCCGACGATGCCGGTAGGACCCTCGTACTGTGAGCGCTCCAGCCCGTACTTGTGCGCGGAGTCCTGGTCGTAGGACGTCCCGGTGACCTGGGTGGCCCGGGTGTGCGGTGTGTCGGACAACAGCGCGCCGAGGGTCACCACGACGCGAACGTCCAGGGCGCGCACCACGTCCAGGATTTCGTCGCAGAACGCCTGCCACCGCATGTTCGGCTCGATGCCGCGCACCAGGACGAGGTCGAAGGCGGCGCCGGGCGGGCGGCACACCGACATCCGGGTGGTCGGCCACGACACCCGCCGGGTCACGCCGTCGACGAGCGACACGGTGGGCCGGTTGACCTGGAAGTCGTAATAGTCGTCCGGGTCGATAGCCATCAGCGGCTGCGCGTCCCAGATCAGCTCCAGGTGCTCGACCGCGCCGGTCGCGGCATCGCCCGCGTCGTTCCAGCCCTCGAACGCGGCCACCATGATCGCGTCAGTCAGCTCGGGCCAGCCATCGTCTTCGAGCTCGGCTCGGGGGCGCTCGATCATGCGCCCAGCGTACGACTGACCCAATCCCGGCTGGGCGGATCTCCGTCTCCACCACTCGCTTGCGCTCGGGTGGATCCGGATCTCCGCTCGCGCCTTCGGCGCGGCCGCGTCGCGGCGCCGGGCTCTTCGCGCGAGCGCTCATCGCCGTGTGGTTCGGTTCGGTGCGGTCGCCCTTCGCTAATCGGGGCGGCCTCGTCGGTAGCCTTGGGCGTATGTCCGCTACCTCCGGCCCGTCGTTGCTGGACGCGCTGCGCGAGCGCGTTGTTGTCGCCGACGGGGCGATGGGGACGATGCTCCAGGCCGCCGAGCTCACCCTGGACGACTTCCAGGGCCTCGAGGGCTGCAACGAGATCCTGAACGTGTCGCGGCCCGACGTCGTGCGCGCCATCCACGACGCCTACTTCCGGGCCGGCGCCGATATGGTCGAGACGAACACGTTCGGGGCGAACTGGGCCAACCTCGGTGAGTACGGCATCGCCGACCGCATCCGCGAGCTGGCCCGCGCCGGGGCGTCGCTGGCCCGCGAGGTGGCGGACGGTTATCCGGGCCGGTGGGTCCTCGGCTCGGTGGGTCCGGGCACGAAACTGCCGACGCTCGGCCACGTCCCGTACGCCACGCTGCGCGACGCCTACGAGGAAGAAGCGGCCGGGCTGCTCGAGGGCGGCGCCGACGCGATCATCGTGGAGACCTGCCAGGACCTGCTGCAGGCCAAGTCGGCGATCATCGGCGCCCGACGGGCCATCGCCGCGGCCGGAGTCGCGCTGCCGGTGATCGCACACGTCACGGTCGAGACCACCGGCACGATGCTGCTCGGCTCGGAGATCGGGGCGGCGCTCACCGCGCTGGCGCCGCTGGGCGTCGACCTGATCGGGCTGAACTGTGCCACCGGGCCGGCCGAGATGAGCGAGCACCTGCGCTACCTGTCCCGCAATTCTCCCCGCCCGCTGTCGGTCATGCCGAACGCCGGACTGCCCGAGCTCGGCCCGGACGGTGCCACCTATCCGCTCACGCCGGACGAACTCGCCATGGCGCTGGCGCAGTTCGTGCGCGAATTCGGGGCTGCGCTCGTCGGTGGCTGCTGCGGTACCACGCCCGAGCACATCATGCGCGTAGTCGAGGCGGTGCGCGACCTGACGCCCCGGCCACGCGCTGCGCGTCCGGAGCCGGCGTCCGCCTCGCTGTACCAGAGCGTGCCGTTCCGCCAGGACGCCAGCGTGCTGATGATCGGCGAGCGCACCAACGCCAACGGTTCCAAGGCGTTCCGCGAGGCGATGCTCAGCGGCGACTGGGGGAAGACGGTCGAGATCGCCCGCGGCCAGATCCGAGACGGCAGCCACCTGCTCGACGTCTGCGTCGACTATGTAGGTCGAGCGGGCCGTGACGATATGCGTGAGGTCGCCGGGCGGTTAGCCACCGCGTCGACGCTGCCGATCGTCCTCGACTCGACCGAGCCGCCGGTGCTCGAGGCCGGCCTGGAGTTGCTCGGCGGTCGCTGCGTGATCAACTCCGTGAACTTCGAGGACGGCGAGGGGCCGGAGAGCCGCTTCGCGCGCATCATGCCGATCGTGCGCGAGCACGGCGCTGCGGTCATCGCGCTCACCATCGACGAGGAGGGCCAGGCACGCACCGCCGAGACGAAGGTGGCAGTCGCCGAGCGGCTCATCGAAACACTGACCCAGAAGTGGGGGATGGCCGAGAGCGACATCCTGATCGACTGCCTCACGTTCACCCTCGGCACCGGGCAAGAGGAAAGCCGCCGCGACGGGATCGAGACGATTGAGGGCATCCGGTCGCTCAAGCAGCGGCACCCCGACGTGCAGACGACGTTGGGGCTGTCGAACATCTCCTTCGGCCTCAACCCGGCGGCGCGGCAGGTGCTGAACTCGGTGTTCCTTTCCGAGTGCGTCACAGCCGGCCTCGACTCCGCGATCGTGCACGCGTCGAAGATCTTGCCGATTTCGAAGATTCCGGCCGAGCAGCGCGAGGTCGCCCTCGACCTCGTCTATGACAGACGCCGGCCCGGCGGCTCCGGTGAACCTCCTTACGACCCCCTGCAGCGGTTCCTTCAGCTGTTCGAGGGCGTGTCCGCGCAGTCGAGCGCCGCCACCCGCGCCGAAGAGCTCGCTGCGCTGCCCCTGGACGAGCGGCTGCAGCGGCGCATCATCGACGGCGAGCGCAATGGCCTCGAGGCCGACCTGGACGAAGCTCTGTCGCAGCGCCCCGCCTTGGAGATCATCAACGAAACTCTGCTGGCCGGCATGAAGACCGTGGGCGATCTGTTCGGCGCCGGCGAGATGCAGTTGCCGTTCGTGCTTCAGTCCGCCGAGGTGATGAAGGCCGCAGTCGCCTACCTCGAACCGCACATGGAGAAGTCGGAGTCGGGGGGTAAGGGCACGATCGTCCTCGCCACCGTCAAGGGCGACGTGCACGACATCGGCAAGAACCTCGTGGACATCATCCTCTCCAACAACGGATACACCGTGGTCAACCTCGGCATCAAGCAGCCGATCAACGCGATCCTCGAAGCCGCCGACGAGCACGGCGCCGACGCCATCGGCATGTCCGGGCTGCTCGTGAAGAGCACGGTGATCATGAAGGAGAACCTCGAGGAGATGAACTCCCGGGGCATCGCCGGCCGCTACCCGGTGCTGCTGGGCGGCGCGGCGCTCACCCGTGGCTACGTCGAGGGCGACCTCTCCGAGATCTTCCAGGGCGATGTGCGGTACGCCCGCGACGCGTTCGAGGGGCTGCGGCTGATGGACGCGCTGATGTCCCCGCGGCGCGGGGTACCCACCGGAGTAGACGGCCCGGCCGACGCCAAGCTGTCGGAGCAGGAGGCGCGCAAGCTCGCCGAGCGCAAGGCCCGCCGCGCGCGCTCCCTCAAGATCGCCGAGCAGCGGCGCCTCGCCGAGGAGACGGGCCATCCCGAGCCGGCCGCACGATCCGACGTCGCGACCGACAACCCGGTCCCCACCCCGCCGTTCTGGGGCGATCGCGTGGTCAAAGGCATCGCGCTGGCGGAGTATTCGGCTCTGCTGGACGAACGGGCCACGTTCATGGGCCAATGGGGCCTGCGCGGCGCGCGCGGGGGGAAGGGACCGTCGTTTGAGGAACTCGTCGACACTGACGGGCGGCCACGGCTGCGCTACTGGCTCGATCGGTTCCAGACCGAGGGCGTGCTGGAGGCGGCCGTCGTCTACGGCTACTACCCGTGCGTGTCCAAGGGCGACGACCTGATCGTCCTGAGCGAGACCGGCACCGAACGCACGCGCTTCACATTCCCGCGCCAGCGACGGGACCGGCGGCTGTGCCTGGCCGACTTCTTCCGGAGCGAGGACTCCGGCGAGACAGACGTCGTCGCATTCACCGTCGTCACCATCGGTGCGCGCATCAGCGAGTTCACGCACGAGCTGTTCGCGGCCAACGCGTACCGCGACTACCTCGAGGCGCATGGCCTGTCGGTACAGCTGACGGAGGCCCTGGCGGAGTACTGGCACCGCAGGGTGCGACAGGAGCTCATCCTCCCGTCGGGACCCGTCGCCGCCGAAGACCCCGACAACGTCGAGGATTTCTTCAACCTCGGCTACCGTGGGGCGCGCTACTCACTCGGCTACGGCGCCTGCCCCAATCTCGAGGACCGCGCGAAGATCGTCGGCCTGCTGCGCCCCGAGCGCATCAACGTCGAGCTGTCCGAGGAGTTCCAGTTGCATCCGGAGCAGTCCACGGACGCGATCGTCGTGCACCATCCCGAGGCCAAGTACTTCAACACGTGAGAGAGCTCGCCGCGGTGCTGTTCGACATGGACGGGCCACGGCTTATTGACGAGCGTTGACTAGTGCGGGAGGCCCCGTTTTCTGGGACCTCCATGCGTTGACTGCGCTGGCTGTTGACGGTGGTTTTCGGTTCTCTTGTGTACCCGTTGTGTACCCGCGGAGATCAACTTCTGACTGCAACGGCCCTGCAGCACTCATGCGACATGGCCCGCCAAGATCACCCGCGGACGACGCCCCCGAACCTTGACTCCCACGGACGCGATCGCCGATTTACGCGCTCGCTCCGGCTGGTGTTGATCAAGTGCGGTCATCCTTATGCGCGCTTCGAGGCGGCGGACCATCCGCCGCCATTCACGCACATGCCGATGATCGGATACGCCATGCTCGCCAGAGGGCCGTCAAGTCCAAGGCGTGACAACCGGCGTCACGTGGGCGACTGGTTGTCCGTGCAATGCCGCAGTGGTGGTTGGTATTGACGTTCCACTTGTTGCCCTCTGTCCACTGTGCATAGTGCGTCCTATGCTGTGACCGCGCTGTGACGTCGTTGGTGACGTGTGGTGGTTATTGGAGGGAGTTCCGGCATGCGCAGATCACTGAACGGATTGAGATTCCTGGCGGGCGGTCGCGGGCGGCGCGCGTCAACGCTGTCGGTGTTGCTCATCGTGCTGGGCTTGGCGTCGAGCGTCGTCGGCGGCGGTGTCGCCGCCGCCTCGCCGAAGAAGGCGGACATGGCCATCCTGGGCGTCAGCGACAACCCGGATCCAGTGTTCACCGGCCAGTCCGTGACCTACACGGTGAGCGTGGGGAACAGCGGGCCCAGCGAGGCGACGGGCGTCACGCTGACGACCACGCTGCCGCCCGGAGTGCTGTTCGTACCTAACGAGTTCAGCCCTAACTGCACCGAGGCTGGCGGC
>JBKPQY010000275.1:0-17456 GCA_046734315.1 Actinomycetota bacterium | reverse complement strand
GTTTACCTCGTCGATGGCGAGGACCTGGTAATCCTGCAGGCCTGCTACCACTACAAGTGACCACCCCCAGCCTTCCTCGCCACGACGAGTCCCCCACCCGGCAAGGCCTCGCCGGATGCCCCGATCCGGTCCAGGCACTCGAATGTCGGACTCGCGCACCACGCGTGCGGGCTCACCGGCGGCGCCTCCTGCACCTTTTGCTGTGGCGAGGCCTCGCCGGTCACCCCCAGGTTCGTCTGCCGGATCTGCTTCGCGACCGCGTCGGACGGGCCGACCTGCAAACCCGATTACCTCGCCGTAGAGGCTTGACCCGGCACCAGATTCCCGCCCGCTGCGACTACCGGGTTATCCACCCAGCGATCGCATCTCAGGCGATCTACACCGTCTCAGCGCGTCCCAGCCGTTCTGTTCCATCCCGCCCCTATGGGTCCAACCGTGACCAGATGACCCGGGACGGCGCGCGGCCTGACCTATCAAGAAAGGCCTTATCGCATAAGGCCTTTCGCAGTAGCGGGGGGAGGATTTGAACCTCCGACCTCTGGGTTATGCATCCCACGGTGGCTATAACGCCTCAGGCGACGCTCGGGAGACGGGACACGGACCGGAGATCCGTCTCAGCCGTCGCAACGCGTAGCGCCGCGTCTTGGTCACGGTTCTGGTCACGGTCACCGACTCCAGTCCGACGGGCGCACGTGCCAGCCGCTGTAGATCTCCAGGCCAGTTACACGTAATAGCTGAGTCTGCCGGTTCCCATCACTCGGTTCAGTCGCCTGCTATCCCGAGGCGATCTACGACGGCATCTGCCAACAGCGTCGCGCGAACCGCACCGGAACATCGAGCCAATGGGTCGCAGCTCAGGCACGACCCGGCTCTGAATTAGTCGTGCGCTTGATTACTTTGCGCGTCGGTCGCGGCCGGTGGAGCCAGGTCGAACTGTCGGCACGTGCTCTGTCAGGCCGCAGACCTCACGCCTGGGGCGGGGCTGTGGCGGCGAAGGTCCCGGACGGGTCATAGCGCGTCTTGGCCGCGTGTAGCCGTGGCGCGTTCGGGCCGTAGGCGCGCGCGATCTGTTCACGGTCGTCGGGTCCGAGCAGGCCGGGGTAGCCGCCTGGCAGTGCGTGTGGTGCCAGCGCCGTGGACAGGGAGTCGGCCCAGGCCCGGTGCTGGTCGGCGTCGGCGTCGTCCGGCTCCCACGCCGCCACGATCTCGAAGGCGAAGTGCTGCTGGCGGGTACCAAAGGCTGTGGCGTTGAGGGGGATACGTGCCGAGGCGCCGTGGAAGTGGTGGACGGAGATGATGGATTGGGGCGACGTGAGCGGTGGGTCTGCCTCGGTCAGGGTTGTGGTGAGGTCCGGCGTGAAGTCGGCGACGGAGCGGGTGCGGATGGCGTAGTGGCGCCCATCCACGATGCTGGGATCGAACAGACCGAGCATCTGGCTGTAGGTCATGGGAGCGACTTGAGAGAGTAGCGGGGTGCCGAGGCGGAGCAGTTCGTCGATGGCCTTCTCCCCCGCTGCTGGGTTGCCGTTCCAGGCCGGTGATAGAAACATCGCGGCGCCGTTCGGGCCGGAGAGGATGCCGCTCTGGGCGGTCAGTTCATCGGGTGCGTCCTTGAGACCGCGCTCAAGCCTTTCCACACGCTGCCTGCCTGAGTCAAGGGAAACATGATGAGCCCGGCCAGCAGGCGGTCGAGCGGATGCAACCGGATCCGGATAGAGGTCACCACGCCGAAGTTGCCGCCGCCGCCGCGAAGGGCCCAGAACAGCTCCGGCTCATGCGTAGCGTCTGTGGTGAGCAGTCGTCCATCGGCGAGGACGAGCTCGGCGGCGAGCAGGTTGTCCAGGGCGAGGCCGAAGCGGCCGTTGAGCGGGCCGTAACCGCCGACCAGGGTTAGCCCAGCCATGCCGACAGGGCCGCACGCGCCGGTGGCGGCGACCAGGCCGTGGGGTTCGGTGGCCGCGATGACCTCCCGTGCGGTGGCGCCACCGCCGACAGACGCGGTCAGCGCATCGGCGTCTACCGTGACCCGCCGCATTCCGCTCAGGTCGATGACCAGCCCACCGTTCCGCAATGCCCGCCCCGCCCAGTCGTGACCGCCGCCGCGCACCGACACCGGCAGGTGGTGGTTGTTGGCGGTCAGCACGGCGGCCTGGACTTCGGCCGGCGTTGCGGGGCGCACGATCAGTGCCGGCCGGGTTTCCACGGCCCCGTTCCAGATCCGCCGGGCCGTCTCATACGCGGGAACGCCGGGCACCAGAACGCGGTCCGGGGAAAGCTGCGCTCGCAGTTCTCTTGCCGCGGCGGCCGTCGAAGAGTCCGGGTTCATGCTTGCTGCTCCTTGTCTGCCGCGCATGCGAGCAGACTCGCTGCTCGTTCGGCAATGGCTAGGACGGGCGCGTTGGTGTGCCCGGACGGGACGGACGGCATCACGGAGGCGTCGGCGATCCGCAGCTGCCCGATTCCGTGGACCTTGAGCTGGGGGTCGACGACCGCCATGTCGTCGGTGCCGATCTTGCAGGTGCCGACGGGGTGGAAGAAGGTGGTGATCGTGCTGCGCAGGTAGGCGCGACAGGCGGCGTCGGTTTCGGCGTCGGCGCCCGGGAAGAGCTCCTTGTCGCGGAACGGCGCGAGTGCGCGTGCGGCTCCGACCGTCCTCGCGAGGCGGAGACCCTCGACCATGCGTGTGACGTCGCCCGGATCGGTTAGGTAGCCGGGATCGACGAGTGGCGCTCGGTTCGGGTCGGTGCTGGCCAGCCGCAGAGTTCCGCGGCTGGCGGGGGTCATCAAGCCGAACACGACGGAGTATCCGTCTTCTGGTCCTGGTGACCAGCGGGGGTGAACAGGGACTTCGGCGAAGATCATCTCCAGGTCCGGGGCGCCTTGTGGAACGCTGCGCACCAGCGCGAGCGGCCTACGCGCGCCCGGGGCGGGGCGCACCGGGCGCGTGCTCGTATACGCGACCTGTGACTTGGGGTGATCGTGGAGGTTGGCGCCCACGCCGGGAAGATCGGCTCTCACGTCGATGCCGAGGTCGCGCAGGTGCCGCCCCGGGCCGATGCCGGACAGCAGCAGCAGCTGAGGCGTGCCGATAACGCCGGCGGTCAGGACGACCTCGCGGTCGGCGAACGCCGTGCGAAGCTGACCATCGACGCTGTACTCGACCCCTTGGCAGTTCGAGTCCTTCAGCAGGAGCCGCCGGGCGCGGGCAGCGGCTACAACCGTCAGGTTCGGACGGCGCGCGGCCAGTGCTAGATAGGCGTCCGCCGCGGACTGCCGCTTCCCGCCCACGACATTCATCTCGCGCCACGACGTGCCTTCTGCAACAGCGCCGTTGTGGTCCTCGGTGCTGGGGAAACCGCTCGCCACAGCCGCGTCGAAGCAGGCTTCCCACAGCGGATCGGTAACGGACCCGGGCCCGACACGCATCGGCCCGTCCGTGCCCCGATACCGCGGGTCGCCTGCGTCGGCTCGCTCGCTTCGCTTGAAGAACGGAAGCAGCGCGTCGTAGTTCCACCCGGTTGCTCCCGCGGCTTCCCAGGCGTCGTAGCTGGACCGGTCGCCGCGGACGTGCATCATGCCGTTGATGCCGCTGGATCCACCCAGCACCTTTCCGCGCGGCCACTGCAGAACAGCGTCGCCGGCACCGCGCTGCGGCACTGTTTCGTAAGCCCAGTCCACCGACGTGTGCCACAGCCTTGGCCAGGCTGCGGGGTCGGCCATCGCCGCGGATGGCTCCGCCGCGCCGGCTTCCAACAGCAGCACCCGCCGGCCCTGGTCTTGCGACAGCCGTGCGGCAAGCACACAGCCTGCCGTACCGCCGCCCACCACGATGTAGTCAAAATTCTTCACAGCACTCCACTCTCTGGTTATGGCTTGCGCTTGTATTCGGAAGTCGATCAACAGCAGGTCCTCGGCCAGGTGCTCCGAGGTCATCGGTCGATCAGCGGGCTCTGGACCTCCAGCTCGCCGCCGAGGTCCAGCGGGGAGGCGCGCACCATCGCGTCGATGACTTCCGCGCTGCTCCCGACTTATGCCGCCCCGCCGTTGACGTAGAGGGTCTGGCCGTTGGTCCAGCGACCGGACGGCCCGGCCAGGAAGGCCACGGACTCGGCGATGTCCTCGGGCGTGCCGAGGCGCTGCATCGGGCTCAGTCCGGCGAGGCGCTCGACGAGCTCGGCAGGCTTGCCGTCGAGGAACAGCGGCGTGGCGGTCGGACCCGGTGCGACGGTGTTGACGGTGATGTCCCGGCCGCGCAGCTCGCGAGCGAGGATCATCGTGATCGCCTCGACCGCGGTCTTGGACGCGGCGTAGGCGGCGTAGCCGGGTTGCTGCAGCCGGGTCACCGAGCTCGAGAAGTTGATCAGCGCGCCGCCGCCGCGCAGTTGTCGAGCGGCCAGCTGCGAGACGACAAAGGTGCCGCGGATGTTGGTGCGGTGCATGCGGTCCAGATCGTCTAGATCCAGCTCGACGAGTGGTGCCAGCAGCATGATGCCGGCCGTGTTGACGACGACGTCGATGCCGCCGAACTCCTGCTCCACGCGGTCCAACGCCGCGGCCATCTGGCCCTCGTCCGCGACGTCGGCCTGGACGGCGATCGCGACACCGCCGCGGGCGCGGACGGCCTCGAGCGTCTGCTCCGCCCGCCGCCGGCCGCCGCTGTATACGAGCACGACCGAGTGACCGTTGGCGGCGAGCTTCTCGACCACGGCACCGCCGATGCCCCCGGACCCGCCGGTGACGAGCGCGACCCGGCCGGTCGCACCACTCGTCGGGTTGGTTGTCATGGCTCTCCTCACACAAGCTTATGGACGTGTCGTCCACATAAACAAATGTAGACTGGTCGTCCATATAGCGCAAGTGAGGGGGACGAGATGACCAGCAAGACGGCTACCCTGCGCCCCGGACGAGGCCGGCGCCCGGCCAGCGAGGTCCGCCAGGCCGTGCTCGCGGCGGCCGGCGCGATGCTGCTGGAGAACGGCCTGCGCGCTATCACCTTCGAGAACGTCGCGGCCCGGGCGGGGGTCAGCAAGATGACGCTCTACAAGTGGTGGCCCTCACCCGGAGCACTCGCTTTCGATGCCTACTTCGCCGCGACCGAGCAGACCCTCGCCTTCGACGACACCGGCGACCTCGCACACGACCTCGCCAAGCAGATGCACGCGTTCCTCGGCTTCCTCACCGCACCTGGCCGTGGTCCGATCATCGCCGAGCTCGTAGGCGCCGCCCAGTCTGACGCCGACCTCGCGGCCGCGCTCAACGAGCGCTACACACTGCCCCGCCGCGCTCTCGCCGTGGATCGGCTACGCGCGGCGCAACGCGACGGACAAATCCGCGCCGACGCCGACCTGGAAAGCATCGTCGACCAGCTCTGGGGAGCCTGCTACCACCGCCTGCTACTACCCGCCCGCCCCCTCAACACCGACTTCGCCGACACCCTCATCCGCAACCTGCTCGACGGCATCCGACCGACCCGCTAACCGCTCAACACAGCGCGTCGCATCGTCGCGATCGCCGCCAGATGCCCAGCGGACCTTAGCTCGCATCCACCGTTCAGGTTGAGGTGATGTGCGGTCGTAGAAGGAGAATGCCCTTGTGCGGCAGGAGGATCAGAGCTGTCCGGGCACGTGCGGCGGCTCGATGCGGTGGCCGCCAGGTTCCCGGCTGGCGTCTGGCGCGGCACAACCCGATAGTCAGCGCGGGCGAGCCGTGACATAACCAGGTGCGAAGCGAGACCTACAACACCCGCCTGGAGGCACATGCGGGCGACCGGCTCGGGCTCGTGTTCGCCGAGCGCGAACCGGCGCAGCGCGGTAAGCGCCCGGTGCGGGAGATGATCGGCGTCGACCCGCGGTTGGCCAGCCGGTGGTCCACGCGGCGGCGGCACATCGAGACTCGGCACGCTGCACTAGCGAGCCGAGGCAATCGATCAACTCGGCTCGCCCGATGCGGTGGATGCCATGGTGCACCGCAGCATCAGACGACGACCGGGTGTCGAACGGAATCGGTCCAAGGCCTGGGTCGATCACGCTGCTCGACGCCCTGTCCGTGTCGTAGATGAAGCTGGGGCTCTGTGCGCGTGCCGCGATGCGCGGCCGCAGACTTTCGGTCGATTGGCCGACATCTCGCTGCCCGCGGCCATGACACCACGAGTAGCGGCCCGAGCAGGACAACGCGCATACGGACCCGGCGCCGTCAACTCTGTGCACTGTAATCGGCAGGGATCTCGCCGCATAGCGCTGATGCAGCGTCCAGCATCCGCATGCAGTATCGGAGTAGCGCGACCATCGGCCCGAGCGTGCTCAGTCTCGGCGGCATGAGCGAGCGCCGTTCTCCGGGCGGGCATTCCGCCGCACCGGCGGTGACCGGACCTCGGTAGGGGCCGGCCGGTTGACCGGCGCGGTTGTTACCAAGCAGTGACGGCTGCGTCGGATGGATTGTCAGTTCGGGAGCCGGGTTCATAGCGTCGGGTTATGCGGACACTCCTGATCTCGCTCGCCGTGATCTCGCTCGGACTCGCAGCGTGCACCAGTTCCAGGCCGACGCACCACGCCGCGACCTCGGCCACGCCTGCCGAAACAACGATGTCGCATGCTTCGGCGTCCGCGATGTCGTCCATGCACAAGTCGGGATCGGCGACTCATGTGACAATGGGCTCGGTTGCGATCGCTACGGGCTCTAGCCAGCTCGGCCCCGTCCTCTTCGATGGGAACGGTCAGGCGGTGTACACGTTTGGTCCGGACACCTCCGCCCGGTCAACCTGTTATGGGACCTGCGCCGCCGCGTGGCCGCCGGTCCTGACGCACGGCGCGCCCCACGCCCAGGGCTCGGCCCAATCCGCACTACTCGGCACCACACGTCGCACCGATGGCAGCGTGCAGGTCACCTACGCCGGCCATCCGCTGTACCACTACGCCCACGAAGGCCAGCACGTCGTCACCTGTCACAACATGAGCAGCGACGGCGGCCTGTGGCTGGCCGTTACCGCTTCGGGTGCTCCTGCGCGGACCTAGCCAGCCGCACCGGCCGCCGCCCTGATTGCGGAGCCAGATGCGGGCGTTTGCTCGAACTGGCATGCGCTGGATAAGTATGTGGAGCGGGTCGGGGTTACGCAGCCTTCCACCAGTTCCTCGAAGTCGAGGCCGCGCCACCCGAGCGGTCGTTCTGCGCAGTCGAGGCGGTTAAGGCGGTCGCGCGTATGAAACATTCGGCGCGGCGTGGGCCTGCGCCGTCGACTACGTGCGCGGAGCGCGCAACGCACGAACAGACCCAACACGGCCCGGGCAGCGCGCTGGCGCGTCCTGCAAATACGGCATCACCCGCGCTCACCCTCTCGGCTCACGTTGGGGCGCCGCCCCCGGGGATGCCCGGCACTGATCCTGACGCACCTTAGCCGTATGCGCCGCCCTGCTCCTTCCCCACGCCCGGCCAGCCTCCGCCGGTAGCTGCGGCTCGCCACCGTCGAGGACACCGAGGTGACATCCGGTCCAGTGTGCGCCCGGGCGGTTGGCCGGTGGAGGTCATTCGGCCGGTTCGGCGCCGAGCTGCATCCGCCGCACGCGTCGCGGTCGGGCCGCGCGGCGTGCGCGGCTGATCGTCTCGTCGGGCACAGGTGCGCGGACATGATAGGGCAATTGTGCTGGCCGCCTGCGTGAAGGCTACTGGGCGCGTTGAAGTCGTCCGATTCGCCTCTGGACAAGGTGGGCGGGCGCGCCTATACCGAGCCCATCGGGGGAAGGACTCGGCGCATGGAACACGCGCGGTCCGCTGGCCAAGACGGGGAGGTGGCCTCGTCGCGGCAGGGCGGATCACGCGGTTGCGCCGATCACTGTCGGGGCCCCCCGGTTCGGTGCCGGTCACTGACGGACTGCGCCACTGCGATCTGATCTCACCCGCGACGACCCGTCGCTACGCTGTCCCGCTCCGCACGACACCGTCCGTCCGGCTCACAACGGCGAACCGCTGAGCCGAGCCCACCGGCGCTGCAGGCGACTCGCACACCGGTCCGGGCGAACGAAAAGGCAACGACTGGCAACGGCATTGCAACAGGAAGCGTCCCGCGAAGCTAGTGGTTTGCGGGGAAGTTGGCTGTCACGAGAGGGCAGGCACCGAAGCTCAAAGAGAGGAGAGATGGATGCCTCATTACCTGATCCAGGCTAGCTACAACACCAGCGGTGTAGCCGGATTGGTTAAGCAGCCGCAGAACCGGATCGAAAGGGTTACGCCCGCGATCGAGGAGCTCGGCGGGCAAGTCGAGTGCGGCTACTACGCCTTTGGGGAATATGACGTGATTTTGGTCTGCGAACTGCCGGACAACGTTAGCGCCGCGGCGTTCGCGCTTGCAGTCGGCTCCGGCGGGAGCGTCTCGTCTTACAAGACTACGGTGTTGCTTACGCCTGACGACGCGACCCAAGCGATGAGCAAGGCGGCCGAGTCCAGCTACCGACCCGCGGTCGGCTGACCCCGGAAGCGGACCAAAGGTTCCACCCGAACCGACGACGAGCGCCGTTCGGCATCGGCATGAACTGGTCGTTCAGACGCCGGGTCGTCTTGCAGCCAGAACCCGGGGGGTGATGGCGCGGCCGGGGGTGGCGCGAGCGGTGCGCCGCACCTAAACGGCCGGATCATCACAAAGACGCTGAAGCCGCCACCTAGGAGGCTCGGCGTCACCCGTTGGTCTGCTCGGTTGCTCGCCTCGCGGCTGGAGGTGAACGCGACCACGATCGCGCGGGTGTCGCGGGCCTACAGGGTGCCGCCTCGGCGGTCGTAGACGTTCAAGTTCTCAACGGACCGGGAGCCGGTCGCGAAGGTGAGTGACGTCGTCGGGCTGTGCTCGGGTCCGCCGCAGAACGCGACCGTGCCGTCTGTGGATGCGAATTCCCAGATCCAGGCACTGGACCGGACCGCGCCGACACTGCCGCTGCAAACAGGGCTGGCCGAGCGCCACAGCGACGACTACGTCCGCCACGGCACCTCCACATTGTTCGCCGCCCTGGAGATCTCCACCGGCAAGGAGACCGCGGCACTGAAGCCTTGCTCGACGTCTCCGCGATCTGACGGCCCTGGAGGTTGAGCAGTGGCTCGCAATGAAGGCGCAGACGTTGAGCAACCCGCACTCTGCAGGCGATGCACGCGTGTCTAAGCCGGTCGGTGAGGAGGGCAATGGCTCGCGACAAGGTCAAGCGGAACGTCGTCGCGCTTTGCTCCGTACCGAAAGGCAGGCGCGGCCGGCCGTCAAAGGCGCTGACACTGGCGCAGGCTGAGGCGATACTCGCCACCGCCGAGCGCACCCGGATGCACGCGTACATCGTCGTGTCGCTGCTGACCGGCGCGCGTACTGAAGAACTACGGGCCCTCACGTGGGACCATGCGGATCTGGTCGGCGACCCAGAGGCTGACCCGCCCGTGCCGGCCCACCTCGCAGTGTGGCGGTCGGTCCGGTCGGGCGGCGACACCAAGACCCGCAAGTCGCGGCGCACTCTCGCGCTGCCCAGTCGCTGCATCGACGCCCTGCGCCAGCAGCGGCAACAACAGTACGTCGATCGACGCGATGCCGGCCGTCGGTGGCAGGGGCACGGCCTGGTCTTCAGTACGAAGCTCGGCACGCCGCTCGATCCGTCCGACGTCCGGCGAGACTTCCGCAGGGCGATCGCCGCTGCACCGGGCCTGAATCCAGCAGACTGGACCCGCCGGGAACTGCGCCACAGCTTCGTCTCACTGCTCTCCGACAGTGGCGTGCCCTTGGACCAGATCTCGCAACTTGTCGGCCACAGCAGCACCGCGGTCACCGAAGCGGTCTATCGGAAGCAGATCCGCCCAGTCCTTCAGGGCGGCGCAACGGTGATGGATCGTATCTTCGTGGACCGTAGTTACGCAGTTAATCACGCAACGGCCGACACAAGATGATCCGAGGTGCCTGGAGGGCCCCAAAACATTGGTCGGGGTGGCGGGATTTGAACCCACGACTTCTTCGTCCCGAACGAAGCGCGCTACCAAGCTGCGCCACACCCCGGTGCGCCCGCCCTGCGGTGGGCGCAACCGCGCCAGCATAGCCGAGTTACGCGGCGGCCTTGAAATCGGTTCGGGGCACGAGAGTCAGCAACGAGGCTTCGGGCCGGCAGGCGATGCGGATCGGCGCGAACGGGCTGGTGCCGAGCCCGGCGCAGACGTGGAACCACATCCGCCGATCCCACTGGTGCAGCCAGCGCGCGCGCCACACGTCGATACCGCAGTTCGTGACGATTGCCGGGCCGAACGGGATGCGGATCTGGCCGCCGTGCGTGTGGCCGGCGAGCACGAGGTCGTACCCGTCCGCGGCGAATGACCGGAGCAGTCCCGGTTCGGGCGAGTGCGTGACGCCGATCCGCACCGCAGCCGCGGCATCAGCAGGCCCGGCGATCAGCGAGTAGCGGGCGCGGCCCAGGTGCGGGTCGTCGGTACCCGCCACGGCTACCTCGATGT
This sequence comes from Actinomycetota bacterium, assembly GCA_046734315.1. GTDB lineage: Bacteria > Actinomycetota > Actinomycetes > Mycobacteriales > Jatrophihabitantaceae > DASXRA01. The sequence goes on along the minus strand of JBKPQY010000275.1, from coordinate 6,998 downwards.
CGCCGGCCTTCAGTGTGGCCCGGACATGCGTAAGGTCCAGCCAACCGGCCGACGCCATCGCGACCGCCAGCTCCGGCCAGGGCAGCCGCGGGCCGAACACGCGGTTGCGCTCGGGCACGAAGTAGCGCAGCGGATTCTTGATCTTGGGGGCGTAATAGTCGTTGTTGCCGGGGACGAACGCGCCCGGAAACTCGAACAGCGGCTCGAGCGTCCTCATGATCGCCGGAATGGCGCGCGGGTCGGCGATCGTGTCCCCGGTGTTGATGACGGCGTCGGGACGTAGCTCCGCCAACGAACGGACCCACCGCTGCTTGCGGGTCTGCCGCGCCATCAGATGCAGGTCCGACACGTGGAGTAGGCGCAGCGGTGCCATACCCGGCGCCAGCACCGGCACATCGAAACGACGCAGCACGAACGTGTTGCGCTCGATGAGGCCGCCGTACGCCGCAGTAGCGGCCCCCATGCCGACCGCGCCGGCGGCGAGACGTCCGAGGCTAGGCATGCGGTCGAGGGTACGGTGGCCGATGAGCGGGCAGCGCAGCGCCACACGCGGGGCCCGAGAAGCGGTACTCATCGTGGCGATGAACGCTCGCGCGAAGAGCAGGAGGTGTCGTGGCTGCCCTGAAAGAGCGCCTGCGACGCGACCTCAGCACGTCCATGAAGGCCCGCGACGGCGTGACGACCGCGACCCTCCGCATGACGCTGACCGCGATAACGCAGGAGGAGGTCGCCGGCACCGCTGCGCGCGAGCTGTCCGATGACGAGGTGCTGCGCGTTATCACCCGGGAGGGCCGCAAGCGCAGGGAGGCAGCAGAGGCATACGACTCCGCTGGTCGCGCCGACCTGGCCGAGCGGGAGCGGGCCGAGGGTCAGGTACTGCAGCGCTATCTGCCGGCTCAACTCGACGACGCGGAGCTGGCTGAATTCGTGCGAGCCGCGGTTACCGAGGCGGGTGCCACGACGCCGCGCGACATGGGCGCGGTCATGCGGATCGTCCAGCCAAGGGTCGCTGGGCGCGCCGACGGCAAGCGGGTCAGCGACGAGGTGCGCCGCCAGCTCACGACGTAGCGACCTCGCTGCCAGTCACTAGTGTGGGGGCCTGGTGTGCCGCCCGCCGCCGGGCGGCGTAGCGCTCGTCGGCGGCACCCGGCCACTCGGCTTCGGCTTCTTCACCGGCTTCGGCGGCGGCGGGACGTATAGCGGTAGCGGCTGGTCGTTGCTGACGCACAGCGTGATGATGCTGCCGGGCGCCGCCACGTTCGACGGGCTCTGATACGCGACGGCACCGTAGATCTGGCTGCTGCCGCAGTCGATCGGGCTCCGATATACCTTGAAGCCGGCCTGGGTGAGGGTCGTCCGCGCAGTGTCGTAGGGCTGGCCGACCACCGGCGGCACAGCTGCCGGGTTTTCGACCTCGTTCGGGTCCGGCCACCCCCACTGCTGACCCGAGAGCAACGGTGTCATCGCGTTGACCCAGATCTGCGCTGCGAACGCACCCGTGAGATGGGACGCCTGGTCGTTGGTCAGACCGGGGATACCGACGATCGGTTTGTTTGGATTGTCAATGTTGAACAGGGCGGTTGCGGCGACGTAGTCGGGCGTGACGCCGGCGAACCACAGGTCGGCGTTCGTCAGCAACGGGTGACCGTTCTTCGACGCGTTCACGGTGCCGGTCTTGCCGGCCACCGCAATGCCAGGAGCGACGCCGTAGAGGCTCGCGAACGCCTGCGCGGACGTGCCGGCGTCGTGCGTGTCACCGGACAGCACCTGGAGAGCAATGCGGGCGACCTGGGGGGCCATCTTCTGCGCGCACGGCGTGCGGTTGACGTCCAGGTCCTTGCCGCTCGGGTCCTTGATCGACAGGACCGGCGCGGGCGGGCAGAACGAGCCGTCGTTGGCGAGGGCGGCGTAAGCACCGGTCAACTGGAGAGGGCTGGTAGGCGCCGGGCCGAGCGTGAACGTCGCCTGCTGCTGGTTGACGATGTTCTCCGCCAGCGTGCCCTTCCTGGCGTTGGGATCCGGTTGCTTCAGGGCGTTCATGCCGAGGTCGAGCGCCGTGTTCACGTACGGCGTGAGCTCACACTGCTGGAACAGGTTGTCCTCGAGCGCCACGAAGTACGTGTTGGACGACTTGGCCGTCGCGGAGGCGAGCGTTTCGGTACGCGAGAAGCCCGAGCCTTCGGTGTCGTTCTGCGCGGTGAACCCGGTGGTGCCGCAATGCGCCGTCGTATACGTCATGTCCGGACCTGCGCTGATCGGCTGGTCGGTCGGCACCCCGACCTTCAACGCCGCGAGCAGCGAGAACAGCTTGTACGTTGATCCCCCGCCGGCACTTGCCGACGTGAACACGGGCAATGTCGTGTGCGCGCCGTCGTTCTTGATCCCGTACTGCTTGCTCGTGGCCATCGCGAGGACGTTGCCGGTATGCGGATCGACGACCGGCATGATCGCTGTGGTTTTCGAACTCGCCGCGATCTGTGCCGACAGCGATCTCTGCAGTCGGTTCTGCAGTGACGGCGCGATCGTCGTGACGATCTTGTAGCCGCCGGTGTTGATCTGCTTGTCGGTTATCGCACCGGTGTTCTCGAGCCAGGACTTCACGTAGTCGCAGAAGAAGCCGGCGTTCAAGATTCTGGGGTTGGCGCCGGCGCAGCCTTGCGTCACGCTCTGTTGCGTAGTGGTCGCGAGCGAGAGCGGCGCGGTCTTGTACCGGTCTGCCTCGGCCTGGCTGATGTCGTGCGTGTCGGCAAGGTTCTGGATCACCTGGTTACGCCGCTCAATCGCTGCCTTGCGGCTGGCGGGCACGAACGGGTCATACTCGGACGGCGCCTTCACTACGCCCACCAGAAGTGCCGCCTGGGGGAGCGTGAGCTGATTGACCGGCACCCCGAAGAAGTTCTTCGCGGCGGTGCCGATGCCGTAGGAGTTCTCGCCGAAGAACGCGATGTTGAGGTAGTTCAGCAGGATCTGGTCCTTCGACTCCCGCTTCTCGATGTCGAGGGCGCACTTGGCATCCTCCATCTTGCGGCTGAGTGTCTGGCTGATGGCCGCCTGGCGCTGGGCGTCCGTGTCGGCCTGGTAGTAGCGCACCTGCTTGACGTACTGCATGGTCAGCGTCGAGCCGCCCTGCGTGTCGCCGCTGGAGGAGTTGATCGCCGAGCGCAGCAGCCCACGCATATCCACGCCGTGGTGGCTGTAGAAGCGGCGGTCCTCGGTGGCGATCAGCGCTTGCTGCAGGTACTTCGGGATGTCGGAAAGGCTCGAGACGAGCTCGCGGTCGTACGTGTACAAGGTCGCGAGCTCTGTCTTACCGTCCCGCGCGTACAGGACGGTCTTCTGCGCCGGCGGCGTCTCCTGCAGGTTGCACTTGGTGGTCAGGAACTTCGCCGACTCCCGGCCGGCCACCAGGCCGAGGCCACCGACGTAGGGCAGGAGCACTCCGGCCGTGAGCACCGCGAACGCCGCAAGCACACCGATGAGCTTGAGCAGAGCCTCTGCCTTGTTCGGACGCACGGGCAACTAGCGTACGGGAACCGCGCACGCCGGCCATACGCACCGCGTCAAGTGTCGGCCGGCAGCCGCCGAGACGTCGTCCGAGCCGGTGCCGGTCGGGCGCCGCGAGGCAGTCGTTCACCCGGCCCGGGTGATGTAAGCCCAGTCAGCTGCCGTGAGTGTGGGGTGATCGACTCGGCGTAGTCAGGGGGTGGGAGTATGGCCAAGCCATTCAAGGGCGTCATCAACGTCGACATCACCAGCTCGACTCCTGACTGGGAGCCGTACGCGCAGGCGGCGGCCCCGGACGGCGCTCCGAACATCGTGTACATCGTGCTCGACGACGTCGGGTACTCGGCGATGGAACCCTTCGGCGGTCTGCTCCGGACGCCGAACATCAACCGGATCGCGGAGCGAGGTCTGGTGTACACGAACTTCCACACCACCGCGCTGTGTTCGCCGACCCGGTCGTGCCTGCTGACGGGTCGCAACCACACCACCAACAGCATGGGCAGCATCACGGAGGCGGCGGCTGGTTTCCCTAACTCAAGCGGCCACATCCCGTTCGAGTGCGGCAATATCGCCGAGGTCCTCGGAGAACGCGGTTGGAACACGTTCATGGTGGGAAAATGGCACCTGACGCCCGAGGACGAGATGAATATGGCCTCGACGAAGCGGCAGTGGCCGCTCGGTCGTGGTTTCGAGCGGTTCTATGGCTTCCTGGGTGCTGAGACCAATCAGTGGTATCCAGACCTCATCCACGACAACCACCCGGTCGAGCAGCCGGCGACACCGGAGCAGGGCTACCACTTCACGGCAGATATCACCGATCACGCATTGACGTTTATCCGCGATGCTAAGGCCGTAGCTCCCGACAAGCCGTTCTTCCTCTACTACTGCCCCGGCGCGTGCCACGCTCCGCATCATGCCCCGAGGGAGTGGTCGGAAAAGTACCGTGGTGCGTTCGACATGGGCTACGAGGCGTTCCGCGAGCAAGTCTTCCAGCGACAGCAGACCCTGGGCATTCTGCCCGAGCAGGTCGAGCTCTCGCCGATCAATCCGTACATCGACCGGACCAGTCGAGACGGAAAGAAATGGCCGCTACTGGACACTGTCCGCCCTTGGGATCCGCTGAGCGACGAGGAGAAGCGCCTGTTCGCCAGGATGGCCGAGGTGTACGCGGGCTTCCTTAGTCACGCCGACAACGAGATCGGCCGGTTGCTGGACTATCTCGAGGAAAGCGACCAGTTGGACAACACGCTGATCGTGCTGGTTTCGGATAACGGCGCGTCCGGCGAGGGTGGCCCGAACGGATCGGTGAACGAGAACAAGCTATTCAACGGCCTTCCGGACAAGATCGAGGAAGCTCTCCCGTTCATTGACGATCTCGGTACGCCACGCACGTACAACCATTACCCGACGGGGTGGGCGTGGGCGTTCAACACACCTTTCAAGCTCTGGAAGCGCTACTCGAATTACGAGGGTGGGACCGCCGACCCGATGATCGTCTCGTGGCCGGCACGGATCACGAATCCTGGTATCCGTCGTCAGTACACACATGCGACCGACATCGTGCCAACGGCGTACGAGTGCCTCGGTATCGAGCCACCGGAGACGCTGGAGGGGTATACACAGTTCCCGCTGGAAGGCGTGAGCTTCGCAGAGTCGTTCAACGATCCGGACGCCCGGACCGGGAAGGTGACCCAGTTCTACTCCATGGGCGGAACCGCGGCGATCTGGCACGAGGGCTGGAAGGCGGCGTCGCTGACACCGTCCGCGCCGGATATGTGGGCCGACTACGCAGGCCAGACCTGGGAACTGTTCGACACCGTCTCGGACCCGAGTGAATGTCACGACCTCGCGGACCAATACCCGGACAAGCTGCAGGAACTCATCAATCTTTGGTGGGTGGAAGCCGGCCGGTACAACGCGTTGCCCTTGGAAAACCGCAGCGTTGTGGAGATCCTCGGTACCGAGCGACCACAGTTAGCCAAGCACCGGAACCGGTACGTGTTCTACCCGAATACCGCTGAGGTGCCAGAATCGGTGGCGCCCAATATCCGTAACCGTTCGTACACTATTGCCGTCGAGGTCGACGTCCATTCCTCGGATGCATCCGGTGTGCTGTTCAGCCACGGGGCCCGATTCGGCGGGCACGCGCTGTATGTCAGGGACGGCAAGCTCAGGTACGTCTACAACTGGGTCGGCATGTTCGAACAGGTCGTCGAGTCGACCGAAACGATACCGACCGGGCACGTGGTGTTCTCGGCGTCGTTCACTCGAGAGGGCGACTCGATGCCGAGCGAAGGACCGCTGACCCTGTACTTCGGCGACCGCGCGGTCGGCGAGGGCAGGATCAAAACGCAGCCGGGGAAGTTCTCGATTGCCGGCGAAGGTCTCAACGTCGGCAAAGACACCGCGGAGCCGGTCACCGACGACTACTCAGGGACATCCCCGTGGCCGTTTACCGGCGGCACCATCATCAAGGCGGTCGTCGACGTCAGCGGGACGCCGTTCGTCGACCTCGCCGAGGAAGCCAGAATGGCCTTCGTGAGAGACTGACCACACGCTGGCGGCGTATCTCACTCACCGCCGAGCAGTTCGCCGATCCGGTGCAGGCCATCCAGGTCGTGTACGTCTGCGGGGAGCGCCAGCACGCTAACCGTGGCGACGTCAGGATGCGCGGCCGCGAACCGGCGGGCCATGCGGGTGTCCTGCTCCGCCGCGGTGGCCGTCTCGACGTGTACCCGCAGGGCTGTCTCGGCCAGCGCAAGGTCGGGGTCGGCCTTCTCGGCAAGCGCGTCGGCCGCGGCTTCGGCGCGGCGTGCCGTCAGCCCGGGGACGGCCTGGTGCACCCGGTTGACGACCAGCCCGGCGAGTGGCATTGCATCCCGGGAGAGTCGCTCGACGAAGTACGACGCCTCGCGCAGTGCGTCCGGCTCCGGCGCGGCCACGACGACGAACGCGGTCCCGGGCGCCTTGAGCAGTTGGTACGTCTGCTCGGCGCGCTGCCGGAACCCGCCGAACATCGTCTCGAGCGCCGCGACGAACGACGAGACGTCTTCCAGCAGGTCGCCCCCGAGAATGCGGGAGAACACCTTGCTGAACACGGTCAGCCCCATCGTCACGATCTTGATCGAGGCACGTCCGCCGGCCCGCGCCGGCGCCACCAGCATGCGGATCATCCGGCCGTCGAGGAACCGTCCGAGCCGCTGCGGCGCGTCCAGGAAGTCCAACGCCGAGCGGGACGGCGGCGTGTCGACGACGATCAGGTCCCACTCCGCGGCCTCGGCGAGCTGGGACAGCTTCTCCATCGCCATGTACTCCTGAGTACCGGCGAATGATGACGACAGCGCCTGGTAGAACGGGTTGGCGAAGATCTGCTCGGCGCGTTCCGGCGTGGAGTGCGCGGACACGACGTCGTCGAACGTCCGCTTCATGTCGAGCATCATCGCGAACAGCTCGCCGTCCACGCCCTTCACCGGCCGGGGCGTGTTGTCGAGCTC
>JBKPQY010000274.1:0-12341 GCA_046734315.1 Actinomycetota bacterium | reverse complement strand
AGCCGCGCTCGAGGTGCGCGACCTGGTCAAGTCGTACGGCGGACGACGCGCGGTCGACTGCCTCTCGCTGACCGTCGAACGCGGCGAACTGCTTGCGCTCCTGGGGCCCAACGGCGCCGGCAAGACGACGACCATCGAGATTTGCGAGGGTTTCCGCACACCGGACGCCGGCCAGGTCCGCGTGCTGGGATACGACCCGATCCGCGAAGCGGCGGCACTCAAGCCACTGGTCGGCGTCATGCTCCAAGACGGGGTGGGCGGCTACACGAGTGCCCGCGCGGGCGAGCTGCTTGAGCTGTTCGCCGCCTATGCCCGCCACCCGCACGATCCGGCACGCCTGCTGGACAAGGTCGGGCTCGGTGGGGTCGCTGGCACCCAGGTGAGGCGTCTGTCGGGCGGCCAGAAGCAGCGACTGTCGTTGGCGCTCGCGTTGGTCGGCCGCCCCGCCATGGTGTTCCTGGACGAGCCCACCGGCGGCATGGACCCGCAGGCGCGGCGCGGCACCTGGGACCTTATCCGCCAGTTGCGCGCCGACGGCGTCAGCGTCGTGCTCACGACGCACTTCCTGGACGAGGCGGAGCAGCTCGCCGACCAGGTAGCGGTGATGGCCTCCGGCCGTCTCGTGGCAGCGGGCACTCCGGCGGAGCTCACCCGCTCCGGAGCCGAGGGCCAGATCCGCTTCCGGGCGCCGCACGGGCTCCGGCTCGCCTCGCTCGTCGACGCGCTGCCGGTCGGCACGCACGCTTTCGAGGAGTCCCCGGGACACTACGTCGTGACCGGCGAGGTCAACCCCCAGCTGCTGGCGGCGCTCACCGCGTGGTGCGCGACCATGGACGTCCTCGCCGAGGAGATCGTCGTCGAACGACGCAGCCTCGAGGACGTGTTCCTCGATCTGACCGGCCGGGAGCTGCGCACGTGACCGACGCGCTTCAAGCGAATGCAGCCGTTGTGGGTTTCAGCCCGGCACCGGCTGCGGCGCCGTCGACACGGATGCTGGTAGCGCAGACACGCATGGAGCTGCGGTTGCAGCTGCGCAACGGCGAGCAAGCCGGGCTGACTCTCGTCATCCCGCTGCTGTTACTGCTCTTTTTCAACCTGCCGCTGCTGTACTCGCTGGACGGCCGGCGCATCGATTTCGTGGTGCCCAGCATTCTGGCGCTGGCGGTGATGAGCGCGTCGTTCACGGGCCTCGCGATCGGGACGGGCTTCGAGCGCAAGTACGCGGTGCTGAAACGCCTCGGGGCGACGCCATTGCCACGGTCGGTGCTGCTGCTGGGCAAGACGCTTGCCGTGCTGGGCATCGAGGTCGTCCAGGTGGCGCTGATCTGCGCGATGGGCTTCGCCCTTGGCTGGCACCCGCACGGCGATCCCGTCTGGCCGGTGCTGCTCATCGCGCTCGGCACACTTGCGTTCGGGGGCTTGGGTCTGCTGCTCGCCGGGACACTTCGCGCTGAGGTCACGCTCGCCGCGGCGAACCTGGCCTGGCTGGTGCTGCTCTTTTGCGGCGGCATTGCCATCCCACTCTCGAAATACCCGCAGGGCGTGGCGGACGTCCTCCAGTGGCTGCCGTCGGCGGCGCTCTCCGAAGGCCTGCATGACGTGCTGCAACACGGTTCGGGCATGCCGGTCCGCGCCCTGCTGACGCTGCTGGCGTGGGCAGCTGTGGCGCTCCCGGCCGCTGCCCGGTGGTTCCGGTGGGAATGAGCTCGGTCGCCCGGGCCGGATGGCGGGCTCGCGCGCTGGCCTGGCTCGGCTCACCCCGGGTGCTTCGCGAGCTGGCACTCGCCTCGGTGGTCGCCAACGTCGTCATCGTCGTGACCGGCGGCGCGGTGCGGCTCACCGCGTCCGGGTTGGGCTGCCCCAGCTGGCCGAAGTGCACGGGTGCGTCGCTGACGCCCACGCGCGCCCATTCGTTCCACGGCGTCATCGAGTTCACGAACCGGCAACTGACCTTCGTCCTCGGCGTGATCGCCGTCGTGACCCTGCTTGCCGCATACCGGCAGCGGCGGGAGCTGCCACTCGCGTTGATCGCGTTCCTCGGTATCCCCGCGCAGGCGATCATGGGCGGCATCACCGTACTCACCGATCTCAATCCGTGGACGGTCGCCGCTCACTTCCTGCTCTCGATGTCGATCATCGCGGTGACGACGCTGCTGTGGTGGCGGCTGCGAGACACGGCGCAGCCGGGGTTCGCCCCGGCGGTGGTGCTGGCCCGGCTGATCGTCGTCGCGGCGGTGGCGGTGCTGGCTCTTGGCACAGTCGTCACCGGCACCGGCCCGCATGCCGGCGACAAGGGTGCCACGCATCGGATCGGGCTCAGTCCGAGCGGGATTGCCCAGCTGCACGCCGACGCGGTGATGGTCCTGATAGGGCTGACGGTCGGCCTGGTCGTACTGCTTCGCGTGACGGGTGCCGGCAGCGCCGCACGACGGGCTGCGTGGTGGCTGCTCGGGGTGGAGCTCGCGCAAGGCGTGATCGGCTACGTCCAGTACTTCACCCACGTCCCCGCCGGCTTGGTAGTGGTGCACATGCTCGGCGCCTGCCTGGTGTGGATCGCTGCGCTGCTCGTCCTGCTGACGGTGCAGCCCTCCGTCAGATCAGCTGGCTGATCGCGTGGATCAGGATGCCTACCAGGGCGCCGACCACTGTGCCGTTGATGCGGATGAACTGAAGGTCGCGGCCGACCTGAAGTTCCAGGCGCCGGCCGGTCTCCTCCGCGTCCCAGCGGGCGACCGTGGTGGATATGAGCGAGGCGATGTCCTCGCCGTATCGCGCCGCCACGTGGCTGACCATACGCTGCAGTACGGTCTCGAACCTCGCCCGCAGCGACGGGTCGTCACGAAGCGCGGTGCCGACCTGCACCGTCAGCGACTGGACGGTGCGGCGCAGTTCGGAACCAGGGTCGGCGGCACCGGCGAGAACGGCACCCTTGACGTGCGTCCAGAGCGTGGTGAGCCACTCGCGGACCTCGGGGTGGTCGAGCAGTTGCAGTTTCGCGGCATCGATGCTGGCCGCCTTGGCCGGGTCGACCCGCAGCGCCGTCGCGTAGTCACGCAGCCGCCTGTCGAACTGCTGGCGCAGCTCGTGCGAATCGTCCGCCATGACGTCGGCGAGGAACGACTGAAGCCCGGTGAACAGCTTCGCGAACACGCGGTCGTCGACCCACTCGGGAACCCACTCGGGCGACTCCTCGGCAAGCCGCTGCCGGAAGATCGGCCGGTTGTCGTCGAGGAATCGCATCAGCCCACGGAGACCTGCGGTCAGGGCGACCTGGTGCTGCCCCGAGTCGCATACCGCCATGAGTATGCGGGAAAGCAGCGGCGCTACGTCGGCCGACCGCAAGCGCTTCTCCACGTACGCGGCGACCGCGGCACGGACCTCGTCGTCGCGCACGAACGACCCGATGCCCTCCAGAGCGGCGGCGAACTCGTCCGCGACGCGCGCCGCGTTGTCCGGTACGGCGAGCCACTCGCCGATGCGCCGGGGTACGTCCGCCTGCGCGACGTGCTCACCGACAACCGAGGCGGTGAGAAAGTGCTGCTGCACGAACGCGCCGAGCGCGGTTCCGAGCTGGTCCTTCTTGCGCGGGATGATCGCGGTGTGCGGGATCGGGATGCCCATCGGGTGCCGGAACAGCGCCGTGACCGCGAACCAGTCGGCGAGCCCGCCCACCATCGACGCCTCGGCGGCCGCCTGCACGTACCCCCACAGGCCGTGCCCGTCCCCGACCGTGACGCACACGACGAACACGGCGGCCGCGACCAGCAGCAGCCCCGTGGCGTTCACCTTCATGCGGCGCAGCGCCCGCAGGCGCTCGGGAGCCGGGACGGGCAGGCTCATAGCCGGCGGCGTACCGCCGCGGCGAAGCGCGCTGCCGCGTCCTGGTCGTACTGCAAGAAGAGCGACGGCTCGATGAGCTCGAGTTCGAGCACCACGGGACCGCCCGGCGTCGGTACCACGTCGATGCGCGCGTAGAGCAGGTCACCGCCGAACCGATCTCGCAACAGAGCCATCACGCGTCCACCGAGGCCCAGCTCCTCCGGGTCCGGGCGGTGCGACGTGATCCGCTCCGGTACGAACAGCCCTGTCGGTCCGTCCGGCGCCATGTCGTGCACCGTGACCTCGCAAGGCATCGCTGCCTTGCGGACGGCATGGCTGAACGCGCCGTCGAGATAGATCAGCGCGGTCTCACCGGCGGTGTCGACGTCCGCGAGGTAGGGCTGCACCATGACGGCCCGGCGGGCGTCGTGTAGCGCGGCCACATGGGAACGGGCCGCTGTGTGCGCACCGGGCCCGAATCGGCCGACTCCCCAGGAGCCGGCGCCGACCGACGGCTTGACCACGAAGTCGCCGACCGGCAGATCGACCGGCTCGCCCGGATCACTCCATTCGCTGGGAACGACCGGGACGCCGGCCGCCGCCACGTCGCGCAAGTACCTCTTGTCGCTGTTCCATGCGACAACGTCCACCGCGTTCGCCAGCCGCGGCACGGACCCGGCCCAGGCAACAAAGCGGCCGCGGCCGCCGGGATAGTCCCAGGTCGAGCGAAGGACGGCGAGGTCGAAGGCCGACCAATCGACGGCGGGATCGTCCCACACCTGCCAGCACGACCGCATGCCGAGTGCGCTGAGGGCCGTGCCGAGCACCTGCGCGTCCTCCCCCTCGGCGAGCTGCGCGCAGGTCACGAGCGCAATCGACCCGGTCACGAATGCGATGGTACGGGCGCGCTTCCGCCAGCCGGCCGACATTGGCCTTTGGAGCGTGAGGGCCCGGCCCGCATCATTCCAGTGTGCGGCTCGTGCTCTGGGACATCGACCAGACGCTGATCGAGGTCGGCGGCGCGACCCGGCAGGCCTACGGTGCGGCGTTTCTGCGCGCTTCCGGGCGGCCGCTGGAGCAGCCGTGGGCATTCAACGGGCGCACGGAACTGGCCGCCGCCACCGAGGTCCTGCGCGCGCACGGCGTCGACGCCTCGCCGGCGCGCGTCGATGGGTTCGTCGCGATGGTCGTCGAAGAGCTGCACTCACGCGCCGACCAGATGCGACGCGAGGGGCGGGTGCTTCCCGGTGCTGCCGCTGCGCTGCGCGCCTGCCATGGCGTCAGCGGCTGGAAGCAGTCCGTCCTCACCGGCAACCTGTATCCGCTCGCTGCGCTGAAAGTGTCCGTGTTCGGGCTGGGCGGGCACCTCGACCTGCGGCTCGGCGCGTTCGGGGGCGATGCGTTCCAGCGCACCGACCTGCCCGCGCATGCGTGGCGGCGGGCGGAACGCGAACTTGGCCGCCGCTTCCACGGCGCCGACACGGTGATCATCGGCGACACGCTGCTCGACGTCGCCACAGGCCGTGCGGCCGGAGCTCACGTGGTCGCCGTGGCGACCGGTCCGGCCAGCGTCGACGAGTTGCGAGCAGCCGGAGCCGACGTCGTCCTTCCCGATCTCACCAACACTCAAGCCGTCGTGGACGCAGTCGCGGGTTAGCGCGCCACAGAAGGCCACCGTCCACCCGGGCGAAGCGACCGGTGGGGACGCGGATCCGCCCAGGCGGGATTAGCGAATCAGCGTGTCGATCGCGACAGCAACGAAGATGAACGCCAGGTAGCTGTTCGACAGGTGGAACAGTCGCATCGGCTTGCCGTCGAGACCGGCCCGAGTCTTCGCCAGCAGCTTGTGGGCAGCGACGAGCAGCACCGCGCCGGCACCGGCGGCCAGGAAGCCGTATACCCACCCCGTCGCAACCGGCCACAGGACGAGCGACGTGACCACGGTGAGCCAGCTATATACGACGATCTCGGTGGTCACCCGCACCGGCGACGCGACCACCGGCAGCATCGGTACGCCGGCACGCCGGTAGTCCTCGCGGAACCGCATGGCCAGCGCCCAGAAATGCGGCGGCGTCCAGAAGAACACCACGCCGAACAGGATCAGTGGCGCCCATCCGAGTCGCCCCGTGACGGCGGCCCAGCCGATGAGCACCGGCATGCATCCGGCCGCGCCGCCCCACACGATGTTCTGTGCGGTACGGCGCTTCAGCAGCATGGTGTAGACGACCACGTAGAACGCGATGGCGGCCGCCGTGAGGCCGGCGGCAAGCCAGTTCGTCGCGAAGCCCATCATGTCGACAGCGACCACGCCGAGCGCCAGCCCGAACAGCAGCGCTCCACGCGGCGAGACGTCGTGCCGTGCCAGGGGCCGATGCCCGGTGCGGCGCATGACAGCATCGATGTCGCGATCGACATAGCAGTTCAGCGCATTGGCGCTGCCTGCGGCGAGCGTCCCGGCCACCATGGTGGCCAGCACGACACTCCATGGCGGTAGGCCGGCTGCGGCCAGAATCATCGACGGGAGCGTCGTGACGAGCAGCAGTTCGATGATGCGGGGCTTGGTCAGCGCGAAGTAGGCCCGCAGACGCGACGACCGGTGCGCCGGCAGCGTGATCGGCGCCGGCGATACGGCGCTCACCACCGACGTCTGCGTCACCGGCTCAGGGTAATGGGCCGCCTGACAATGCATCGCACCGCCCTGTGGGCGTCATCGCGACGATGCCGCCCATTAACCCGCCAGGAGCGCTGCGCGCCCGATCAGGTGACTAGGCTCGACGGAGTGCCGTAAGTGCGGGCAGGAGGGAGCACGAGCATCGTGAGCGGACCCGAAGATCGAGTAGTGCAGAGCCACCCCGAGTGGTGGACCGATCTGGACACCAAGGCCGTCGACACGGTCCGGGTGCTGGCCATGGATGCGGTGCAGAAGGTCGGCAACGGCCACCCCGGCACGGCGATGAGCCTGGCACCGCTGGCCTATCTCATGTTCCAGAAGGTGCTGCGCCACGACCCGACCGATCCGAACTGGGTGGGCCGCGACCGGTTCGTGCTGTCGAACGGGCATTCGTCACTGACCCTGTACGTCCAGCTCTTCTACAGCGGCTACGGCCTCAAGCTGGACGACCTGAAGGCGTACCGCACCTGGGGGTCGCGCACACCCGGTCATCCGGAGCACGGACTCACGGTCGGAGTCGAGACGACCACCGGGCCGCTCGGGCAGGGCGTGGGCAACGCCGTGGGCATGGCAATGGCGGCGCGTCGTGAGCGAGGTCTCTGGGACCCCGACGCCCCGCCGGGCGAGTCGGTGTTCGACCATCGCATCTACGCGTTCTGCAGCGACGGCGACCTCGAAGAAGGCGTGTCGAGCGAGGCGTCGAGCCTGGCTGGGCACCAGCAGCTCGGCAACCTGATCATGTTTTACGACGACAACCACATCTCCATCGAAGACGACACCAACGTGGCGTTCTCCGAGGATGTGCTCAAGCGCTACGAGGCATATGGCTGGCACACGCAGCGCGTCGAGTCCGGCGAGGACGTCGTCGCGCTCGAAGCCGCCATCAAGGCAGCACAGGCCGAGACGACACGGCCGTCAATGATCGCCGTACGCACGATCATCGCCTGGCCGGCTCCGAACGCACAGAACACCGGCAAGGCGCACGGCTCGGCGCTGGGCGAGGACGAGGTCCGCGCCACCAAGGAGGTGCTGGGCTTCGACCCGGACGTGCACTTCCCCATGGACGACGAACTGCTGGGCCACGTTCGCCAAGTTGTCGATCGCGGCCGGGCGGCTCACGCCGAGTGGCAGCCGCGCTTCGACGACTGGGCCGAGGCCAACCCCGAGCGCACGGCGCTGTTCGACCGGATGCTCACCCGCACCCTGCCCGACGGATGGGCCGACGTGCTGCCGACGTTCCCCACCGAGAAGCCGATGGCGACGCGGGCCGCGACCGGCAAGGTGCTCACCGCCCTGGCCCCCGTGCTGCCCGAGCTGTGGGGCGGCTCGGCGGACCTGGCCGAGAGCAACAACACCACGATGGTGGGCGAGCCGAGCTTCATCCCGTCCGAGCACCAGACCAAGGAGTGGACGGGCGGCCCCTACGGGCGCACGCTGCACTTCGGCATCCGCGAGCACGCCATGGGCTCGATCATGAACGGCATCACTCTGCACGGCGGCACCCGCGTGTACGGCGGCACGTTCTTGATCTTCAGCGACTACATGCGCCCCGCGGTGCGCCTCGCGGCGCTGATGGAGATTCCGACGATCTACGTCTGGACGCACGACTCCATCGGCCTCGGCGAGGACGGTCCGACGCACCAGCCGGTCGAGCATCTGGCAGCGCTTCGGGCCATCCCGGGACTGGACATCGTCCGTCCCGCCGACGCGAATGAGACGGTTGTGGTGTGGAAGACCGTGCTCGAGCACACGGACCGTCCCGCCGGGCTCGCATTGACCCGCCAGCCGCTGCCGGTCCTCGACCCGGCGAAGGTCGTCAACGCCGACAAGGGCGGCTACATCCTCGAAGAGGCGTCGAACGGCAAGCCTGAGGTGTTGCTCGTCGCCACCGGCTCGGAGGTGTCCGTCGCGCTGAGTGCCCGCGAACGGCTGGAGGCCGAGGGCACGCCGACCCGGGTGGTGTCCCTTCCGTGCCTCGAGTGGTTCCACGCACAGGACGCGGCGTACCAGCAGCAAGTATTGCCGCCGAATGTGCGGGCACGGGTGAGCATCGAAGCCGCGGTCCCGCAGGGGTGGCGCGAGATCGTCGGCGAGGCCGGCGAGATCGTGTCGATCAACCATTTCGGCGCCAGCGCATCCGGCGCGGTGCTGTTCGAGCAGTTCGGATTCACGCCTGACCGGGTCGTTGCCGCGGCGCATGCCACGCTCGACCGGGTTGGCAAGATCACCGGTAGCACAACCGGTACGTGAGGAGATGCCATGACAGACGCTCTCGCCGACCTCTCGGCACAAGGCGTGTCCATCTGGCTCGACGACATCAGCCGAGAGCGGCTGCGGTCCGGCAACCTGCAGCAGCTGATCGACACCAGGCACGTCGTCGGGGTCACCAGCAACCCGACGATCTTCCAGAAGGCCCTCGAGCACGGCACGGCGTACGACGAGCAGGTGCACGACCTCGCGTTGCGCGAAATCGCCCTCGACGGCGCGATCCGCTACCTGATGGCGTACGACATCCGGTGGGCGTGCGACGTGCTGCGCCCCGTCTATGACCGGACCAGCCGTGTCGACGGCCGCGCGTCGATCGAGGTCGACCCGCGCATCGCGCACGATACGGAGCGCACCACTGCGGAGGCGAAGGGCCTGCAGTGGCTGGTCGACCGGCCGAACGTGCTCGTGAAGATCCCGGCCACGAAGGAGGGCCTGCCGTCGATCACGGCGGCCACGGCGGCCGGCGTCAGCGTCAACGTCACGTTGATCTTCGGCCTCGATCGCTACGACGGCGTCATGGACGCCTACCTGTCCGGCCTGGAGCAGGCGAAGGCGGCCGGCCACGACATCTCGCAGATCTACTCGGTGGCGTCGTTCTTCGTGTCGCGAGTGGACACCGAGGTCGACAAGCGCCTCGAGAAGATCGGCACTGAGGAAGCTTCGCGACTGCGTGGCCGTGCCGGCATCGCCAATGCCCGGCTCGCCTACCAGCGTTACGAGAAGGTGATCGCGTCCGACCGCTGGCAGGCACTCAAGGCGGCAGGGGCGAACGAGCAGCGGCCGCTGTGGGCGTCCACCGGGGTCAAGGACCCCCGCTACGACGACACGATGTACGCCGTCGAGCTGATCGCGCCGAATACGGTGAACACAATGCCCGAGGCGACGCTGAACGCCGTTGCCGACCACGGGACGATCCGTGGGAACACGATCGCCGGCACCTATGACGAGTCGAGGAAGGTGCTCGACGGCCTGGCGGGGCTCGGCATCGACTACGACGATGTGATCCAGCTGCTCGAGCTCGAAGGCGTCCAGAAGTTCGAGGATTCCTACGCCCAGCTCGTCGAGAGCGTGAAGGCGCAGGTCGGCGCGGCCGGCAGACAATAACGACGAGGTGGGACACGTGACCGACACATCCTCGACCGAGGTGCCGGCGACCCCGGCCGCAGCCGCGCCGGGCCTGGCGCTCGGTGCGCTGCCCCAGCCCAACCCGCTGCGCGACCCCGCCGACCGGCGACTGCCCCGGGTGCCGGAACCCTGCGCGCTGGTCGTGTTCGGCGTCACGGGCGACCTGGCGCGCAAGAAGCTGCTGCCCGCGATCTATGACCTGGCCAACCGCGGACTGCTGCCGAACGACTTCGTGCTCCTTGGGTTCGCCCGCCGTGACTGGGGCGACGGCGACTTCGCGGCCCTTGCGAAGAAGTCCGCGAAGGAACATGCACGGACTCCGTGGAACGACGAAGTGTGGAACCGGCTCTGCTCCGACATTCAGTTCGTTCCGGGCTCGTTCGACGACGATGCCGCGTTCGACACGCTGTGCACCACGCTCGACGAGCTGCGTGAAAGCCACGGCATCAGGGGCAACGCCGCGTTCTACCTGTCGATCCCGCCCAGCATGTTCCCGGTTGTGCTCAAGCAGATGGAGCGCACCGGCCTTGCGAGCAACGAGCAGAGCGGTGGCTGGCGAAGGGTCGTCGTCGAGAAGCCGTTCGGACACGACCTGGCGAGCGCGCTCGACCTCAACGGTCTGGTCGACGCGGTGTTCACGCCCCACGACGTGTTCCGCATCGATCACTACCTGGGCAAAGAGACGGTCCAGAACATCCTTGCGCTGCGCTTCGCCAATCAGCTCTTCGAGCCGGTGTGGAATTCCAACTACGTCGACTCGGTGCAGATCACCATGGCCGAGGACGTCGGCATCGGCGGTCGCGCCGCCTTCTACGACGCGACCGGCGCGGCTCGCGACGTGCTGCAGAACCACCTGTTCCAACTGCTCGCGCTCACCGGAATGGAGGAGCCGGTCGAGTTCTCCGCCGAGGCGATCCGCACCGAGAAAATCAAGGTCCTGCGGGCGATCTCGCTGCCCCCCGACCTTGGCGCGTATGCGATCCGCGGGCAGTACGACCAGGGCTGGCTCGCCGGTGAGCGCGCGGTCGCATACGTCGCGGAACACGGCATCTCGCAGGACTCGAAGACCGAGACATACGCTGCCGTACGGCTGGGCGTCGAGACGCGCCGCTGGGCGGGCGTGCCGTTCTACCTGCGGACCGGAAAACGGCTCCCCCGGCGGGTCACCGAGATCGGCGTGCTGTTCAAGAAGGCACCGCACCTGCCGTTCAGCCAGACCGACACGCAGGAGCTCGGCCACAACCAGCTCGTGATCCGGGTACAGCCCGACGAAGGCGTCACGCTGAAGTTCGGCTCGAAAGTGCCCGGCACCCAAATGGAAGTCCGCGACGTCGCGATGGACTTCCTCTACGGCGAAGCGTTCACCGAATCCTCGCCGGAAGCGTACGAGCGGCTGATCCTCGACGTGCTCATCGGCGATGCGACGCTGTTCCCCCGCAACGACGAGGTCGAGGCGTCCTGGCGGGTGATTGATCCGCTGGAGAACTTCTGGACCGGCTCGAAGCCGTACCTGTACCGCGCCGGCGAATGGGGACCGAAGGAAGCCGACGAGATGCTCGCCCGCGACGGCCGACAGTGGCGCCGGCCGTGAATCGCCCGGTGGCTGGGTTTGCTTTGATCACCTATGAGGTTGGCACATGACTACTTTGTGGGATACGACCGGCACTGCTGTTGTCAAGGCGCTGGCGGCGGAGCGACGTACGGGCGGCGCAGTCACCAGCGGGATAGTGCTCACGCTCGTCGTCGTCGTCGACGAACAGGACGTGGCCGAGGCGGAGGAAGCCGCCACGATCGCGGCGAGCATGCACCCGATGCGGATGCTGATGGTGATCCGCCGCCAGATCGACGCGCCGGTGCCGCGGCTGGACGCCGAGGTGCTGCTCGGCGGACGGCTCGGGCCGGGCGAGGCGGTGGTGATGCGCATGTACGGCCGTCTCGCGCTACACGCCGAGTCGGTCACGCTGCCGCTGCTCGCCCCGGACGCACCGGTCGTCACGTGGTGGCACGGCCCGCCGCCTGACCGCATCTCCTACGACCCGCTCGGTGTCTTCGCCGATCGGCGGATCACCGACGTGCAGCGGGCCGACGACCGAGTTGCGGCACTGCGGCAACGCGCCGTCGACTTCGCCCCCGGTGACACCGACCTGTCCTGGACGCGTATCACCGGCTGGCGGGCGGCGCTCGCCTCGGCCCTCGACGGGCAGCACGACGCGCCCGCGTCGGCCACGGTGTTCGGCGACGACTCCGACCCCTCTGCGCAGTTGCTCGCCGGCTGGCTGGCCGCACGGCTCGGCTGCTACGCGCCGGTGACCAGGTCCGGGGCCGGCGAGATCGACAAGGTGACGATCGGATTCGCCGACGGCGCGAGCATCACCGCGGACGCGCAGGGCGGCAAGCTGATCCTTCAGCGCGCCGGCCAGCAGGACTCGATCGCGCCGTTCCCGGAACGCTCGCTCGG
>JBKPQY010000273.1:0-5257 GCA_046734315.1 Actinomycetota bacterium | reverse complement strand
AGTGTGCACGGCACTGTCGTGACCACCAACCTGGACACCGGCGGCACCTATACCAACGTCTTCACCTCCAACCGCATGGACCACGTCATCACCGACAACGGCGACGGCACCATCACAATCACCGAGTTCGCCTCCGGCGGATCCCGCTTCTACGACACCAACGGCAACCTGGTGCTCAAAGACCCCGGTGAGGTCCGCTTCGCCTTTGACGTCGACTACAACGGCACTCCCGGTGACCCCAGCGACGACATCGAGGTCCCGGACTCATTCCGCATGGTGCGCTCCTCCACGGGGAACAGCGACCTCTCGGACCGCGACTTCTGTGCCGACCTGGTCGCGTTCACTAGTTAGCGTGCATCAACCGCTGCATCCGCATCAACCGCTGCATCCGCTTGCGTCGCCCGTCCACGCCGTAGCGGGCCGGTAGGGATCAGATGCGTCCCAGGCGTGCCCGCGTATACCTCCACGTCCCTGCATACGTCACGCTGACGCGCGAAGGGTCCAGTGCCGCTCGGTGGCGCCGCCGTGGAACGGCACGAGCAGGTGCGTGATGAGCGACGGCTAGTCGGAGGAGTCGCGATAGCAGCCCTCGGCAGATTGCCAGCCTCGCTGTAGGCGCACCGCGGCATAGCCGCTCGCGCAGGGCACGCAGGCGATCCGACGACCGAGAAGGGCCGTGACGCAATGGACCCGTCCCCTAGGCTGTGGCCGTGGCTGATCGGTTGATCTTCCAGCTCGGCACCAACAATTGGCAGCGTGATGGCGAGTTCGCGCCCGGCTCCGGCATTCTGCACGAGTCGCACCATCGTGCGTACAATGCCTTGCCGGGCGTGCGGTGTTATTCGATGTACCCGTCGCGGCGCCAGCGATTCGAGGAAGAAGACGTTCGCGTCTTTCCCCTCGAGCACGACATCCCGATCTGCGAGTCGGTGTCTCCGGTCAGCAGCTACCGCTGGCACTCGATGAGCGAGGCCGAGGTGGATGCGTATCGTCTCCGGCTGACCGCTGCCGTCGCCGACTGGATGGACGAGATCGAGTCGCGCACCGGCGACACGTTCAGCCTCGCCATCGCCCACCACGCGTTCATGAACACCGTGGTGCTGCGCGACGTCAACCAGCGCCGGGTAGCGGACGGCCGACCGCGGATGACGCTGCTGTGTTTCGCGCACGGCACCGAGCTCAAGATGTTCAACCACGAGCGTCGTGGCGATTCGCCGGAGGAGTTCCCGCTGCGGTTCCTCCCGTTCATGCAGCGCGAGAGGATCTTCGACCTCGGCGATCCGAACCACGGCGTCGACGTGGCCGCGGCGATCTCGGCCGAGCAGGTGAACGCGCTGCTCGACGTCTTTCCCGAGTTCCCGCGCGAGCGGGTCGTGCTGTCGCCCAACGGCTACAACCAGCACGTCTTCCGACCGCTGCCCGACGGCACTGACCGAGCGGTCGTGCTGGCCGGCTTCTACACGCAGCCGCTCGACAGCAGCGACCTCGAGCCCGAACCGGTGGCACCCCCGGACGGGTTTGACGCCGTAGTCGCCTTCTGCGGGAAGTTCGCGGACTGGAAACGGTTGGACGCGCTGCTCCGCGCGGCCGCGAGCTACGAACAGCACGAGCGTCGGACCCTCACCCTCGTCATCGGCTCCGGGCCGGCCGAGGCCCAACGCGCCATCCACGAGCTGAGCACCGAGCTCGGGCTACGCCGCACGTACTTCCTCGGGCCGCGCTCTCAGGACGAACTCGCCCTGCTGTTCGGCTGCGCCGACGTCGGCTGCTTCCCCTCCTACCGCGAACCGTTCGGGCTCGTCTTCGTCGAGTGCATGGCCTGCGCCACCCCGGTGATCGGCGCCGACTCGGGCGGTCCTCGCGACTTCGTCACCGCCGAGGTCGGCACCCTCGTCCCCGAGACGGACGACCGGACCGCGCTCGCCGCGTCACTCGCCGAAGCGATCAACGAGGCCCTCGACACCGGCTGGAAGGCAACCCGCGGACCCGTGGCCGCGCAGTACGTGCGCGAGAGGTTCAGCGTGACCGGCCAGGTCTCTCACCTGCTCGCCGAGGTCGACCGGCTGACCAACTGACCTTGCCCCGGTCGAGAGCGATGTGCCGGATAAGTCCCCGACGCGCCCGTTTAGCGGATACTCGAATCCCCGCCTACTTGTCGCGACGATGTGGCCTGCCCGCGGCCACGCTGGCCGCACACCTCTCGGAGGCAGATGTGATTAGGGCCCTGTTCTTCGGCACCGTCTTCTTCCTCATCTTCACCTTTCCGGCGACCTGGCTGCTGATGCTGTTTCTCGGCAACCTCGGATCGCACCAGTCGTATTGGGGCACGTTGCCACTGGGCACGCTCGTGTCCGTATTGCTGGCGGGTGCGGCCACACCCGGTGTCGCCGTGATCAGGCAGTAGGTCACCGCTCGTAAACGGGCACAGCGGGCCTGCATATCGGTGGAAGCTCTTATCCGGTTCACCGCCGCCCGCCGCGTTTGAGGTCGCGGCCGGCCAGGCATAATCGGGGGAACCGTCGACAGACCCCGAAACGAGCCCTGCCTGACCATGATCGAAGTCCGCGGCCTGACCAAGCGTTATGGCGACCGCACTGTTGTCGACGACCTCAGCTTCCGCGTCGAACCTGGCGCGGTGACCGGCTTCCTCGGTCCGAATGGCAGCGGCAAGACCACGACCGCCCGAATGATCCTGGGGCTCACGGAGCCGGATGCAGGTGTGGCCATGGTCGCCTCACGGCGCTATCGCGATCTCGCGCACCCGTTGCGTGAGCTCGGCGCCCTGATCGATCCGGGCGGCGTCAACCCCAGCCGGACGGCGATCGAGCACCTGCGCTGGCTGGCCGCCGCCAATCGGCTGCCCCGCCGCCGCGCCGACGAGGTACTGAGCCTGGTCGGGCTCGACGGCGTCGCCGGGCGCAAGGTCGGCGGCTTCTCGCTGGGCATGCGTCAGCGGCTGGGCATCGCCGCAGCGCTCATCGGCGACCCGCCGACTCTGGTGTTCGACGAGCCGATCAACGGACTGGACCCCGAAGGCATCCGCTGGATCCGCGAGTTCATGCAGGATCTGGCCGCCGAAGGCCGGACGGTCTTCGTGTCGAGCCATTTGATGAGCGAGATGGCGTTGACCGCGACCGAGCTGATCGTCATCGGCCAGGGCCGGCTCATCGCCGCCGAGAGCGTCGCGGCCTTCACCGAGCGCGCTGAGAGTTCGGTCCGGGTCCGCAGCCCTCAGCTGAACGTGCTCGCTGCCGCTCTCGCGGACCAAGGGGCCTCGCTGTGGCACGACGGCGACGTCCTCGAGGTGGTGGGCGTCAGCATCGAACACGTCGGCGTAGTCGCACTCAAGCTCGGTGTGCTGCTGTACGAGCTGTCTCCCCAACGAGCCTCGCTGGAAGAAGCCTTCATGCGGCTGACGGCCGACATCTGCGACCACGTCGCGGGGCAGGCCGCGTGATCAACTCGCTGGCGATGGAGTGGCAGAAGCTGCGTCCACTGCACAAGACGGCGCGCACTGTCCTGGTCGCGATCGCGCTGGCCATCGTGGTCAGCGCACTGGTCTCGGTGGCGATGGCGTCCAACGGACCGCACATGAGCCTTCTCGATCGACAGGCGTTCGATTCGGTTGCCACCTCGCTGCAGGGTGTGAACGCGGCGGTGCTCGCGATCGCGGCGTTCGGCGTGCTGTGCGTCACGCGCGAATACGGGACCGGGATGATCAAGGTGACGTTCCTGGCGCAGCCCTCCCGGCTGAGAGTGCTGGCTGCGAAACTCACCACACATGTCGCCATCGCGGGCGTAGCCGCCGCCGGCGCATGCCTCGCCGCGTTCGCGGTCGGGCAGGCGTTGTTGGGAACCGCCGGACTGTCGGTGGGCTGGGGCAATGCACGCCTGCCCGCCGCGCTCGGCGGCGGCGTCGTCTACCTGATGCTGATCTGCATCTGGGGTGTGGCACTGGGCGCCGCGCTGCGCTCATCGTCGACGGCGATCATCTGGCTGGCGTCCCTGCTCGTCGTGGCACCGGTCATCGTGCAGATCCTCCCGCAACACGTGGTAGATCTAGTCGGCCGCTGGCTGCCGTCGCAGATCGGGCAGCAGGCGATCTCCTCACACCCCGGCGTGCACTCGTTTTCACCCTGGACGGGCCTGGCTGTACTCAGCGCCTATACCGGGCTGACGCTGCTGGCCGGCGCCTGGCGCATCACCCGCACCGACCCGTAATCCGCTCTGGGTGCCGGGGCGTGCTCGCCGGTCTGATCGGTGCCGCAGCTGCGGCCATCGCGTACGGCGCTGCGTCCGTTCTCCAGGCGATCGGTGTGCGACGCATGGCCGCGCTACCCAGCGGTGCGATGCTGTTGAGCCGCATAGCCGCGGGTCGGCCGTACGCGCTCGGACTGGTCCTGGACGTACTCGGCTTCTTGGCGTCTGTCGCGGCGCTGCGCACGTTGCCGCTGTTTCTGGTCGAATCGGCGGTGGCGTCCTCCGTCGCGGTGACCGCGGTGCTTGCCGTCTTGGTTCTCGACCTGCGCTTGCGTAGCGCGGAGATCACGGCGCTCGTCGTCATCGGTGTCGGTCTTGTGCTGCTGGCCGTGAGTGCCGAACCGGGGCCAGCGGATCACACCGGCGCCGCGGCGGGCTGGGTGCTCCTCGGCACGATCGCGCTCGTGGCGCTGCTGCTGTTGATCGGAGTGCGGGATGCGAACCATGCGCGCGCGTCGCTGATCCTGGCAACGACAGCCGGATTGGGATTCGGCCTCGTCGGCATCGCCGCGCGTGGCCTTGCGGTGCGGCATCCGTGGTCGCAGACCGCCGCCGACCCGGTCCTCTGGGCGCTGCTCGCACAGGGTGCCCTTGCCGTGATTGCCTTTGGATTCGCCTTGCATCGCGGACGAGTGACGACGGTCGCAGCAATCACCATGGTCGTCGAGACGATCTTCCCGGCAATTGTGGGGCTGGTCTTCCTCGGCGACGCGGTCCGGCAGCACCTGATGCCTGTGGCCGTAATCGGCTTCGTGGCAACGCTGGCGGGCAGCCTTGGGCTCGCTGATCAGGCGGAAATCGATGCCGCGCAAGTCCGATAGTTGGTCATCATCGTCGCAGGCCAGCGATAGATCGGTCTGCGGTGTGTCCTGAAGGGAGAGTGAGGGTGATGTAGAAGATCATCCGCGCGAACCGTGCTGTGCCAGTGATGGAGGTGTGGCCCTCCGGGTTCGCCGTGCAGGCGGGGATCCCAAACCACCGCAAGCTGCGTCGGTCA
>JBKPQY010000272.1:0-7127 GCA_046734315.1 Actinomycetota bacterium | reverse complement strand
TGCTCATCTTGCTCATCTTGCTCATCGCAGCCCACGCCGGAGCAAATACCATCCCCCGATTAGGTGAAAGACGTACGTCGGCTGGGCCTATCGTCCTCCGAACCTGGGCAATGGCGATCAGAGGCCTGGTTCAGCCCGGCCAACCCGGCGGTGTCTACGCGGGCGCTGCGCCTGACCTGGAACCGAGTGGAATCGCGCAGCGGAATAAGTTCACTAGATCTGCGCGATCTGGCCGTCAGTTCCGTCGCAGTGAAATAAAGCGGTAATGGGTCAGGACACGGGCCTGGCGATGCCGCTCCGGCCTCCATGATCTCCGGATGCTGTCCTGGCTGACTTCGACGGCGTGCTGGCATGTGGGGGCCGCGATGACCGGGGCGACGGTTTCCAAGGCGGGCGCCACGGCCGGGACGATGGTCCGGCCGCTGGCGCTGGCGCAGTTCATCGCCAGCTACGCGGCCACCGCCACGACCGTGGCGATCAGCTCGATCGCCAAGGACCTGGGCACGAATGTGGCCGGGGTGCAGACGGCGATCACGCTGTTCACCCTCACCATGGCCGCGTTGATGATCCCGGGCAGCATGCTGACCGACATCTGGGGCCGCAAGCGCTGCTTCATCCTCGGCCTGATTATTTACGGAACCGGTGCATTTGCTGGCACTGCTGGCGCGCGGGCTGCCGCTATTGATCACCGGGTATTCGCTGTTCGAGGGCGTCGGCTCGGCGCTGATGATCCCGCCCGTCTACATCCTGATCACGTCGCCTTCCCGGACATCAAATCGCGCGCACGCTATTTCGGAGTGGTCAGCGGGGCGGGCGGGTCGGGCGCGGCCGCCGGGCCGTTGATCGGCGGCCTGATCACCTGGGGGATCAGCTGGCGGGCATCGTTCGGGCTGCAGGTGCTAGTGGTGGCCTGGATCATCTGGCTCGCCCGCAAGATCACCGACCCGCCCCGGACGGGGCCGAGGCCGCGGTTCGACCTGACCGGGGCCATGCTGTCGGCAGTAGGCCTGCTGTTCGTGGTGCTTGGGCCGCTGCAGTCGCGGACCTACGGTTTCGGCGCCTCGCGCACGGACTTCACCTTAGGAAACACCGTCGTCATCCCCAAGGGCTCCATATCCCCACTGATTGCCGCCCGCCTCGACGAGCCGCCGGAACTGCACCGCGTTGTGTTCGTCGGCGAAGAGCTCGTACTGCCGCTGCCCATTCTCGCGCCACAGCACTCGCCACGTTGGGCCAGTTGTCCGGTTGGTGCGCTTTTCGATGCCCGCCATGATCGGCAGGCCAGTTTGGTCCCGCGTGTTCCCGTAACCCTTGTTGATAGGGTTCTGCCCCCGCGTTTGCGGGGGCAAAGTGGTGGAGGTGGCGGGAATCGAACCCGCGTCCTCCGTCGCCTCAACAGGGCTTCTCCGGGCGCAGTGTGCGTCGTCCCTACTCGGCCCTACCGGTCATGCACACGAGCCGGTACGACGAGCCCAGTCGCTGTGGGTTGTCCCGTCCACGCCCGCGACCGGCGAGGACGGTAAGTCACCTCACTGATGCCAGCGGACCGGACCGGTGACGAGCCCGGGCTGACAGACCCACTATCGCTTAGGCAGCGAGAGCGTAGTCAGCGCGATTGGAATCGGCGCTTATTGATGTTGCGTCGCATGATTAACGAGGTCAGCAACGCGATCCTCGGCCCGCTTCCCCTGTCTCGACGTCCGGAGTCGAGACCTTTCACCCCCTCGGCGTGGAGAAAACCGAGGATACCGTCCACACATTCCCAGCGGGTACAACTGGAGACATGGTCGAAGTCGCGCCCGAGGTCGAGGCGAAATATGACGTCGCGCCCGATTTCGCCGTACCGAGGCTCTCGGGGCCAGGACGTCACGTCGACATCGACACGGTGCGCCTGTCGAGCACCTACCACGACACGAGCCAGATGGACCTGCTGCGGTTTCGGCTGACGCTGCGGCGCCGCGAGGGCGACGCCGACACCGGATGGCAGCTCAAGGTGCCAGCGCGGCGCGGACGCACCGAACTGCGTTGGCCCCCCAGCGAGGGTCCGCCGGACGAACTGACAGAGCAGCTGCGCCCGTTCGTACGTGATCGGCCGCTGGCGGCGGCGGTGCGACTGTCGGTCATACGCGTCCGGCACCGGCTGTGCGACGACGCCGGCACGCTACTTGCCGAAGTCGCCTTCGACGACGTTCGGGCGAGCGGTCTCGGGGTCGACGTACGAGCGCCTCGCTGGCACGAGGCGGAGATCGAACTCGGTCCTGCCGGCGACGACGCCCTGCTCGCCGAGATCGGCCGGATCCTGATCTCGGCCGGCGCGGTCCCCTCGACCAGCCGGTCGAAGCTTGCCCGCGCCCTGGTCGGTATCGGCAACGAGGGAGTCGGCACGCCGCGTACGTCGGCAGGTGCCGTGCTCGTCGACTACCTCTCCCGGCAGGTCGACGCGGTGGTAGCCGGCCACTTCGCGATCATTTCGGACGCCGACGACTCGGTGCACCGCACCCGGGTCGCCTGCCGTCGCATGCGCAGCACGCTGCGCACGTTCGCGCACTGCTTCGACGCCGAGCAGGCGGCAGCGTTCCAGGACGAGCTGCGCTGGTACGCCGGGGTCCTCGGTGGCGTCCGCGATGCGGAGGTACTGCGCAGCCGGCTGCTCGCCGCCATCGACGACTTGCCGGGCGACCTCGTGGTCGGCCCGATCGCGGAGCACGTCGACAAGCGGCTGCTCTCCGATCTGGAGCGGCACCGCGCGGAACTGCTCGACACGATGCGCACCAGCCGCTACGCGGATCTGCTCTCGGAGGCCTGCCGCTGGCGCGACGATCCGCCGTTCACCGCCGCGGCGGGACGTCCCGCCGAGACGCTGCACGAGGCGATCGACGGCGTCGAGCGCACGCTGGGCAGGCGGCTGCGCCGGGCCACGAAGCGCTCCGGCACGGACGAGCAGATGCACGGCGCGCGCAAAGCGGGCAAGCGTGTGCGCTATGCGGCCGAGGCGGCGGCTGCGGCGGGCGACGTCCAGGCGCAGCAGTTGGCCCAGGACATCAGCAAGCTGCAGGACCTGCTCGGCGAGTTCCAGGACAGTGTCGTCGCCGCGCACCTGGCGCGCCGGCTGGCCGAGGACGCCCATGAGCACGGTGAGGACGCGTTCACCTACGGCGTGCTGGTCGCCGAGCAACGCCGGCACGCCGCCGAGGCGCGGAACCGAGCGCGCCGCTATCGCTCGTAGCTAGCACCCTTGGCGCGACGGCCGATGGCGCGGCGCACCTCCCGGTCGGCGTCGCGCCGGGCGAGGTCCTGCCGCTTGTCGTACGAGCGCTTGCCCCGTGCGAGCGCGAGTTCGACCTTGACCTTGCCCTCGGAGAAGTACAAGGACAGCGGGACGAGCGTGAGCCCGCTCTCGCGTGTCTTGCCGATCAGCCGGGTGATCTCAGCGCGGTGCAGCAGGAGCTTGCGGGTCCGCCGTGGCTCGTGGTTCGTCCAGCTTCCCTGGGTGTACTCAGGGATGTGTACGTTGCGCAGGAAGATCTCGCCGTCGTCGATCGTCGCGAAACCGTCGACCAACGAGGCCCGGCCGGCCCGCAGCGACTTCACCTCGGTGCCGGTGAGGGCGATCCCGGCCTCGTACGTGTCGAGGATCGCGTAGTCGTGGCGCGCCTTGCGGTTCTGCGCGATGAGCTTCCGGCCGCCCTGCTTGGCGGCCATCACAACCGGACGTAGGCGCGCAGCGTGACGTAAGCGGTGACGATCGCGAGCACCACGCCTATGAGGATGGACTCTCCGCTCGCGATGATCACGTCGTTGATCGAGAGATTCGGCAGCACGCCGTGGCTCACCGAGTGCCCGAAGATCCCATTCAGCACGTATGTCTTGCTGAACCACAGCGCCGGGATGATGAGCACGCCGCCGATCAACGCGGTGATCACCGCCTCAATTACGAACGGCAGCTGCGTCATCCACCGTGAGGCGCCCACGAGCCGCATGATGTTCGTCTCATTACGCCGCTGGGCAGCCGCGACCTGGATCGTGATCGCCATCAGAAGGATCGCGGCGACCAGCACAAGGAGCGCGAACGCCAGCGCGCCGATCCGCGACTTGTCGAAGATGTCGAGGATCGTCTTCAGGCTCACGTCCTGGTTCTGCACCCGGTCGACGCCGGCGGCCCGGTTGTAGCGCGCCGCCACCGTCACGTAGTCGCGCTTGATGTCCTTGAGCTTGACCGAGATCAGGTTCGGGAAGTCGCTGGCCTGCAGGATGTCGAGATCGCCGAGGCCCAGGTAATTCGGATTGTTCTTGAAAATCTCGTTCTGGCTGACGAACCGCTCCGACGCGATCAACGGATCTGACCGCAGCTGCCCTTGGAGACTGGCACGCTCCTGTGCGGTGAACGGATGCTTGCAGTTCTGGTCCTTCGTCGGGCCGCACAGGTAGATCGAGACGTCCAGCCTGTCCTCGTACGTGCTGCGGAACTTATCGATCTCCTTCTGGGTCAGCAGCGCGCCGCCGAGGAAATACAGCGACACGAAGGTGATCATGATCAGGGCGATCGACATCAGGACGTTGCGGCGCAGGCCCTGCCCGACACCTGACATCACGAAGTTGGCGCGCATGACTTCCTTTGGTTCAGCAGTAGCTCAGCGGCCGACGCCGTAGACGCCGCGGGACTGGTCGCGAACGATGTGGCCGTAGTCGAGTTCGATCACCCGCCGGCGCATGGCGTCGACGATGTTGTTGTCGTGTGTCGCCATCAGCACGGTGGTGCCCGTCCGGTTGATGCGTTCGAGCAGGTTCATAATCCCCTGGCTCGTGTCCGGGTCGAGGTTTCCCGTCGGCTCGTCGGCGAGCAGCACCAGCGGCCGGTTGACGAAGGCGCGGGCGATGGCAACACGCTGCTGCTCCCCGCCTGAGAGCTCGTGCGGCATGCGCAGCGCCTTGCCCTCGAGCCCGACCAGATCCAGCACCTCAGGCACCGAGCGGCGGATGGTGCGCTGCGGCTTGTTGATCACCTCGAGCGCGAAGGCAACGTTGTTGTAGACGTTCTTCTTCGGCAGCAGCCGGAAGTCCTGAAACACGCAGCCGATCTTGCGGCGGAGCTCCGGAACCCGGCGGCGGCGCAGCCGTCCGACGTTGCGTCCGTCGACGAACACCTTGCCGACAGTGGCTAGCTCCTCGCGCAACAACAGCCGCAGCACGGTCGATTTGCCCGAGCCGGACTGACCGATGAGAAAGACGAACTCGCCCTTGGCGATGTCGATGGTCACATCTTCGATGGCCGGACGGGTGCCCGCCGGGTAGACCTTTGTGACGTGGTCGAGTCGGATCACGCCGGGGAAGTCTACCTAGTGGTCGTGGCTGCGCCCCGGCGGCGCCACCGAATGCCCGCCTCGATGAAGTCGTCGATCTCCCCGTCGAGGACGGCTTGAGGGTTGCCGACTTCGTGCTCGGTACGCAAGTCCTTCACCATCTGGTAGGGGTGCAGCACGTAACTGCGCATCTGGTTGCCCCAGCTGTTGCCGCTGTCCTTGAGCGCGTCCAGCTTGGCTTGCTCCTCCTGCCTACGCCGCTCAAGGAGCTTGGCCTGAAGCACCGCCATGGCGCTCGCGCGATTCTGGATCTGGCTGCGTTCGTTCTGGCAGCTGACCACGATGCCGGTGGGCAGGTGCGTGATCCGGACGGCGGAGTCCGTGGTGTTGACGCCCTGCCCGCCCGGACCGCTGCTGCGGAACACGTCCACCCGGATGTCCTCGTCCGGGATGTCGATGTGATCGGACTGCTCGACGACCGGGAGCACCTCGACGCCGGCGAAGCTCGTCTGGCGGCGCCCCTGGTTGTCGAACGGGCTGATGCGCACGAGCCGGTGCGTCCCCTGCTCGACGCTGAGCGTGCCGTACGCGTACGGTGCCTTGACCTTGAAGGTGGCGGACTTGATGCCCGCTTCCTCCGCGTAGGACGTGTCGAGCATCTCGACCGGATAACCGTGCCGTTCGGCCCAGCGCAGGTACATGCGCAGCAGCATCTCCGCCCAGTCGGCCGCGTCGACGCCACCCGCCTCCGAGCGGATCGTGACGAGCGCCTCCCGGGAGTCGTACTCACCGGAAAGGAGCGTGCGCACCTCGAGTTCGTCGATGCTCTTGCGGAGGGATGCGACCTCGGACGCTGCCTCGGCCTTCTCCTTCTCGTCCCCGGCGTCCTCGGCCAGGTCCCACAGCACCTGTGCGTCGTCCAGACGCCTCCTCAGGTCGTCGGCGCGACGGATCTCCCCCTGTACCGCGGACAGCCGGCTCGTCACCTGCTGTGCCTTGTCCGGGTCGTCCCACAGGTCGGGAGCGGACGCCTGCTTCTCGAGCGCCGTCGCCTCGCCGCGGAGCTTGCCCAGGTCGAGTACGGCCTCGATGCTGGCCATCGTGGTGGAGAGCTCTTTGAGCTCACTGGGGACGTCGGTCACGTCCGATCACGGTACCTTCTGGGCCGGTCACGCGCTGGGATCGTCGAGCCGCGCGCGCAGCACCTCGGGCGCGACCTGCCGGTAGGTCGTCCAGCATCGCGAACAGCCTCTTGTCGCGAACGAAGAAACCGGGCTCGCCGTGAGTCGGCCGTTCGGTAACCTCGGGCAGCGCGAGACACAGCTCGCGTAGCCGCTGGACGGCTAGCTCGTCGGGACGGAGTCGAGCCAACGGATCAACGCCCGCTCGTATGCGATGGCGAACTCGACGGCAACGGCACCGTAGGTGTCACCGGCCTTCTTCAGCTCGGCGGCCTCCCTCTTGTGCGCGGCAAGCGCGGCCTCGTGTTCCTGTCTCGCCGACTCGACGATCTCGCGGCGCTGCCGGGTCGACAGATGCTTGCCGAAACCGAGCCGAAGCACAGCCTGGCTGCGCACCGAGTCGCTGCCATTATGTGCATTCGCCCACTGGGCGAATGCCTTTCGTCCTGCCGCGGTAAGGGAATACGGGTGACTGGACCGCGCACCCTCCTTGCCCGCCTTGACGTAGCCGACACGCGCAAGCCCCGGCAACTCGCGGTAGACCTGGCTACGTGTGACCCCACCCTGAGCTGTCAGCCGTCGTGACGCGGCCGCCACGATGTTTCCGCCGGTTGCCGGGCCATCGTGCAGCACGCCGAGGATGACC
>JBKPQY010000271.1:0-7174 GCA_046734315.1 Actinomycetota bacterium | reverse complement strand
CGTTCCGCGAGCTGCCGGACCACGCCGTCTCGGCCGCGCAGAACTCCGTGGCCGCGGCACTGACCACCGTCGGCCACACGCCCGGCGCCGCGCAACAGCGACTTCTGGACGGCGTGCAGACATCGTTCATGACCGGATTCCGCACCGCGAGCCTGGTCGCCTTCGGCATCGGCCTGGTCGGTGCTGCCGGCGCCCTGCTCCTGCCCGGACGCGGCCACCGAGCGGCCGCCGCCCACACCACGCCGGTCCAGGCCGAGCTCGTGCCGGCCTGATCCCGAATGGAGAACATCATGTCCAGTCTCGGCCTCGACACGACCGTCGTCGACGAGCTCATCCGCAGAAACGGCGAATTCGCCGAGGCACACGAGGTCGCCGGCCTCAGCATGCTGCCGACCGGCCGGACCATCGTCGTGGGATGTGTTGACCCCCGCGTCGACCCGGCCACCGTCGTCGGGCTCCGGCTCGGCGAAGCCGTCGTGATCCGCAACATCGGCGGCCGGATGACGCCGGCCGCACAGCGGACCCTGACGCTGCTCGCGGCGATCGCCCGCAGCGGCGGAACCCAGCCCGGACCGGGATGGAACCTCGTCGTCATCCACCACACCGACTGCGGCATCAGCCGGCTGCTCGACCACCCGGACGCACTCGCCGCCGAACTCGGCACGAGCCCCGACGCACTCGACCACGATTCGATCACCGATCCACGCGCATCCCTCACGGTCGACCTCGC
Source organism: Actinomycetota bacterium (assembly GCA_046734315.1). Taxonomy (GTDB): domain Bacteria; phylum Actinomycetota; class Actinomycetes; order Mycobacteriales; family Jatrophihabitantaceae; genus DASXRA01. The sequence continues at coordinate 6,444 of JBKPQY010000271.1, read as the reverse complement.
AATGCTGCGCGCGAACCCTTTGCTCCCGCCCGGCCTGATCGTCTCAGGTCTGCTTTACGACACCGAGAGCGGTCGACTCGAAACCGTCGTCGCGCCGGCAGCGCTCGGCGCGCAGTGATCAGGTGAGCAGGGTGGCGCCCAGCCGTGCGGCACGGCTGAACGCGTGATGCAGGGCTTCGCTCTCGGGCGGCGCGACGACGTGGTCGCGGTAGCCGTGCGCGATCTAGCCGCCGCCGTTGCCGCCCCCATTGTCGCCGCCGCCGTCTGCTCCGCCGTTGCCGTGGCCGTTGCTGCTGGTTTGCGAGGAGACCAGCTGATCAGTGTTGATCAGCGGAGTGCCGCTGCTGAGGATCATGCCGAGTTGGTGCGTCTCTTGAACGCGGTCATGCCCCCCGGTCCGGTAGGCGATGGTGACCGTGACGCTGTTGCGATCGGCTCGGGGAGGCGTAACGACCTGGAGGTCCTTCACGCCGTGCCAGAAACTGTCGTAGGCACGCTGGCCCTGGCTTTGTAGCACGGGGCCGAGCCGGGTCCATGCCTTGTCGGGGTGGTCCGGCAGCAGCGCGTAGTACGCCGAGACTGCCTGCTGGAGTAGCCCTGGGTCCATCGCCTCGGGCGAGTGGCTGGCCGTCGTGGCGGGATGAGACGAGGCCGGGGTCCCGGGCGGTGCCGCGCCACCTGAGGAACGATCGCGCGGCGCGCTGAGCAGTACCGCCACCAGGACGGCCAACAGCAGGCAGCCGACCAGCCCCGCGATCACATACCCCGGGTGCCGGCGCAGTCCGCCACTCGCCCGCGAACGAGTACGCGTGCGGACGGGCTGGGCGTCGATCCGAGTAGGTGCCGGCGCGGCGGCCGCGGGCGCGCCGAGCCGTCCCACTGGCGCCACCGCGGTGGTCCGCGCCGCGGCCAGCGTTCCCGGCGCCCCGGTCGCGGCGATCATCTCCAGGTCGGCGGCGACACCGGTCATGCTGGGACGGGCGGCGGGATCATCGTCCAGCATCCCGACGAGCAACCCGGTCAGCGGCCCGGCGTGCCGTGGTGTCGGCGCCCCGCCCGCAGCCACGTGGTGCAGTTGCGCGATCGGGTTGTCGCTCATGCCGAACGGCGGTGCACCGTCGACGGCGGCGTAAAGCGTCGCACCTAGGGAGAACACATCCGAGGCCGGGCCGGGCGGCTCACCGCGGGCAACCTCGGGGGCCAGGAACGCCGGCGTACCGAGCAGGCCGGTACTGGTCACCGTGACGTCGCCCGCGGCGTGCGAGATACCGAAGTCTGTGATCTTGATGGTGCCGTCGTGCCCGAGCAGGATGTTGCCGGGCTTCACATCGCGGTGCACGATGCCTGCGGCGTGGGCCGCGGCCAACGCCGCCGCGACCCGCGCCCCGATGCGGGCTACCTCCCGCGGAGACAGTCCCGTGCGCTCGGCGAGCACGTCGGCGAGACTGCGCGCCGGCAGATACTCCATGACGAGCACCGGTCCGCTCGGGTCGTCGGTGACGTCATGGACGCCGACCGCGTTCGGGTGCTGCAACCTCGCCGCGATGCGCGCCTCGCGCAACACCCGCTGCCGCGCCTGCTCGGCCTGCCGGGTTCCCACCGCAGCAGGCACCCGCAGCTGCTTGACAGCCACAACCCGGTCCAACCGCTCGTCGACGGCGCGCCACACGACGCCCATCCCGCCCTCCCCGACCGGGTGCTGCAGCCGATACCGGCCCGCCACGAGCCGACCGACGTCCTCGTGCACGATCACCTCCTTCGATCCAGGCCCCGCACCGTGAGAAATCCTCACAGACGTCTCCAGCGTGCTACATCACGAGGCCCGCCGGACGCCGGTTCAGGTGCGCGACAGGACCCTGCGGTAGGTTTCCCGCTTCGAGCACAAGTCAATACAAGCCAGCCTGAAAGGGGCCAGGTGATGCCAGTCTCGACGTCGACGCGGAGGACCCCGGTTGCGGTGACGGTGGTGCTCGCGGTGGCTGGCCTCGCGCTGATCGCCGTGTCCATCATCTACTTCACGACGACGTCTGGTCAGCTCCCGTCCTTCATCCCCGGACGGCTGGCGCACAACGCTCATCACCACATCAAGCGGGCCGTCGTCGCCCTGGCCCTCGGCGTCGTGGTGTTGATCGGTGCGTGGATCAGTACCGGCCGCAAGGCGACGTCCCGGTCCTGATCCTTCAGCCCGCAGTCCGGATCGGGGCGTCGTTGGGCGGAGGCAACGTACTCCCGTCCCGGAGCAGTACCGGGCCGACCGGCCGAGATGCCCGCGTCGGCGGCGGGGGCAGCGGCCGGGCGCGGGCGGCAGGTGGGGCGCCGGTGGCAGGGTGATCGGGCTGCCCGGGGCGGCGTTGGCGGCTGACTCAGGGCGCGGCCGACGAGGTCCGCGAGTCCGGGATCGTTGTCGAGGCGCGGCACGCCCAATTCGGGCAGGCCGAGCAGGCGCAGCGCGTCTTCGCCACGCTCACGTGTGAGCACCACCTGCTGTCGATACTGGGGCGTACGGTAGCGCCGAATCGCGCCTGCGCGGGTGCTCGTTCAGCCCTCGTTCGTTACGAGTAGCTGGTGCATGCGGTTCAGGGCTCGGACCAGGGTGGCTCGTTCGCGGGCGGTGACCGTTCTGGGCAGCGCGGCGGCGAGGGCGTCGTCGGCCCCACGGGCGCGTCGTCGATTGCCGCGTTTGCGGACCGCATCGGTGACCTGGGCGAGGGTCTTGCGGCCGTCGTCGGGATCGGGCGCGGTAGTGACCCAGCCGCGGTCCACGAAGCCGGCCACGCTGGTAGATACGCGGCTTTGTGCCAGACCGGTGCGGCGCACCGTGTCGCTGATCGAGGACCGGCCGTTCATGAACAAGTCCTGCAATACAAGGAACTCGCTCGGGGTCAAGCCGAGCTCCTCGGCGCCCATCTCACGTAGGGCGATCTCGGAGAGTCTGCGGCCGAGTTGGTAGAGCTGGCTCATCTGCATCTCCATTCCGCCAAGATACATCTTTACAGATTATCTCTGCAGATACATTGCCGCGCGGGTCACGCCTGGATACGAGCGAAATGTTCACCGCAGTGTGCGAGATGTTCACCTGCCGTTTCCACGCCGTGGCAGGGCTCACCGGCAGACCCACGACGTCCCATGTAGTAGCGCAACGTGGAGGCGTGGCTGATGCGAAGGTCGCTCCGTGCTCGCCGCCGCCGGGGCGGCCCTGGGGCTGCTGAGCCTGGGGCTGGGCGCGAATGCGGCTGGCCATCCGGCGCCTCCTCGGCCTCAACCCCAACGCGCTGCAGGCCGTCCGGATCGACCACACGCACGAGCTGCCGACACGATAAGCTGCGGCGCGGCATTCGCTCGGGCTCGTGTCACAGTGAACCGTGGCCGGCGACGACGATCAGGTGCTCGCCGCGGCGCATGCGCGGGCAGCCGCACTGGTGGCCGGCGATCCCGCGGCATTGCGGTCGCTGCTGCATCCCGACTTCGGCTGGGTGTCCCACCGCGGCGAAGCATTCGACCGCGGCCGCTACGTCGCGGCAAACACCGCGCCCGGCGGCGTGCGCTGGCGGGCCCAGATTCTGGAGCAAGCGCAGGTGCACGTCGTCGGTGACGCGGCGGTGCTGCGCTGCACCGTCACCGACGTCGTCACGGGCGCCGACGGCCGTGAGGTAGGGGCACGGATGTGGATGACCCAGACCTGGACCCGCGACGAGACCACCGGGTGGGTTTGTCTTGCCGGCCACGCCGGCCCTCGCCTGGACTAACCAGGAGATCGGATAGGACTGTGTCCACGTTGCGCGACTTGGGGATAACTCAAGACGAGAGGGGTGTGGTTGTGATGCCAGTCAAGCACGGCCGGGACAAGGACGGTCCCTACTACCAGTGGGGCGACAGCGGAAAGAAGTACCACTACCCGGCACGAGACAAGGCCGCCCGCGATCGCGCCAGGGCGCAGGCCAGCAAGCAAGGGCAAGCCGCGCACGCGCGCGGCTACGGCCGTTGATCGGCTGCACGAAGCACCCCTCGGGCGCTGGCGCTGCTTGGTTATCGCGGCCGCGGGGTATACCGACGGCGCGGATACAAGCCTCCGCTGGCGCCCTTCCCGGGTGTCCAAGCCCTCTTAGGAGGCGGGTCGTGGTCGCCATTGGATTGATCCTCTTCGTCGGCGCTCTAGCAGCCGCGGCCACGCTCTTCATTCAGAATCGTGGTGGGAGTGCCGTCCAGGTGCACGTGTTCGGCCATACTCTTACGCTTCAACCGTATTCGATCATGGCGGCAGGTGCCGCGCTGGCACTGGTTGCGCTGATCGGCATTGCGGTGATGCGAATGGGTACCGCCAGAACACGAGATCTCCGCAAGCAGCGAGACGCGTTAATCGCTGAGAACGCAAGACTGGCCCACGGTGAGGCTGGCCCACCATCGTCGTTCTTCTTCGACACGTTCGGCGGCGACCAGACCAAGGGTTCCGAATAGCCACCGGCCGCCGCGATAACGGTACGCGGAACCGATCAGAGCCTGCGGATCATGGTTCGCCTAAGGTCACTCGCCGGCTGCGCGCGGCTGCCACCCGCTCCAGTTCGGGTTCGTCGAGTTTGCGCGTGTCCCGCAAATCGAGGAACGGTGCGACGTCTTCGGGCAGCCCGGCCTGGAGGAGCCGCTCCCGCTGCATCTCCGCGTTGAATACCACACCCAGAAGCACGGCAGTGTTGGAGATCCACAGCCACACCAGGAAGATGATCACGCCGGCGAGTGACCCGTACGTCTTGTTGTACGAGTTGGAGAATCCGAGGTAGAGGCCGAAAAGCCCTGACGCCGCGAGCCAGATCACCACGGCCAGCGCCGCGCCCGGCAGGATCCACCGCACACCAGGCTGCTTGACGTTCGGAGAAGCCCAGTACAGCAGCGCCAACATCAGGCTCACGAGAATCAGCAGGACGGGCCACTTGGCGATCCCCCAGGCCGTCACCGCGGCGGTGCCTATACCGAGGGCGCGCCCTGCTTCATCAGCCACTGGACCGGTAACCGCGACGATCGTCACGCTTGCGACCAACATGACGGACAACAGGAGCGTGACGGTGAAGCGCAGCGGAGCGGTGCGCCAGATAGGCCGACCCTCCTCGACGTTATAGATCGCATTTGACGCCCGCATGAATGCCGCGACATACCCGGATGCCGCCCAGACCGCCAGGACGATTCCGACGATCGCAGCGACGCTTGCGGCGCCGCCGCGGCCTTCGACATTCCTGATCGCCGCGTGCAGGAAGTTGTTCACGCCGGCCGGGACGAAATTGTGGGCGTCGTCAAGAAACGCCTTGGTCGTGGATCGGCCCACCAAGCCCATGATTGATACGAGCGCAAGCAGCCAGGAAATATGGCGAGAATCCCGAAATAGGTGAGCGCTGCGGCGCGATCGGGCAGGCCGCCACGCCGGTAGATACGAATGGATCTCCGGAGCACCGCCAGCCAGCTCCGGCGCGACAGCGTTGCCGATTGCTGCAGCACAGCCGGCTCCGACTTAACATGCAAACCCACGACGATCCTCCGGCGCATTTAGACAGCTACCTCTGTGGTTCCCACATCCCGGCTTTCGTATGCCCGTCGCCGAGCGGGGCAGCAACCAGGGTCCTGCTCTAGCGTTGCGTCATCGCAACGGCGAACACATTGCACGCAGACGCGCAAACAAGGAGGACGCCATGGCCACGATCCACCTCCATCAGACGACCACCGCGACGCCCGAGCAGTTCCTCGCCGCGCTCACCGACTTCGGCCCGGGACGTTCGAAGCTGTTCGGCAACAGCACCGACCAGTACCTCAAGGTGCACCACCTGGGCGCTACCGACGCCGACGTCACCGAGGGCTCGCGCGGCATCTGGGAACGGCTGCACTACGACTGGTCCGACCCCAACCGCATAGTCATGACCACCACCGACTCCAACACCTGGGGCGGCAACTCCGGCCACACTTACACGCTCACCCGGCAGCCCGACGGGACGACTGACATCGACGCCGTCGTGGTACGTGAAGGCAAGAACGTCAAGGGCAAACTGCTCGGCCTGCTGGTCGGGTCCGTCGGCAAGGGCGTCCTGGCAAAGGAGCTGGCAAAGACGGCGAAGGCCGTCGAAGCCCGGGGCGATGCGCCGGCAACGGGGGACGGCACTGGTCACCACGAAGAGCCCGGCCGGGAGGCCACATGATGACGATCGCCTTGCCGCGCCCGTCCCGGTCACGCCGAATGCGTCAATCGGCGGACACGAGATCGAGTATCAGGCGGAAGTAGCGGTCGAGGTGGTGCGGAGCCAGATAAAGCTGGCTGACGCGTGTTCGGGCGGCCGCGCCCATCGCGCGGGCGCCGTCCTGGTCGTCGAGCAGTGTGGTCAACGCGGTGCCGAGCTGTGTCGGGTCGCGCGGCTCGACGAGCAGCCCTGAGACACCCGGTTCGATCTGGTCCTGGATGCCGCCGAC
>JBKPQY010000270.1:0-8645 GCA_046734315.1 Actinomycetota bacterium | reverse complement strand
CCTCGAATCGCGGGCGGCCCTGCTCCACATGCCGGCGGGCGCGGGCGGCCAACTGGCGGCAGTTCGCCTCGGTCTTGCCGACAATGGCAGCCACCTCGCCGTAGTCGTATCCGAAAACGTCGTGCAGCAGGAACACCGCCCGCTCGACCGGAGAGAGCCTCTCGAGCACGACCAGAAACGCCATCGACAACGAGTCGGCGGTTTCCGCCGCGTCCGCGGGGCCGGCGCCCTGGTCGGTGAGCAGCGGCTCAGGCAGCCACGGGCCGACGTAGCGCTCCCGGCGCGCCCGGGCCGAGCGCAGCGCGTCGATCGCGAGCCTCGTCGTCACGGTCGCGAGGTACGCCTTGGGCGCGACCACCTCGTCGGGCGCGGCCCGATGTAGCCGCAGGAACGCATCCTGCACCACGTCCTCCGCTTCGCTGACGCTGCCCAGCATCCGGTAGGCGATCGCGAACGCGTACGGGCGCAGCTCGCGATAGACCTCGTCGAGGCGGTCCACCCGCCCATCGTGTCAGTCAGCGAGTCCGGTGCTGAAGCCCTCACGGTAGGTCGCGTAGCGCGGCTTCCAGTCGAGCGCCGCCCTGGCTTTGGCGTTCGACGCGCCGCGGACCCGCGTCATCATCGACACCACGACATCGCCGGCGAGCAGCCTGCCCAGCCACGTCGGCACATGCCCCGGCTGCGGCGCGCCGATCACGCGCGCGTACTCGGGCAGCCAGGTGGCAATCTCGATCGGCTCGTCGTCGCACACGTTGTATATGCCGGGCGCGCCTCGCTCCACCGCGGCGACGGTCGCCGACGCGGCGTCCTCGAGGTGGCAGAACGACCACACACCGCCTCCGTCGCCGACGATCGGGAAGCGTCGCTTTCGTACGAGCTCGGCGATGTCACCGCTGCGGTTCATGTTGCTGCCCGGCCCGTAGAAGCCGCCGTAACGCAAGACGACACCTTCCAGGGGTGCGCCGGTGACCTGCCGTTCCAGGTATTTGATGGCGTCCATGCTGCGCCGCTGGTTAGCCGGCGGAGCCGGGTCGAAAGGGGCGTCCTCCGTCTTGACCCGGCTGCCACTGCGCTCGGACGGCCAGCCGGCGAAACTCTGCGCGATGAACCGGCGCGCCCCGGCGGCCTGCGCCGCCGCAAGCAGGTTGTCGGTGCCCTCTGTGCGCAGCCGGTTGGTGAGCGCGAACTCCTTGTCGAAGCGCCGGAAGTTCTTCAGATTCGTCAGGGCGGTCAGCTGATGGATCACGACCTCGGGGTGTACCTCGCGCACCGCGGCAACCAGCGCTTCCCGATCAAACGCATCCGCGACGACAGGCTCGGCCCCTGTCGCCTCGACAGCCGCGGCCTTGCCCGCCGAACGAGTCAGCGCGCTGACGGTGTGGCCGGCGGCCACCAGTTGCGGCAACAGGTGCTGACCCAGCGCCCCGGTGCCGCCAGCAACAAAAACTCTCATCGCTCCTCCTGCTCTTCGCGCGAGCGCTCATCGCGGCGATGACCTGCGCATCTCGGCCGGCATGTCACGTTGGGGTGCTCGCTCGTCACTGCTCTTTCCACGGGTTCTACGTGCCGTAGACGGGGCAGCCTGGCGATCTGTGACAGTCAGCCGCTGTAGTTCGCTCATGGTCATCGCCGGGCCGCTGATCGCGATGCGCCGGCCGGGACGGGGACGCAGCCCCTCGACCAGCAGGTCGAGATGGCGGTGTGCGAGCTCATCGTTCTGCTGGCGTGGGAACGGTCCCGGCAGCGGACGGGACAAGCGGACGGTGAGGAGCCCGACGTCGGGGGACGTGACGTCTTTGCGCAGCGTTCCCGCCCGGTGGGCGGCGGCGACGAGATCGTCAAGTACCGCGCTGCCCTCGTACCGGACCTGGCGCATCTGCGGCTCCTCCAGGTCGACGTCGCGGAACAGCGCCGGAATCACAGCCGCGATCCGGATGTCCAGCACCCGATGCATATAGCGGACGAGCGCGCGGAACGGGTCGCGCTCCTGGTCGAGCGCGGCTCGCGCCTCCTCAGCGGTGCGCTGCAATGCATCAAGCACGACGGCGCGCTGCAGCGCCTGGCGGTCCGGGAAGTGGCGGTACAGCGTGCCGATGCCGGTGCCCGCGCGGCGGGCGATCTCGTCGAGCGGTGCCCGCGAGCCCAACTCGACGAAGACGTCGCGGGCTGCGTCGAGCAGCCTCGTGCGGTTGTGGCGGGCGTCTGCACGAAGCGGACGGATCTCCATGTCGCGTGAGCTTATCAGCATCCGGAGAAATTCCCTCCAGATAAGTGGAGACATTATCTCCGCATCGTGTTAGCGTGGACATAGTGAATCGGAGGGAATTACTCCGGATGGAGGTGCTTCACATGACGGCCACCGCCACCGCCACGGGTCTCCGCCGCGACGCGCTCGTCGTGTTCGCCGGGCTGCTGCTCGTGATGTTTCTCGCCGCGCTGGACCAGACGATCATGGCTACTGCCCTGCCGACCATCGCCGGTGATCTTGGCGGGCTGAGCGAGCTGACCTGGGTCGTCACCGTGTACGTGTTGGCCGCCGCCGCGACGACACCCGTCTGGGGCAAGCTGAGCGACCTACTCGGGCGGCGTGGACTGCTGCGCACCGCGCTGGCGATCTTTCTGGTTGCATCCGCCCTGTCCGGAGTCGCGCAGAGCATGGGCGAGCTGATCGCGTTCCGCACCCTGCAGGGCGCCGGCGCGGGCGGCGTGATGACGCTCGCCATGGCAGCAGTCGGCGACATCGTCGCGCCGCGCGAGCGCGGTCGCTACCAGGGCTACATCCAGGCAGTGTTCGTGCTGGCCAGCGTCGCCGGGCCGTTGCTCGGAGGCGTCCTGGTCGATCACCTGTCGTGGCGCTGGGTGTTCTACGTCAACGTGCCGATCGGCCTGGCGGCGTTCGGGTTGCTGGGCGGCCAGCCCGCTGCCGCGCCACAGCGGCGGGGTGCGCGCATCGACGTACTCGGAGCGATCCTGCTTGCGGGCGCGGTGAGCGCCGGACTGCTCGTCACGGTGTGGGGTGGCGATCGCTACGCGTGGGGCTCGGCACAAGTCCTGGCCTTGGTGGTCGCCGCGGTGGCGCTGGCTGCCGGCTTCATCTGGCAGGAGCGCCGTGCCGCCGAGCCAGTGCTGCCGCTGCGGCTGTTCCGCGACCGGGTGTTCGTCGTAGTGAGCGCCGGCGCGTTTCTCGCGACGTTGTCGTTGTTCGCGGCGATCGTGTTCCTGCCGCTGTACCTGCAGTTGGTCACCGGCGCGACGGCGACGTCGTCCGGCCTGCTGGTGCTGCCGCTGCTGCTGGCGAGCACGTTCAGCACGATCGTGTCCGGGCGTCTCATGACCCGGTCGGGACGCTACAAGGTCTTTCCGGTCATCGGGTTCGCGCTGATGGGTGCGGGGCTGGCCTTGCTCACGACGCTGGGCGTCTCGAGCGGACGCGGCACTGCGATGGTCTATATGGCCGTGTTCGGGCTGGGCTTCGGGCTGACCACGCAGGTGCTCGTCGTGGCGGTCCAGAACGCTGTCGACCGCCGCGAGCTGGGCACCGCCACCGCGTCTGTCAACCTGTTCCGAGCACTGGGCGGCTCGGTCGGAGTCGCCGTGTACGGCGCGGTGTTCGCCGCCGGGCTGCGCTACGCATTGCCGCGGCACGTGGCGGGACGGGCCGGCGGCATCGACGCGCACGGCGTTCAGAGCAGCCCGGACCGGATCCGGCTGCTGTCCGCACCGATGCGCCACGGTGTCGCCATATCGGTCGCCGACGCGCTGCACACCGTGTTCCTGGTCGCGACGCCGATCGCCGTCGCCGGCCTGCTCGTCGTGCTGTTCTTGCACGAACGCCCGCTACGGAAGGAGCTGTCATGACCAACTCGACCACCGCCGAGATCGTCGAGCTCGGGCGCCGCTGGGCCGAGGCCGAGCAGCACGCCGACGTCGAGACCCTCGATGCGCTCGCCGTCGCCGACTTCGCGCTGGTCGGCCCGCTCGGCTTCGTCCTGGACAAGCAGCAGTGGCTGGACCGGTACCGCACCGGCGACCTGATCACATCATCGCTGACATGGGACGAGGTGAGGGTGCGCGCGTACGGCGACGCAGCCGTCGCGATCGGGAGGCACACCCAGCAGGCCAGCTACCGCGGGCAGCCGTCGGACGGGCAGTTCCGGGCAACGCACATCGCCGTTCGCTCGGGCGATCGGTGGCAGCTCGCGGGCATCCAGCTCAGCCCGATCGGTGCCTTCCGACCTCCGACGGGAGGCTGACGACATGGCCGTACGGCTCAACCACACGATCGTCTACGCCCACGACGCCGCCGTGTCGGCACGGTTCCTGGCCGAGATCCTGGGCCGACCCGAGCCGATACCGTTCAGCCACTTCATCGTCGTCCAGCTCGACAACGACGTGTCGCTGGACTTCCTGGCCGTCGCCAACGTGCGGCCGCAGCACTATGCGTTCCTCGTCGACGAGCCGGACTTCGACGCGATCTTCGGCCGTATCGGCGAGCGCGGGTTGCCGTATTGGGCCGACCCGTTCCACCGGCACGCCGGCCAGATCAACACCAATGACGGCGGCCGCGGCGTCTATTGGGAAGATCCGAACGGCCACAACCTGGAGATCATCACACGGCCGTACGGCAGCGGGGGCTGACCGACCTCACCCTCCCAAGCCAGTTCGACCCCCGGTGGGCTACGTGCCGCCGGGGGTCGAACTACTGCGCGCGAGAGGAAGGTTCAGCGGTAGTCGTTGTAGCCGTAGTCGTCCAGGGGGACGGCCGGGCCCAGCGTCTGACCGCCGCTGCCGAAACCGTAGTAGTCGTTCTCGTCGTAGCCGGCCATGGAGAACGCGGCAGCGCGCGCCTCCTCGGTCGGGTTGACCTCGACGTTGCGGTACCGGGCTATGCCGGTGCCGGCCGGGATCAGCTTGCCGATGATCACGTTCTCCTTGAGGCCGACGAGCTTGTCCTCCTTCGCGGAGATCGCAGCATCGGTGAGCACCCGCGTCGTCTCCTGGAATGACGCCGCCGACAGCCACGACTCGGTGGCCAGCGACGCCTTGGTGATGCCCATCAGCACCGGACGTCCGGCCGCCGGATCGCCGCCCTCGGCGACGACCCGCCGGTTCTCCGCCTCGAACGCCGAGCGTTCGACCAGCGAACCGGGCAGGAACTCCGTCGAACCCGAGTCGATCACCGTGATGCGCTTGAGCATCTGCCGGACGATCACCTCGATGTGCTTGTCGTGAATGGCCACGCCCTGCGACCGGTAGACCTCCTGCACCTCACGCACCAGGTGCTGCTGCACCTCGCGCGGGCCCATGATCCGCAGCACGTCGTGCGGGTTCACCGCACCACTCACCAGCTGCTGGCCCACCTCGACGGTGCCGCCCTCGTTCACGAGCAGCCGGGCACGACGCGAGATCGGGTACTCCTTCTCGTCGGTGCCGTCGTCCGGCGTGACGACCACACGGCGGCCACCGCCCTTGGCCGAGGCGTCCGACTCCTCGATACGAACCCGGCCCGCCGCCTCGGTGATCGGGGCGACACCCTTCGGGACGCGCGCCTCGAACAGCTCGCCGACGCGTGGCAGGCCGTGCGTGATGTCCTCGCCGGCGATGCCGCCGGTGTGGAACGTCCGCATCGTCAGCTGCGTGCCGGGCTCGCCGATGGACTGCGCGGCGATGATGCCGACTGCCTCGCCGACGTCGACCAGCTTGCCGCTCGCCAGCGACCTGCCGTAGCACGCGGCGCACGCGCCGAGTGCCGAGTCGCAGGTGAGCACCGAGCGCACCCGCACCTCGGTCACGCCCCGGACGATCAGGCTGTCGATGAGCACGTCACCCAGATCGGTGCCCACAGCGGCCACCGTCTCGCCGTCGACCACCACGTCCTCTGCGAGCAGGCGCGCGTATACCGACGTCTCGACGTACGGGTCCTTGACGAGATCGCCGTCCGGGCCGGGGGCCGCGATCCGCACGGTCAGGCCACGGTCGGTGCCGCAGTCGTCCTCGCGCACGATGACGTCCTGGGAGACGTCGACGAGCCGCCGGGTCAGATAACCGGAGTCAGCGGTCCGCAAAGCGGTGTCAGCCAGACCCTTGCGGGCACCGTGCGTGGAGATGAAGTACTCCAGCACGGACAGGCCCTCGCGGAAGTTCGCCTTGATCGGGCGCGGGATGATCTCACCCTTCGGGTTGGCCACCAGGCCGCGCATGCCCGCGATCTGGCGCACCTGCATCATGTTGCCGCGTGCGCCGGAGTTGACCATTACCCAGATGGCGTTGGTCTGCGGGAAGTTGGCCTCCATCTCCTTGGCGACCTCGCTGCTGGCCTTCGTCCAGACCTCGACCAGCTCCTGACGCCGCTCCTCCGCCGTGATGACGCCACGCAGGTACTGCCGCTCGATCTTGTCGGCGTCCTTCTCGTAGCGCTCGAGGATTTCGGCTTTCTTCGGCGGGGTGACGGCGTCCTCGATCGCGATCGTGATGCCGGACCGGGTCGCCCAGTAGAAGCCGGCTGCCTTGAGCTTGTCCAGCGTCGAGGCGACATCGACCTTCGTGTAGCGCTCGGCCAGGTCGTTGACGATCTGCCCGACCTCCTTCTTCGTCACCTCGTAGTTGACGAAGCGGTAGTTGGACGGCAGCGTCTCGTTGAACAGGCAGCGCCCGAGCGAGGTCTCGACGATCACCGGGTCACCAGGCTGCCAGCCCTCGGGCGGCGTCCAGGGCTCGTCCTTACCGTTGTCGACGCTCTGCACACCCGTCAGCCGGAGCTTGATCGGCGCCTGCAGGCCCAGCGTCTTCTGGTCGAACGCCATGATCGCCTCGGCCTCGGACGAGAAGACCCGTCCGGCACCGACCTGCTCGTCGCGCTGCGTCGTCAGGTGGTACAGGCCGATGATCATCTCGTGGCTCGGCATCGTGACCGGGCGGCCGTCGGCGGGCTTGAGAATGTTGTTCGTCGACAACATCAGGATCCGCGCCTCGGCCTGCGCTTCGGCGGACAGCGGCAGGTGCACCGCCATCTGGTCACCGTCGAAGTCGGCGTTGAACGCCGCACACACGAGCGGGTGGATCTGGATCGCCTTGCCCTCGACCAGCTGCGGCTCGAACGCCTGGATGCCGAGGCGGTGCAGCGTCGGCGCTCGGTTGAGCAGCACCGGGTGCTCGCTGATCACCTCTTCCAGGACGTCCCACACCACCGGACGTGCGCGCTCGACCATCCGCTTTGCGGACTTGATGTTCTGCGCGTGCGACAGGTCGACCAGCCGCTTCATGACGAACGGCTTGAACAGCTCGAGCGCCATGTTCTTGGGCAGGCCGCACTGGTGCAGCTTCAGCTGCGGGCCGACCACGATGACCGAGCGGCCGGAGTAGTCGACGCGCTTGCCGAGCAGGTTCTGACGGAACCGGCCCTGCTTGCCCTTGAGGAGGTCGGACAGCGACTTCAGCGGCCGGTTGCCCGGGCCGGTGACCGGACGCCCGCGGCGGCCGTTGTCGAACAGCGCATCGACGGACTCCTGCAGCATCCGCTTCTCGTTGTTGACGATGATCTCGGGCGCGCCGAGGTCGATCAGTCGCTTGAGCCGGTTGTTGCGATTGATCACACGGCGGTACAGGTCGTTCATGTCGGACGTGGCGAACCGGCCACCGTCGAGCTGCACCATCGGGCGCAGGTCCGGCGGGATCACAGGCACGCAGTCAAGCACCATGCCCATCGGCGAGTTGCTGGTGTTCAGGAACGACGCGACGACCTTGAGCCGCTTGAGGGCGCGCAGCTTCTTCTGTCCGCGGCCGGTGTGGATCGTCTCGCGCAGCGACTCGGCCTCGCCCTCGAGGTCGAAGGTCGCCAGCAGCACCTGCAGCGCCTCGGCGCCCATGCCACCCTCGAAGTACTCGCCGAAGCGGTCACGCAGCTCGCGGTAGAGCAGCTCGTCGCTGATCAGCTGCTTGACGTCGAGCTTGCGGAAGGTGTCCATCACCTCGTCGAGGCGGTCGATCTCCCGCTGTGCACGGTCGCGGATCTGGCGCATCTCGCGCTCGCCGCCCTCACGCACCTTGCGCCGCACGTCGCTCTTGGCACCTTCTGACTCGAGCTCGGCGAGGTCCGCCTCGAGCTTCTTGGCCCGCGCGTCGATGTCGGCGTCGCGCCGCTTCTCCAGGGTCGACTTCTCCGCGCTGACCTCCGCCTCGAGCGTCGGCAGGTCGCGGTGCCGCTCCTCCTCGTTCACCTTGGTGATCAGGTAGGCCGCGAAATAGATGATCTTCTCGAGGTCCTTCGGGGCCAGGTCGAGCAGGTAACCCAACCGGGACGGGACGCCCTTGAAGTACCAGATGTGTGTGACCGGCGCGGCGAGCTCGATGTGGCCCATCCGCTCGCGGCGCACCTTGGCCCGGGTTACCTCGACGCCGCACCGCTCACAGATGATGCCCTTGAACCGGACGCGCTTGTACTTGCCGCAGTAGCACTCCCAGTCGCGGGTTGGCCCGAAGATCTTCTCGCAGAAGAGCCCGTCCTTTTCCGGCTTGAGGGTGCGGTAGTTGATGGTCTCTGGCTTCTTGACCTCGCCGTGCGACCACTTGCGAATGTCGTCGACCGTGGCCAGGCCGATACGGAGCTCGTCGAACACGTTGACGTCGAGCAAGGTTCCTTCTTCCTA
>JBKPQY010000269.1:0-5881 GCA_046734315.1 Actinomycetota bacterium | reverse complement strand
CTCCATCGCCGAGCTGTCGTCGTTGTCGATCGGCGATGCGTCGGCGTGGCTGCACTCGGTCGAGCTCACCGACCGCGAGCGCTTCTTCGGTGAGCGGGTGCTCAAGGAGGTGCACGCTCGGCTGGGCTTCCTCGTCGACGTGGGCCTCGACTATCTCTCGCTCGATCGCGCCGCCGCGACTCTGGCCGGGGGAGAGGCACAGCGCATCCGGCTGGCCACCCAGATCGGCTCGGGGCTCGTCGGCGTGCTGTACGTGCTGGACGAGCCGTCGATCGGGTTGCACCAGCGCGACAACCACCGGCTGATCGACACGCTGTTGCGGCTGCGCGACCTGGGCAACATGCTGATCGTCGTCGAGCACGACGAGGACACCATCCGCAGCGCCGACTGGGTCGTCGACATCGGTCCACGCGCCGGCGAGCACGGTGGCGAGATCGTCGTCGAGGGCACCGTCGAGGACTTGCTGGCCTCTGCGGAGTCGATCACCGGGGCGTACCTGTCCGGGCGGCGGTCCATCGCGCTGCCGATGATCCGCCGGCCGCGGAAGAAGGGCCGCGAGGTCATCGTCGAGGGGGCGCGCGAACACAACCTGCGCAATATCGACGTGGCGTTTCCGCTCGGTTGCTTCGTCGCGATCACCGGGGTGAGCGGTTCGGGCAAGTCCACGCTCGTCAACGACATTCTCTACGCCGCTCTGGCCACCAAGATCAACGGCGCCAAGATGCCGGCCGGCCGCCACAAGCGGGTGCGCAACGTCGAACTCCTCGACAAGGTGGTGGGGGTGGACCAGTCGCCGATCGGGCGCACGCCCCGATCGAATCCGGCGACGTACACCGGGGTGTTCGACCACATCCGCAAGCTGTTCAGCGAGACGACCGAGGCCAAGATCCGCGGCTATCAGCAGGGACGCTTCTCGTTCAACGTCAAGGGCGGCCGGTGCGAGAACTGCGCCGGCGACGGCACGATCAAGATCGAGATGAATTTCCTGCCGGATGTCTACGTGCCGTGCGAGGTGTGTAAAGGCGCGCGTTACAACCGCGAGACGCTCGAGGTGCACTACAAGGGCAAGACGATCAGCGAAGTTCTCGAGATGCCGATCGACGAGGCCGCCCAGTTCTTCAAGCCGATCAGCAAGATCGCGCGGCACCTCGACACCCTGGTCGACGTGGGCCTCGGCTACGTGCGGCTCGGCCAGCCGGCACCGACACTGTCGGGCGGCGAGGCTCAGCGGGTGAAGCTGGCGTCTGAGCTGCAGAAGCGGCAGACCGGCCGGACGATCTATGTGCTCGACGAACCTACAACTGGGCTGCACTTCGAGGACGTCAACAAGCTGCTCGGCGTGCTGCACTCGCTTGTCGACAAGGGCAATACCGTGCTCGTCATCGAGCACAACCTGGACGTGATCAAGACCGCGGATTGGATCATCGATCTCGGGCCCGAAGGCGGGTCGGGCGGCGGCACGGTCGTCGCCCAGGGCACCCCCGAGCAGATCGTCGAGGTCGAGGCGTCGCACACCGGCACGTTCCTGCGGCACATGCTCGACGCACCGGCACCGGGGCGGCAAGCGAGGCGGGCCGCGAACGGCAAGCCGATGCGGCGGCCGAAGGCTGCCACGAGATAGCTGAAGACAATGCTGACCGAGATCGCTGCCGGCGTCCGGCTCCGGCAGAGCGAGTTCTGCCAGAGCAACGCCGTCCTGATCCGCGGTGAGAACGGCGTGCTGCTCGTCGATCCGGGGGTCGACGGGCATGACCTGACCGAGCTGGCCGATGACCTCGTTCAGGCGGGCGACATGGTGGCGCTAGGTTTCTCGACCCATCCGCACTGGGATCACCTGCTGTGGCACGCCAGGTTCGGCGATGTTCCCCGGTACGGCACTGCGCAGTGCGCGAGGGTTGCGCGTGAGCGACTCGATGACGCCCGGGAAAAGGCCGCCGCCCGGTTCACCGCGGTTCCCTTGGAGCTCGTCGGCACGATCACGCCGCTCCCGGCGGCTGCGCCGTACCTGCCCTGGGCCGGGCCGGCGGTTCGGATCATCGAGCACCGGGCACACTCACCTGGCCACGCCGCCCTTCTGATCGAGCACTGCGGTGTGCTCGTCGCGGGCGACATGCTCTCCGACGTGGAGATCCCGCTGCTGGACCTGAGCTCGGCCGACCCGCACAGCGATTACCTCGCAGCCCTCGGCCGGTTCGACGATGTCGTCGCCGGAGTGGCCGTCGTGGTGCCTGGGCACGGCGCCGTCGGGCGCGGTGCCGAGATCCGCCGCCGGATCGACGCCGACCGTGCCTATGTGCAGGCACTCCGCGAAGGCCGCGAGCCCGCCGACCCGCGCGTCGGACCGCTCGCGACGTACGGCCGCGATTGGCTGCCGGATGAGCATCGGCGCCAGATGGAACACGCATTGCGCTAAGGGTGCTAACCGGGCCGCGTATCCCCAACGGAACCGGCGGATACCGATCAACCCACCGGCGACGCCCCACGCGAGCAGCGACTCGCGGCTCTACCTCGGGGCAGAGGCCGCGGCCGGCAGACCCGTAAGGTCAGGCGTGTGGAGCAACGTATTCTCGGCCGCTCCGGCCGATCCGTATCTGTCGTGGGGCTCGGCACCTGGCAGCTCGGCGCCGATTGGGGAAACGTCGACGAGGCGACCGCGCTGGCCGTCCTCGACGGCGCCGCTGAGTCCGGGGTGATCCTCTTCGACACGGCCGACGTCTACGGCGACGGCCGCAGCGAGCAGCTGATCGGCCGGTGGCAGCGAGCCAACCCCGGGTACCCGTTGACCGTCGCGACCAAGATGGGCCGGCGTGTGGCGCAGTTGCCGGAGAACTACACCCTCGACAACTTCCGTGCCTGGACGGACCGCTCGCGGCGCAATCTGGGCGTCGACACCCTGGACCTCGTACAGCTGCACTGCCCGCCATCGGCAGTCTACCGAAGCGACGCCGTATTCGAGGCACTCGACACGTTGGTCGCCGAGCAGCGCATCGCCGCGTACGGGGTCAGCGTCGAGACGGTCGCCGAGGCGCTCGACGCGATCGCGCGGCCCGGCGTAGTGAGCGTGCAGATCATCCTGAACGCGTTCCGGCAGAAGCCGCTCGAGCGGGCGCTGCCCGCGGCCGCGGCGGCCGGAGTCGGCATCCTGGCCCGGGTGCCACTCGCGTCGGGCCTGCTGTCGGGACGCTACACGCACGAGACGACGTTCGCGGCCGACGACCACCGGGCCTACAACCGGCATGGCGAATCCTTCGACGTGGGCGAGACGTTCTCCGGGGTTGACTTCGACACGGGGGTCGACGCGGCCCGTGAATTCGCCGCCCTCGCTCCGGCGGGCGCCACGCCGACGCAGCTGGCGCTGCGCTGGATCATCGACCAGCCCGGCGTCACGACGGTCATCCCAGGCGCGCGCAACGTCGAGCAGGCCCGGGCCAACGCGGCAGCGGCCGCGCTGCCGCCGCTCGACGAGGCCACGGGGGCGGCCATCGCGAAGCTTTACGACACCCGTATCCGACCGCTGGTTCAGGACAGGTGGTGAATCCCGAGCTGCGCGCCTTCGTTGCTGGACTGCCGAAGGCAGAGCTGCACGTGCACCATGTCGGGTCGGCATCTCCGCAGGCGGTCGCCCAGCTCGCCGCGCGGCACGAAGGCACTACGCCGGTGCCGGCAGACCCGGACGAGCTCGCCGAGTACTTCACGTTCACCGACTTCGCGCATTTCATCGACGTGTACCTCAGCGTTGTCGACCTGATCCGCACCCCCGAGGACGTGTGGACGCTCACGTACGAGGTCGCCGCCGCCCTGGCGGCGCAACAGGTGCGATACGCCGAGCTGACCGTGACCCCGTACTCGACGGTGGTGCGCGGAGTGGCGGCCGCGGCGTTCTGCGAGGCCATCGAGGACGCCCGGCTGCGCGCCGAGGCCGACCTCGGCATCGTCCTGCGCTGGTGCTTCGACATCCCTGGTGAGGCAGGAGCTGCCGCAGCAGACCTCACTCTCGATATGGCACTCACTGACCGACCGGCCGGTCTGGTGAGCTTCGGACTCGGTGGCCCGGAGATGGGCGTACCCCGCGAGGCATTCGCGCCGTACTTCACGAAGGCACGCGCTGCCGGCCTGCACAGCGTGCCGCACGCCGGCGAGTCCACCGGACCGGAGACGATTTGGGACGCGATCCGCCACCTCGGCGCGGAGCGCATCGGCCACGGGATCGCCGCCGTCCGCGACCCGGAACTACTCGCCTACCTCGCCGGCGCCGGCACCGTCCTGGAGGTGTGCCCTACGTCCAATGTCCGGACCCGTTCGGTGCCGTCGCTTGCCGAGCACCCGCTACCGGCCCTCGTGGCGGCCGGCGTCCCCGTCACCGTCAACTCCGACGACCCGCCGATGTTCTCGACGACGCTGACGGACGAGTACCTGATCGCAGCCCGGTTGCTGGGCCTGGACCAGGCGGGGGTGGCCGATCTCGCCCGAGGAGCCGTGCGGGCATCTTTCCTTGACGAGGTCGGCAAGCAGGGTCTGCTTGCCGAGATCGACAACTACACAGCCCAGTTGTAGATCGTTTGGGCGATTTGGCGGCAAGGAACGGGTAGTTCGCCGCGTACCAGGTGATGCTGATCGACTTGACCACATCTCCCGTGTGCGGAGCCTCGATCATCGAGACAGTGCGCTTACCAAACCTGCATCTGCCAGGTACGGACCGTCGCCGGAGTAGGGGGTCAGCGCCAGGCGTCCGTGCGCGCTATTGCCGGAGGACGGCGCTCGCGCCGTCTCAGCTGACTACTCTCAAAGCTGTGCCCGATCCGTCGACGTACCGCCCCGCGCCGGGCACGATCCCGATCGAACCCGGGGTGTACCGATTCCGGGACGAGCACGGCCGCGTCATCTACGTCGGAAAGGCGAAGAGCCTGCGTCAGCGGCTGAACTCCTACTTCGCCGACGTCGCACTGCTCCATCCCCGCACCCGGCAGATGGTGACGACCGCGGCCAGCGTCGAGTGGACCGTCGTAACGACCGAGGTCGAGGCGCTGCAGCTCGAGTACAACTGGATCAAGGAGTTCGACCCGAGATTCAACGTCAAGTACCGCGACGACAAGTCCTATCCGTCGCTCGCGGTGACGCTGTACGAGGAGTACCCGCGCCTGTCTGTGATGCGCGGCCCGAAGCGCAAGGGTGTGCGCTACTTCGGCCCCTACAGCCATGCCTGGGCGATCCGCGAGACGCTCGACCTGCTGCTGCGTGTCTTCCCGGCCCGGACGTGCAGCGCAGGCGTGTTCAAGCGGGCCGGCCAGATCGGGCGTCCCTGCCTGCTGGGCTATATCGGCAAGTGCAGTGCGCCCTGCGTCGGGCGCGTGTCGGCCGAGGAGCATCGCCGGATCGTCGACGACTTCTGCGATTTCATGGCCGGCAAGACCGACCAGATGATCAGACGTCTGGAGCGCGAGATGGCGGCAGCCAGCGCCGAGATGGAGTTCGAGCGGGCCGCGCGCCTGCGCGACGACATCGAAGCGCTGCGCCGCGCGATGGAGAAGCAGGCGGTGGTGTTCGGCGACGGCACCGACGCCGACGTCGTCGCGTTCGCGCGTGACGACCTGGAAGCCGCCGTACAGGTCTTCCACGTGCGTGGCGGAAGGGTACGCGGCCAACGCGGCTGGGTGATCGACAGCTCGGCCACCGTCGACGGCGCTCTGGACACGCCGGCACTGGTCGAGCGGTTCGTTACCCAGTTCTACGGTCCGGACGAGGACCGCAGCAGTATCCCGCGCGAGATCCTGGTCCCGGAACTGCCGGAGAACGCCGATGTCCTGGCCGAGTGGCTCACCCAAGCCCGCGGCACGAAGGTCACGCTGCGGGTGCCGCAACGTGGCGACAAGCGTGCGCTCAT
>JBKPQY010000268.1:0-13493 GCA_046734315.1 Actinomycetota bacterium | reverse complement strand
CCTATTTCTTGTTGCGGCGCTGGACGCGCGTGCGCTTGAGCAGCTTGCGGTGCTTCTTCTTCGCCATCCGCTTACGCCGCTTCTTGATCACAGAACCCATTGCTCGGACCTCACTGTTGCCGGGCTTGCCCGTCGAGTGCCCAGCACAGCGAGCCGGGCGGATACCAACCGCGCCACCTTACCCCTGGCGCTCAATCAGCCCGCCTCGATGTACGCCTTGCGCAGGTAGTCGTGGACGGCTCGCTCGGGCACCCGGTACGACCGCCCGACACGAACCGCCGGCAGGTCGCCGCCGTGCACCATCCGGTACACGGTCATCTTCGACACCCGCATCACCGAAGCCACCTCGGCAACGGTAAGGAAGCGCACCTCGGCGAGACCCGCATCGGCGAGCGATTGGCTGGCCTCGTCGCGCGCGGCGCGGGATCGCCGCGGCGCGTGGCCCTTGCCAGCCCCGGATTGCGCAGACGTGGACATGACGTCACCGAACCTTCGGCACGTGTCGGTGCGCCGGCTTCCCCTCCGGCGGACGACACGCACGTGCTTCCTGGAGCGTAGCGGTACCAGTGGGGCAGATGCGATAGCAGTGCTCTACCGATCTCCCCGGCGATGTCCCCTCCGTGCCGAGCGGCTACGCGATGCGTCGGATCCCTTCCATTCCGTGCAAGGTACGCACCGTCCCTGCCGCCACCGGGGCGTGCATCGCGGCTGGCTGCGCTACCTGGAACGCTCCATCGCCGCCACTCGCGAGCTGCGCGAGCTCGCCGAGGACGCCGACCCGCGGCAACTGGCGTTCGAGCTCGACGCGTTCACCCGCGCAACCCAGGATGCGCTGCTGTTCGACGAGCGCAGCGTTTACACACGCGCCCGCAGGGCCATGCTGCACCGGCTCCGCGCTGCCGCCACCAATCCGGACCTGCTGCCGAAGTCGCCCCGCTAGCCAGCACCGAGTTCGGCGCTGCGCAGAGCCGCGGCCTCGATGGCGGCCAGCAGCGCCGCGCGCACACCGTGCACTTCCAGCTCCCGGATCGCGGCGATAGTCGTGCCGCCCGGACTCGTGACCGCCTCGCGCAGCTGCACCGGGTGCTCGCCCGAGTCGCGCAGCATGACCGCGGCGCCCACCGCCGACTGGACGATCAGCTCGGCGGCCAGAGCGCGGGGCAGGCCCAGCAGGATCCCCGCGTCGATCATCGCCTCGACCAGGTAGAAGAAGTACGCCGGCCCGGAGCCGGACAACGCGGTCACCGCATCCAGTTGCGACTCCGGTACTCGAACGACTTTGCCCACTGCGGCAAGGAGTTTCTCGGCGACGGCCAGGTGCTCCTCCGTCGCATGCACGCCCGGTGAGATCGCCGTCATCGCTTCGTCGACAAGGGCTGGCGTGTTCGGCATGCACCGCACCACGGGCACTTCGGCCCCGAGCGCCGCCTCGATGTGTGCCGTCGTCACGCCCGCCGCGACCGACACGACGACGTGCGAGGCGCCGACGTGCGGGGCAAGTTCGGAAAGCAGCGCTTCGATGTCCTGCGGCTTGACCGCGATAAGGATCGTGCGGGCACCCTGTGCCGCCGTCGCGACGTCCACTGTGGACACTCCGTGCTTGGCGGTCAGGTAGGCGGCTCGCTCCGGGTGCTTCTCGACGACGACCATCTCGTCACGTGCGTAGTGGCCGCGCAGCAGCCCGGAGAGCAGCGCCTCGCCGATCTTGCCGCCACCCACGATTCCAATCCCGCCCGGACGAATCCGGGGCTCTTCGCGCGAGCGCTCATCGCGTTGGTGGTCCCGTCCCCTGTGGTCGCGTTTCGCGTCGGTCGCTTTCCGTTGTCCGGTCATCGCTTGCTCACGAGGGAGCGCAGGAAGAAGGAGAGGTTGGACGGACGTTCGGCCAGCCTGCGCATCAGGTAGCCGTACCAGTCACTGCCGTAGGGAACGTAGACGCGCACGGTATGACCTTCATGTGCCAGCCGCTGTTGTTCGGCCGGCCGCACTCCGTACAGCATCTGCAGCTCGTACTCGTGCAGCCCCTTGCCGTGGAACTTGGCACGCTCACGGGCGATCTCGATCAGCCGCGGGTCGTGCGTCGCGAACATCGGATACCCCTGTCCGGAAAGCAGAATGTTCGCGCAGCGTACGTAGGAGAGGTCGACGTCGAGCTCATCCTGATAGGCCGCTGACGCCGGCTCCTGGTAGGCACCTTTGCACAGGCGGATACGGCTGCCGGCGCCGGCGAGGTCGCGGCAGTCGCCTTCCGTGCGCCGCAGGTAGGACTGGAGCACACCGGCCGTCTCCGGGAAGTCGGCACGCAATTCGACGAGCATGCCGAGCGTCGAGTCGGTGGTCGTGTGGTCCTCCATATCGAGGGTGACCGTGGCGCCCACCCGGCTCGCCGCCGCGCAGATGCGCCGGGCGTGCTCGAGGGCGATCTTCTCGCCGTCGCCGGGCAGCGCCTGCCCGATCGCGCTCAGCTTCACGCTGACCTCCGCGCGAGCAGTCAGTGGGCCGAGCCGCTCGGTCAGGCCCGCCCCGTCCAACGCGACCAGCAGGGCAACGTACTCGTCGGCGATGGCAGCTGCCTGCTCGGCGTCGGTGGTGTCCTCGCCGAGGTGGTCGAGCGTGACGTACAGCGCGTTCTCGGCCAGGGCCCTCGCGGCGCCGACCGCAGCCGACCGATCGGAGCCACCCACGAAGCGCCGCACGACGGCTCGCGACACCGGTGCGTTCGACACGAGCCGTTCGATGCCGCGGTTGCGTGAGGCGGCGAGGATCATCGAGCGCAGCATGCCCTGAGGGTAGCGGCGCCAACGTCTCCGGCGTTCGTCCCGATCAACGGTGCCTGAGGGCGGGCACTGCGACAAGGTTCAGCCGGCAGAAGGCGAGCGCCTCGGCGAGATCGGCCTCCCGTTCAGCCCGGTCGACTGCGCGGCGCGTGTTGACCTCAACGATCACGTGCCCCTCGAAGCCGTTCCCGGCGATGCGTTCGAGCACCTCGGCGCACGGCTGGGTGCCGCGTCCAGGCACCAGATGCTCATCGCGCCCGATACCCGTGCCGTCGCCGAGGTGCAGGTGCGCGAGCCGCCCGTCCATGGCCTCCAGCATGGCCAGGACATCGGACTGTGACACCGCCGTGTGCGACACGTCCAACGTGCAGTGGCGATAGCCGCCAAGGACGACGTCCCATCCCGGCTGGTATGCGGAGACCTCCCGGCCGCGCACCCGCAAAGGGAACATGTTCTCGACCGCGAACCGGACCTCTGTCCGCTGCGCCATCTCGGAAAGGCCTGCCTGGAACCGCCGGGCGTAATCGCGCTGCCACAGAAACGGCGGGTGCACCACGACGGTCTGTGCGCCGAGAAGTTCCGCAGCGAACTGCGCCCTTTCCAGCTTTAGCCATGGATCGGTCGACCAGACGCGCTGCGTGACAATCAGGCAGGGTGCGTGGATGGCGAGGATCGGCACGCCATAGTGTTCGGACAGCCGCAACAGCGCTTTCGGGTCCTGGCTGATCGGATCCGTCCAGACCATGACCTCGACCCCGTCATACCCCAGCCTCGCCGCAAGCTCGAACGCGGCCGCCGTCGACTCGGGATACACCGAAGCCGTCGAGAGTCCGACCTTGATAGCGGCCGCCTGCAGCGCGCGCTTACTCATCACGGGCTCAGCTGATCGAGGCGACGCAGAATGACGCCTTCCCGCAGCGCCCACGGGCACAGCTCCACTTCGGACACGCCGAGCGCGTCCATCGCCGCGGCAGCAACCACCGCGCCGGCCAGTACCTGGTCCGCCCGCCCCGTGCTGACACCATCCAACTCGGCAAGATCCACGGACGACATCCGCGAGATGAACGCGGTGACCTGGCGCAGTCCGGTGCGGCTGAGCTCCCGCCGGGCCCGCGGACCTGCCGACGACGGTGCGGCGCCGGCGAGCCGGGCCAGGGTGCGGAATGTCTTACTGGTCGCGACGACCCGGTCCGGCGCGCCGGCCTCGAGCAGCTTCTTGGCCGGCGCCGCGAGGTCGGACTCGACGTGTTCACGCGCCCGTGCGAGCGCGCCCTTGGACGGCGGGTCGCCGTCGAACCAGTCGCGGGTCAGGCGGCTCGCGCCCAGCGGAAGCGAGGCGGCGCGGTCCGGCTCCTCGTCCCCGCCGGCGGCCAGCTCCAGCGATCCGCCGCCGATATCGAGGCAGATCAGCCGCCCGGCGCTCCACCCGAACCAGCGGCGCACGGCGAGGAACGTCAGCCGGGCCTCCTCGTCACCGGGCAGCACCGACAGCGACACGCCGGTCTCGGTAGCAACGCGTTCGAGCACCGCGGCGCAATTGCCCGCGTCGCGCACGGCGGATGTCGCGAACGCGATCACTTCGTCGCAGCCGAGCTCCGCGGCCTGACGACGGGCACCGAGCGTGGCACCGACGAGAGCGTCCGCGCCTTCGAGGTCAAGGTTGCCGTGTTTGTCGATGTGTTCGGACAACCGCAGGACGCTCTTTCGAGACAGCTGGGGGGACGGTTGCGCGCCACGATGGGCGTCGACCACCAGCAGGTGCACGGTGTTCGACCCGACGTCGAAAACACCGAGCCTCATGCTTTGCGAGGATATCGGTCCGCCTGGCGTTGCCCGGTCGCGGAATTCCGTAGGCTGGCCCCGTGCTGTCAGCGCAGTCCCCTGAGACGCCACTCGACTTCACCCGCGACTGGGTGGAGTTCCCCGATCCTGCCGACGCCGAGCACTGGGTCCGCGCCGACCTCACCTGGCTGTGCTCGCGCTGGGCGTGCATCTTCGGACGCGGCTGCCGCGGCGTCGTCGAAGGACGCGCCGACGACGGATGCTGCAGCCACGGGGCGTTCTTCTCCGACAAGGCCGACGAGAAGCGCGTGCGCCGGTTCGCCGAGCGGCTCAGTTCCGCCGACTGGCAATACCGCAGGCGCGCACAGACCAAGAACGGCAGGCTGGACATCGTCGAAAAGGACAGCGTCGGCGACGACGAAAACCGGCGCCGTACCCGGGTGGTCGACGGCGCCTGCATCTTCCTCAACCGGCCCGGTTTCGCGGGCGGCGCCGGCTGCGCGCTGCACGCGTACGCGCTGCGCACCGGGCGGCATCCGCTCGAGACGAAGCCCGAGGTCTGCTGGCAGTTGCCCATTCGCCGGTCGCAGGACTGGGTGGACCGCCCGGACGGAACACGCATCCTCGTCTCGACGGTATCGGAGTTCGACCGCCGCAGCTGGGGTGAAGGCGGGCACGATCTGCACTGGTGGTGCACCTCGTCGCCCGATGCGCACACCGCCGGCGAGCCACTGTACGTCTCCTACGCGCCGGAGCTGACCGAGCTGATCGGCCAGAAAGCGTACGACGAACTGGCCCGCCTGTGCGCCGAACGCCTGGAACGCGGTCTTCTCGCCGAACACCCCGCCACGGTCGCCGCCCGCCGTCACCGAGAATCGCCAGCCACCTAGTAACCACCCGCGCGATGAGCGCTTGCGCGAAGAGCCCCGGCGCCGCGACGCGGCCCGCGCCGAAGGCGCGGAGCGCAGCCGGGAATGCACCCGAGCGAAGCGAGCGGTGCAGGCACGGATGCGCCCAGCCGGGATGAATTGATCAAGCTTCGAACTTGTAGCCCAGGCCCCTGACTGTTACGAGGTACTTGGGGTTGGCCGGGTCCGGTTCGATCTTGGAGCGCAGCCGCTTGACGTGGACGTCCAGCGTCTTGGTGTCGCCGACGTAATCCGCTCCCCATACGCGGTCGATCAGCTGCCCGCGAGTGAGCACCCGGCCGGCGTTGCGCAGCAGCAACTCGAGCAGGTCGAACTCCTTCAACGGCAGGGAGACGGTCTCGCCGTCGACGGCGACGGTGTGCCGCTCGACGTCCATGCGGACCGGCCCCGCCTCGAGGGCGCTGGCCACCAGGTCGTCTGTGTCGCCGCCGCGGCGCAGCACCGCGCGGATCCGGGCGACCAGCTCACGTGACGAGAACGGTTTGGTGACATAGTCGTCCGCGCCAAGTTCGAGTCCGACGACCTTGTCGACCTCGCTGTCCCGCGCAGTGACGATGATGATCGGGACGTTCGAGCGTTGCCGCAGTGATCGGCACACCTCGGTCCCGGACAGCCCCGGCAGCATCAGGTCGAGCAGCACGAGATCGGCGCCGCTGCGGTCGTAGAGCGCCAGCGCCTCCGGGCCGGTTGCCGCGACGGCAACCTCGTAACCCTCGCGCCGCAACATGTACGACAGCGCGTCCGAGAAGGACTCCTCGTCCTCGACGACCAGTACGCGGGTCACCGCTGCACCTTGCTCAAGCTCACACGGCCTCCCTCGCCAGAGCCTCCCGCTCGGACGATGCCTGGGTCCGGTGAACGGCAGGCAACCGAATGGTGAATGTAGAGCCAGCACCAGGAACGCTCCACACCGAGACGCTGCCGCCGTGGTTGTTAGCCACGTGCTTCACGATTGCGAGGCCCAGCCCGGTGCCGCCGGTGGCCCGCGACCGCGCTTGATCCACTCGGTAGAACCGCTCGAATACCCGGGGCAGCTCGGTCTCGGCGATGCCGATTCCCTGGTCGCTCACCGAGATGTCGACGTGGCCGTCGGCTGCCCGCGCGCTGACGGCCACCCGAGTACCCCGCGGGCTGTAGGCGATGGCGTTGTCGACCAGGTTGGTGATGGCCATGGTGAGCTGGGTCTCGTTACCGCGCACGACCAGGTCGTCGGCGTAGCGAACCACGACGCTGATACCGGCCTTCTCGGCGGCGAGCCGGGTGCGGTCCTGGGCCTCGCCGAGCAGCGCACTCACCAGGACCCTGTCGTTGCCCGGCAGCGGCTCCGCGCCCTGCAGCCGGGACAGTTCGATCAGCTCCCGCACCAGCCTGCCGAGCCGTGCGCTCTCGTGCTGCATCCGGCCGGCAAAGCGCTGGACCGCCTCGGAATCGTCGGCGGCGTCCAGTACTGCCTCAGCCAGCAAGGTCAGGGCGCCGACCGGCGTCTTCAGCTCGTGCGAGACGTTGGCGACGAAGTCGCGGCGCACCGCCTCGAGGCGCCGCACCTCGGTCACGTCGTCGAGCAGGAGGGCCAGCGCCCCGATGCGCTGATCGTCGTGTACGTCCGGCAGCGGCACCGCGGTTACCGACAGGGCGATAGGCTCGCGGCCCAGGCGGCCCATCGGCAGGTCGACGGCCCCGTGAACGGGCACTCCACGGTCGGTAGCCGTCCGCACCAGGCGGCTCAGCTCGTCGAAGGCGATATGGTCACCCGACAGCACACCCATGGCCCGTGCCGCCGGATTGACCAGCATGACCCGTTCGTCGCGGCCGACCACGACCACACCGTGGCCGAGTACTTCGATCAGCTGGTCCGGCAGCGTCGAACGGTATTTGGGCGGCGGCGGGGGGCTCGCGGGCAGTGCCCTGCGACGGGCGACCCACCAACCGATCGCCGCGCCGAGCAGAAGCGCGACCGCGATCGCGCAGCCGGCAATAACCGCCACACACGCGATGGTACGGGCGCTAGGATGCGCTGCCCGGCGAGCCGGGTGCTCCGGCGTGGAGTTCACGGGCCGGCCGCCCTGCGTTAACCTCCCGACAACCAAGGTCGCCGCTGTGTAACTACGCTTCGAGCATGCGTGACATCTATCACGACGAGCTCGACGACATCGGCAAGTCGCTCGTAGCCATGACCCAGCTGGTGCGCGCGGCGATGGAGCGCGCCACCAACGCCCTGCTCGACGGCGATCTCTCCGGGGCAGAGCGGGTGATATCCGACGATCCGCGGATCGACGCGTTACGCGAGCAGCTCGAAGAGCGCTCATTCCAGATGATCGCCCGTCAGCAGCCGGTGGCGACGGACCTGCGCGTGCTGGTCACGACGCTGCACGTAGCCGCCGACCTGGAGCGAATGGGCGACCTGGCGCGGCACATCGCGAAGGTCGCGCGGATGCGCTTTCCCGAGGTCGCCACCCCGCCGGAGCTGCGGGACGTCATCTCCCAGATGGGCACCGTCGCGCTGTCGCTCGTCGACAAGGTCCAACAGGTCATCGAGGGACGTGACGTCGAGCTGGCCGAGGCGGTGGAGGCCGAGGACGACTCGATGGACGCGCTGCACCGCAAGCTGTTCACGCTGCTGCTGGCTCCGCATTGGTCGCACAGCCTCGAGGCCGCCATCGACATGACCCTGATCGGCCGCTACTACGAGCGGTATGCCGACCACGCGGTGTCAGTCGCACAGCGGATCGTGTTCATCGTCACCGGACAGCATCCCGAGCCACTGCACCGCAGCGTGTGACGAGCGTTCGCGCGAGCGCTCAGCGGCCCTGGTTGGCCACCGCCTGAATCGCCTCCGCGGCCGCCTCGGGATCGAGGTACTCCGCTGGATGCGTCGGGCGCAGCGTCACCGGGTCAAGGTCGTAGCGCAGCGGGATCCCCGTCGGGATGTTCAGCGACACCACGGCGTCGTCCGAGAGCCCGTCGAGGTGTTTGACCATCGCACGCAGCGAGTTGCCGTGCGCCGCGATCAGGACGGTGCCGTGGCGCAGGTCGGGCACGATCGCGTCGTACCAGTACGGCAACAGCCGGGCCACCACGTCGGCAAGGCACTCGGTACGGGGTACCGATTCCAGCAGGTCGGCGTAACGCGGGTCTCCGACCTGGCTGTGCTCGTCGTCGTCGGGCAACGGCGGAGGTGGAACGTCGTACGAGCGGCGCCACAGCATGAACTGCTCGTCACCGAACTGTGTGCGTACCGCTGCCTTGTCCTTGCCCTGCAGGGCGCCGTAGTGCCGCTCGTTCAACCGCCAGGAACGGCGCACCGGGATCCAGTGCCGCTCGGCGGCGTCGAGGCACAGATCGGCGGAGCGTATCCCACGCCGGAGCAGCGACGTGTGCACGACGTCCGGCAGCAAGCGGTGCGACACGAGCAGCTCACCGGCCCGGCGCGCCTCCGCCTCGCCGGCCGCGGTGAGATCGACGTCCACCCAGCCGGTGAACAGGTTCTTCTGGTTCCAGTCGCTCTCGCCATGGCGAAGTAGCACCAGCGTCGCAGTCACGCACGCCATCCTGCCAGTCACCGATCGGCGACCCGGACGTCGGTGTGCGCGAAGTCGTCGCCCTTGAAGAGCAGTGGTTCATCTGTGTCGATCGCAAGCGCGTAGGCGAAGCAGTCGCCGAAATTGAGCCGGGCCGGATGTCCCGATGCTCTGCCGAAGTCGCGATATGCCTGCCGGGCAATCCCTGCCTGTGCTGGAGTGACAGCGGCGACCTCTATCCGCATCGCGGACAGGAGCGTATCCAGTTGGCGAGAGGCCGCGGCGTCGCGCTTGCGGTCGATCACGATGCCGGCCTCGAGATAGTTGCCTGCTGATATGCGCGAGCGATGCGCTCGCCGGACGGCACTGACGAATTCAGCCGCGTCGCCTTCGTCGCGGATCACGGCCACGAGCGCCGATGTATCGACGATCATGCGGGGAGACCGTTCTCGTCGTAGAGGAAGTCGGTGCCGAGGTCCAACCCACCCGGAGTCGCGGCAAGACGAGCGTGCATCTCCCCGAGAATTTGATCAACACGCTGCCAGCGCTGCTCGTCGGACTCGCTGTCTTCCAGTTCGTCGAGGTAACGGCGCAATGCCTCTTCGATCACGCTGGTTTGCGACTTACCGGTGCGACTCGCCGCTCGCCGCGCGAGTTCGTGAACGCGCTCGTTCTTGATGTTCAGGCTCACGGTAGAAGTCTACCCTTTCATTAAGTCCTTCTACCCTCCGGGTGCAATCCCGCCAGCACCGTGTCCACGATGAAATCGATCTGCCGTCTCGACAGGGCGTCCTGGTGCGTCAGCGCCGCGCTGATGATCGGCGAGACCAGCAGACTGATGACCCACTCCGGGTCGACGTCGCCCCGGATGCCGCCCTCAGCGATTCCCCGTTCGATCACCCGTCGCATCGCCGCGCGCCTGGGCGCAACGAACCGCTCCCTGCCCTGCCGGTACAGGTCTGGGCGCTCCAGCCCGTCGGCGGCGAGCCGCGCCATGAGACGACCGAACCGCCCCTTGAACCACGCGTCGCGCATTCGGCTCAGCATGAAGATCAGATCGTCGCGCACCGACTCGCCCGGCGGGTCGGAATGTGAGCCCTTGATGCAGGCGACCGCGTCCGTCAGCAGGTCGTCCTTCGTCGGCCAGCGCCGGTAGATCGTCGTCTTCGCGACCCCGGCCCGGGCTGCCACGGCCTCGACGCTCAGCCCGAGGAAGCCCTGCTCCGCGAGCAGGTCTACGGTCGCGTCGAGGATCGCCTCATCCGCGGCAGGGCTGCGCGGCCGGCCCGGACGTCGTTCGGTACCGGTGCTCATCAGTGCGCCATCGCCGGCTCGCCGGACGCCGGAATCGTCTCGGGACTGAGGTCGGCGTGCTCGCGGCGGCCGGGCAGGAAGATGAAGGCGGCGATCGCTCCGACGAGCCCGATCGCCCCGGACACCACCGACGTGTACTGCATCGCCGACATGAAGGCGTTCTTCGAGTGGTCGACGAACTCACCGATGGCTGCCTGAGCCTGCTCACGCTGCGCGGGCGTGGCGCTGACTCCGGCCGCGCCGGCCCGCTGTTCAAGCGCACCGGTGGCCTTGCCGACGAACTCGAGCGCGCCGCCGATGGACTCGCTCGCGTCGCTCTTGACCTGGGCGGAGACCTGCGCGTCGGCCGGTAGCGTCGCGACGGCTGCCGCAGGCTGGTCGAGCTGCGCCGCCAGCCGGGCCGGGGCGTCCGAGCCGAGGTGGCTGCGGAACGCGACCGCCAGCAGCGAGCCGAGGATCGCGACGCCCAGCGCGGCGGCCACCTGCCGTACCGTGTTGTTGACCGCGGACCCGGCGCCGGCCTTCTCCCGGGGCACCGCGCTCATGATCGAGTTGGTGGCCGGCGTCATGACCAAGCCCAGGCCGGCACCGAAAGTGGCCATCTGGATCTCGATCACCCACTGCGGCATGGTGCGGGTGGCCAGGCCGTACGACGCGATACCCAACGACGTGAGCACGAGCCCGGTAGCTGTGACCACCCGCGGCCCGAACCGCTCCGAGAGCCGCGCCGACAGCGGAGCGGCCACCATCACCGCGACGGCGACAGCGACGATCGCGACGCCCGCAGCCAGCGCTGTGTAGCCGCGCACCGCCTGCATGAAGTACGCCAGGTAGAACGTCGAGCCCGTCATGACCAGGAACGTCACACCGATCGCCGCGACGCCGGCTGAGAAGCGCCGGTTGCGGAACAGATGCACGTCGATCGTCGGGTGATCGCTCCGCGCCTGCATGACGACGAACAGCCCCAACAGCGCGAGGCCCAAGACGATCGCCCCGAGCGTGTTCCAACCCACCCAGTTGTTCGTGTTGCCGCCCTGGATCACGCCGTACACCAGGACCACCAGCGCGACGATCGACAACAGCACGCCCACCGGGTCGAGCCGCCCCGGCCGCGGGTTGCTCGACTCGGGCACCAGGGCTGCGATCGCGACGAGGCCCACGATCACGATCGGCACGTTGACCAGGAAGATCGAGCCCCACCAGAAGTACTTCAACAGCAGACCGCCGGCGATAGGGCCCAGGGCAATCGCCATGCCCGAGGCGCCGGCCCAGATACCGATCGCCTTGGCACGCTCTTTCGGCTCGAAGACGTTCTGGATGATCGAGAGCGTCTGCGGCTGGACGGCCGCCGCGCCGATGCCCATCAGCGCCCGGAACGCGATCAGCGTGCCCGGCGAACCCGCGAACGAGCACAACGCCGACGTCACGCCGAACGCAGCCATACCGAACAGCAGCACCTTCTTGCGACCCAACCGGTCGCCCAGCACGCCCCAGGTGATCAGTAGCCCGGCGAAGACGAGTGCATAGCTGTCGACCGCCCATTGCATCTGGCTCTGGGACGCGTCGAGATCCTCCTGCACCGTCTTCAGCGCGACGTTCAGGATGGTGTTGTCGAGGATCACGACGAGCAGGCAGATCACCAGCACGCTCAGGATCCACCACCGGCGCTGGTGAATCGTCTTCTCGTCCACGAAGGGCTCCCGAAGTTCCGCTACGGATGCGTTTCGATACGCGACCGTAGCGCAACGCAATCCGCTACGCAAGCGTTTCGAAACTATTCGCCCTTGGCGAACGCCTCGAACGCGGCCAGGTTGGCCAGCGACTCGTTGTTCTTTACCCGCCACGCCCATTCCCGCCGGATCGACGACCCGAACCCGAGCTGGAGGAGGGCGTTGAAGGAGCCGTCGGCGTACTCGAGGACGGCGCCCAGCACCCGGTCGATCTCCTCGGGCGTCACGGCAGCGAGCGGCAGCTTGCCGGTCAGGTACACATCGCCCGAGTCGTCGATCGACCACGCGACCGCGTACATCCGTGCGTTGTGCTCGAGCAGGTAGCGATAGACCTGCGCGGCGTTCTCATCCGGCCCGCGCATCACGAATGCCTCGATGGACATGGCGTGTTCGCCGATGGTCAGCCAGCATGCGGTCTTGAGCCGGCGCGTGCCCGGCAGGTTCACGACGAACTGCTGACCACTGAGCCGCTCGTACTCCAGTCCGGATTCGCGCAGAATCGCCTCAACGCTCTCCGCCGGGGTCATGAGGCCGCCGCCATGTGGAAGTTCGCCAGCGCGTCCCGATACGACTTCAGCAGTCCCGCGGTAGTTCTGTCCCAGGAGAACCGGCTGGCCTGGCGGCGTGCCGCGGTGGGGTCGGGCGGATGACGCAGGGCCCGGGCGAGCACGCCGGCCCATACCTCGGGGTCGTGTCCCTCGACCAGGATGCCCGCCTGGCCCACGGCGGTCGGCAGCCCGCCCACGGCGGCCGCGACCACGGGCGTCCCACCCGCCAGCGACTCGTGGGGGCCGAGCCCGAACGACTCGTTGTAGCTGGGCACCACGGTCAGGTCGGCCGCCCGGTAGTACGCGGCGAGCTCGGCTCGCCCGACCGGCGGCACGAACTTCGCCGGGACGCCAAGGTGCCTGGCAAGCCCGGGCAGCCAGTCCGGGTCGGTTCCGCTCGGCGCGCCGACAATGACGGCGTAGGCGCGAGGCTCTTGTGCGCGCAGCAGGGCGAGGGCGCGCAACAGGAGGTCCGGGGCCTTGAGCGGCTGGAGGCGCCCCGCGAAGAGCAGCACCCGGGCGTCGCCTGGGATGCCGAGCTTTGCCCGATCGGCGACACCCGGCGTGAAGGTGGCCAGGTCGACGCCGGGCGGCACCACGTCGATCCGCCCAGGGTCGGCGCCGTAGTCCGTGACAAGCTCGTCGCGCTCCTGTTCGGTGGATGCGACAAGCCGATCGGCCTCGGCAACGACCTGCTGCTCGCCTGCCGCGCGGACGAGCGGCTCCGGCACATCGCCGTCTGCCAGCGCGGCGTTCTTGACCTTGCTGAGCGTGTGCGCGCTGTGCACAAGCGGCACGCCCCAGCGGTCGCGGGCCAGCCAGCCCACCTGTCCGGATAGCCAGTAATGCGAGTGGATGATGTCGTACCAGCCCGGCGCGTGGTGCGCCTCGGCCC
>JBKPQY010000267.1:0-6250 GCA_046734315.1 Actinomycetota bacterium | reverse complement strand
AGGCGGGACGTGCCGGCGAGCCGCGGATCGCCGCCCTGAACTACTTCTCGCTGGGCGCGGACGACGCCTCGCGCCGATATCTACACCACTACTACGGCTTCCTCGGCGGCTACGCGGACATGATCGCAGAGGGCGCGCTGCGTTCGGAGACAGCGATCCGCGACACGCTCCGCGCGTTCGAGGAGGCCGGCTTCACCGAGGTGTACCTCGACCCGACGGTCGCGTCGCTCGAGCAAGTGGACCGACTGGCCGATGTCGTCTTCTCCAGGTGACGGGAGTCAGCCTCGGCGCGCGAACCACGCTGTCGCTGCCAGGTAGCAGAGCCCGCTCACCGCGCACAGCCCGGTGAACACCCCCGTGTAGCGCGATCCGGTGGCAAGCGTCCACAGCGCGCCGCCGACCAGCACCAGGATCAGAACGTGCGCGGTGGCAGCGCTCACACGCAACTGGATCTGTGCCCGTCGCTCGTCCGAGCCGTTGCCGGCAAGCAGGCCGACGAT
This sequence comes from Actinomycetota bacterium, assembly GCA_046734315.1. GTDB lineage: Bacteria > Actinomycetota > Actinomycetes > Mycobacteriales > Jatrophihabitantaceae > DASXRA01. The sequence goes on along the minus strand of JBKPQY010000267.1, from coordinate 5,750 downwards.
CTCGTGGCGTCGCCCGAAGAGGAGCAGCAGCACGCCGTAGCCGAGCATGACCGGCGGCCCGCCGATCGCCAGGCCGGTCTGGCCGCGCGCGAGCCCGATGCCGAGGTAGGCCAGACCCGCCGCGACGCAGGTGCCGAAGACGAGCCAGCGGCCTTTGGGCCGCTCGGTCTCATGCATCGTCGACATGGAAGATCTCCTCCACCTTCGTGCCGAAATGCCTGGCGATCAGGATTGCCAGCCGTAGGGAGGGGTCGTAACGGCCGTTCTCGATCGCGATCACGGTCTGCCGGGAGACGCCTAGCGCGTGGCCGAACGTGGCCTGCGAGAGGCCGGCGTCCTGCCGCAGCTGCCGGACATCATTGCGCACAATGTAAAGCATGCTTGACATCGCGAGGATGTGTCAAGCGACCTTTACAGCGTCGGCTCCCGCCCTAGACAGATTGCTCAGTGGGACTGTCGTACCGGTGGACATGCTGTGCACTATGCAGGGTTCAGATCTGCATACTTGCGCTGGCTGGGTCACCGTCGCAGGGTGAGCTCATGACGTCCGTCGAACTGACCCCTGAGGAGCGTGCGGCCGACCTCACCGCCGAGCGGCTCAAGCAACTCGTCGGCCTGGTCGACTACGACGCGTCCGCCGACCCGTTCCCGGTCACCGCGCTGGACGCCGTCGTGTTCGTGAGCGGCAACGCCACGCAGAGTGCCCACTTCTACCGGACCGCGTTCGGCATGCGGCTCGTCGGATACAGCGGCCCGGAGACAGGCAACCGTGATCACAAGGCGTTCGTGCTGCGCGCAGGCTCTGCCCGGTTCGTGGTCGTCGGAGGCGTCTCGCCGTCTTCGCCGTACCTCGACCACCACCGCAGGCACGGTGATGGTGTCGTCGACATCGCCCTCGAAGTGCCCGACGTCGACAAGTGCATCGCCCGCGCGCGAGCCGAGGGTGCCACGATCCTGGATGAGCCGCACGACATCAGCGACGAACACGGCACGGTCCGTGTCGCGGCGCTCGCAACCTACGGTGACACCCGGCACACCCTCGTCGACCGCGCGCGGTATCGGGGTGTCTACCTGCCGGGCTACGTCGCCGCCTCCGCGCCCGAGCCGGGCCCCCGGTTGTTCCAGGCCGTCGACCACTGCGTGGGCAACGTCGAACTCGGCCGCATGGACGACTGGGTGAGCTTCTACAACCGGGTCATGGGTTTCGTGAACATGGCCGAGTTCGTGGGCGACGACATCGCCACCGATTACTCGGCGCTGATGTCCAAGGTGGTCGCGAACGGAAACCACCGGGTGAAGTTCCCGCTCAACGAGCCGGCGGCCGGCAAGCGCAAGTCGCAGATCGACGAGTACCTCGAGTTCTACGGCGGCCCGGGCTGCCAGCACATTGCGCTCGCCACGAACGACATCCTGCGCACCGCCGACGAGATGCGCGCCCGGGGCGTGGAATTCCTGGACACCCCGGACTCGTACTACGACGACCTCGAGCTGCGCGCCCGCATCGGCGCCGTGCGGGTACCGATCGAGGAGCTCAAGGCCCGGCGGATTCTTGTCGATCGGGACGAGGACGGCTACCTGTTGCAGATCTTCACGAAGCCTATTGCCGACCGTCCGACCGTGTTCTTCGAGCTGATCGAGCGACACGGGTCGCTCGGCTTCGGCAAGGGCAACTTCAAGGCGCTGTTCGAGGCGATCGAGCGCGAGCAGGAGCGCCGCGGCAACCTGTGAGAAGCTACCGATTGCGCAAGAAATCCTAGTCTGAGGCGAGTGATTCTTGCGCGATCGGGAAAGGTGGACGCATGACCGTACGGCTGCGTGAGGCGATGGCCACCCTGCCCGGATACGTACCGGGGCGTACGGTTCAGGGCGCCATCAAGCTGGCCAGCAACGAGACGCCGCTGCCGCCGCTCCCCTACGTCCTGAAGCGCATCGGGCTGGCAGCCGAGACGGCGAACCGTTACCCGGACAACTGGTGCAGCGAGCTGTCCGCGGCGCTGGCCGCCCGTCACGGCGTCGATCCGGCGCACGTGGTGGTGGGCTGCGGGTCGGTGTCGCTGTGCTACCAGCTCGGTGCCGCCGTTGCGCAGCCGGGCGACGAGGTGCTCTACGCGTGGCGGGCCTTCGAGGCGTACCCGATCGTCACCGCTATCTCGGGGGCCGATCCAGTTGCGGTGCCGCTGCGCGATCACGTCCACGACCTCGAGGCGATGGCCGCACACCTGACCGACCGCACGCGCCTGGTCTTCGTCTGCAACCCGAACAATCCGACCAGTACCGCCGTGTACCGCGACGACCTGGTCCGCTTCCTTTCCGCAGTGCCCGACGACGTCGTCGTGGTGATCGACGAGGCGTACCACGAGTTCGTCACCGACGCGCGGGTGCCCGACGCGCTGACCCTGCTCGACGACTTCCCGAACGTGATCGTGCTGCGCACGTTCAGTAAGGCGTACGGGCTGGCCGGACTGCGCGTCGGCTACGGCGTCTCCGGCAACCCCGAGGTGCCCAGGGCGCTGCGCCAGACGCAGAGTCCGTTCGCGGTGACCGCGCTCGCCCAGCAAGCCGCACTCGCCAGCCTCGAACCGGAGGCCGAGTCGCAGCTCATGGCACGGGTCAAGGACATCGTGATCGAACGCGATCGCGTCGCTTCCGAGCTGGTCGCTATGGGCTACGACGTGCCAGCGACGCAGGCCAACTTCGTATGGGTTCCGATGGGCGCCGACACCGTGGCATGGGCGGACGGCTGTGCCGAACGGAAGGTGATCGTCCGGCCGTTCGACGGATTCGGCTCCCGGGTCACGATCGGCACACCGAGCGAGAACGACCGCTTCCTCGCTGCCGCGCGCGAGCTGCTGCCCTAGCGCGCGGCGAGAAAGGCCAGCATGCGCTGGGTCATCAGCGCTGTCGCGTCCGCGTCGTACGACGGCAGCGAATTGTCCGCGAAGTAGTGCTGGTCGCCGGGGTAGAGGAATAGCTCGCCGTCATCCGCCTCGGCAACGAGTTCACGAGCGGCGTCGAGGTCGCCCTCGTCGACGAAGACAGGGTCGCGATCCATGCCGTGGACCTGGACCGGGACGCCGACCGGCCAGGCGGAGCCGAACGCCGATACCGGGACGCATGAGTAACACAGCAACGCACCACGCGCCCCGGACCGTGTCTGCGCCAGCTTCTGGGCAGGGAGTACGCCGAGCGAGAAGCCGGCGTACACGAGCCCGGGCGGCAAGTCCGCGACCGCCCTGTCGCCGCGGTCGATCACCCCGTCGGGGAAACCGATCTCCTGAGCGTAAGCCATCCCCTCGTCGATGCTGGGGAACGTGCGTCCGTCGAACAGGTCGGGGGTGTGCACGGTGTGCCCCCCGCGGCGCAGCCCGTCGGCAAACGCGGCAACCCCCGCGGTCAGTCCCTGCGCGTGGTGGAACAGCACTACCTCTGCCACTCGAACTCCTCAGGATCGGGCTGCGTCACGGACCGCGGCTGCCACGGCGGCCGGGACGTGCGGGTCGAACACACTCGGCACGATGTAGGTGGCGTTCAGCTGCTCGTCGCTGACGCAGTCGGCCAACGCCTCGGCGGCGCGCAACAACATCGCGGTGGTGACCTTGTGAGCGCGTGCGTCGAGCAGTCCGCGGAACACGCCCGGGAAGGCCAATGCGTTGTTGATCTGGTTCGGGTAGTCACTGCGCCCGGTCGCCAGGACTGCGGCAAGATGCTGCGCGGCGTCGACATCCACCTCTGGGTCGGGATTCGCCAGCGCGAACACCACCGCGTCGCGCGCCATGTCGGCGATCCACGCCGAGTCCATGACGCCCGGCGCGCTCACCCCGATGAACACGTCGGCGTCGCGCACCGCGTCGTGCAGGTCGCCGGTGAGCCCGGCAGGGTTGGTGCGCTCGGCCAGCGCGCGCTTCGCGTCGTTCAGGCGTGGGTCGGACGCGGCGAGGATGCCCTCTCGGTCCCACACCAGCACGTGCTTGACGCCGGCGGCGAGCAGCAGGTTCACGATCGCGGTGCCGGCCGCGCCGCCGCCGGCGATCACCACCCGAGCGTCATCGAGCGATTTCGACACACACCGCACCGCGTTCCGCAGCGCCGCCAGCACGACGATCGCGGTGCCGTGCTGGTCGTCGTGGAAGACGGGGATGGAAAGCTCGGCGCGCAGCCGACGCTCGACCTCGAAGCAACGCGGCGCCGAGATGTCCTCGAGGTTGATGCCGCCGAACCCGGGGGCGATGTGCCTGACGGTGGCCACGATCTCGTCCGTGTCCTGCGTGTCGAGGCAGATCGGCCACGCGTCGATACCGGCGAATCGCTTGAAAAGCGCCGCCTTGCCCTCCATCACCGGCAAGGCGGCGCCCGGGCCGATGTTGCCCAGCCCCAGCACGGCCGAACCGTCTGTGACAACTGCGACGGAGTTGCCCTTGATCGTCAGCCGCGTGACGTCCTCGGGGTTCCTGGCGATTGCGAGGGAGACCCGCCCGACCCCCGGCGTGTACGCCATGGACAGGTCGTCGCGTGTCTTGAGGGAGACCCGTGACTCGACGGAGATCTTCCCACCCAGGTGCAGCAGGAACGTCCGGTCGCTGACCCGGTGCACCTCGACGCCGTCGACCGCCTCGATAGCCTCGACGAGCTCCTGCGCGTGCTCGCCGTTCGCCGCCGAGCAGGTCACATCGACGGTGATCCGGTCATGCCGCGATTCGCTGACGTCGATGGCGGTGACCAATCCACCGGCGGCACCCACCGCGGTGGCGATCCGGCCAACTGCGGTCGCCGAGGGCGCCGCGTACAGCCGGACGGTAATTGCGTACGACGCACTCGTCGGCTGGGGGCGGGGACGCGCCGAGTCGGGCAGGTTCACCGGGACATCGTGCCAGGCTGCACTGATGAACCTGATCGGGGAGCAGATTGCCTACTACCGTGCCCGGGCACCGGAGTACGAGCAGGGCGCATATCCGGTCTCGGCGTCCCTCATGCGCCCGGTGATCGAGGCCGTGCCGGCGGGCCGTGACGCGCTCGAGTTGGCGTGCGGTACCGGCGTGTGGACGCAGTTGCTGGCTGCGCGGTCACGGACGCTCACCGCCGTGGACGCGGCCCCGGAGATGATCGAGCTTGCTCGGTCGCGGGCGCCGGCCGCCACGTTCGTCGTGGCCGACATTCTCGGCTGGCGGCCGCCGCGTCGCTACGACGTCGTCTTCTTCGGGTTCTGGCTCTCGCATGTGCCGGAGTCGGGGTTCACCGACTTCTGGACGCTCGTCGCCGACTGCCTGGTGGACGGCGGAAAGGCGGTCTTCGTCGACGAGCATGTCGCCGGCGCCGGCAAGGAGCGGTGGCTGGCCGATGGCGTCGTGGAGCGCACGCTGTCCGACGGCTCGACGCACCGGGTCGTCAAGCGGTACGTCGACCCCGAGCGCCTCGTGCCGCTGCTCGCCGAACTGGGCTGGCACGCCGACGTGGCACGGCTCGGCCCCGACTGGGTGCTCGGTCAGGCAGTCCAGTTGGGGTCGCGGCCGAGGTAGCGCAGCAGCGCGGCTGTGGCGTCGTCGCCGGCTTGCTCCGGCACAGCCGGGCCGTACGCGAAGCCGCGCAGCGGCTCGGCGACGGTCCGGGCTGCCGGCAGCAACTGCGCGGCCAGCTCCGGGCGCAGCGGCGCGCCCTGACCGGTCGCCACGGCGATGTCCCAGGCGTGCACGGCCGCATCGAGGGCGCACGCGGCGGCGGCCAGCTCCGCCGGCAGTGTCGGAACCGGTGGCAAG
>JBKPQY010000266.1:0-13048 GCA_046734315.1 Actinomycetota bacterium | reverse complement strand
GGCCGCCCGGGGTCGGTGCGCTCTGCGTGCGAGCGGGCACGCGCTGGCGCTCCCCCTATCCGGCCGACGACCGCGAGGGCGGCCGGGTGCCGGGCACGCCGAATGTCCCGGCGATCGTGGCGGCTGCCGCGGCGCTGCGGGCGGCGTGCGCCGCCCAGGCGGCCGAGGCGGCCCGGCTGTCGAAGCTGATCGATCAGATCCGGACGACCGTCGCGGCCACCGTGCCGGACGTGGAGGTGCTGGGCGACCCGGTCGACAGGCTGCCGCACATTGTGACGTTCTCGTGTCTGTACGTGGACGGTGAGGCGTTGCTCACCGCCCTGGATCGTCGCGGGTTCGCGGTCTCGTCCGGCTCGTCGTGCACGTCGTCCACGCTGCAGCCGTCGCACGTGCTGGTGGCGATGGGCGCGCTGACGTCGGGCAACGTGCGCGTGTCGCTGCACCACGCGACGACGCAGGCCGAGATCGACGAGTTCCTACGCGTACTGCCCGATGTGGTCGCTGACGTCCGCGCCGAGATCGGGGCGCCATGAGGTTGGATTGCCGGGGGCGGCGCTGCCCGCTGCCGATCCTCGACCTGGCAAAGCACATCGGGGAGGTGGCCGTCGGCGAGACCATCACGGTCGAGGCCGACGACCCTGCGGCAGGGCCGGACATCCTCGCCTGGTGCCGGATGCGCGGCCATGAGTACGCCGGCGCGTCGCGCGCCGCCGACGGCACACCGGCCTACACGGTGCGTCGCCTCCACTAGCCTGGTCGGCGTGTGCGGTCTGATCGGCTTCCTGTCGGCGAACGGCGACGCGGGCAGCGTCAAGGCGGACATCGAGGACTCACTCGCGTGCATGCGGCACCGCGGCCCGGATGAGGGCGGCGTGTGGGCGGACGACGACGTCGCGATCGGGTTCCGCCGTCTGTCGATCATCGACATCGACCGGTCACATCAGCCGCTGCCCTACCTGAACGGCCGCTACCACCTGATCTTCAACGGTGAGATCTACAACTACCTCGAGTTGCGCGAGCGGCTGACCCGCGAGTTCGGGGCGCGCTTCGAGACCGACGGCGACGGTGAAGCCGTCGTCGCCGGTTACCACTACCTCGGCGAAGACGTCGTCCGTGAGCTGCGCGGCATGTTCGCCTTCCTGATCTGGGACGCCCAGGAGCGGGTGCTCTTCGGTGCCCGTGACTGGTTCGGCATCAAGCCGTTGTACAGCTATGCTGATGAACGAGGCACGTTCTTCGCCAGCGAGAAGAAGTCGCTGCTGCGCGTCGCGCGTACCGCCGACGTCGACAGCATCGCGCTACAGCACTACCTGACTTTGCAGTACGTGCCGGAGCCGGCATCGATGCACCGCCAGATCCGCCGGGTCGAGTCCGGCACGTGTTTCACGATGCGCAGCGGAGAGACGCCGGCCTTCCGGCGCTACTTTCACCCCGATTTCGTTATCCGGCGCGTGGACGATGCGACCCGGCTGTACCGCGAGATCACCGATGTGCTCGAGGACTCCGTCGAGAAGCACATGCGCGCCGATGTCACCGTCGGGTCGTTCCTCTCCGGCGGTATCGACTCGACGGCCATCGCGGCGCTGGCCAAACGCCACAACCCCAATCTGCTGACGTTCACCACGGGCTTCGAACGCGAGGGGTACTCCGAGATCGACGTTGCGGCGGAGTCGGCCGCAGCTATCGGCGTCGAGCACATCACCAAGGTGGTCACGCCGGCCGAGATGATGAACACCCTGCCGCTGATCGTGTGGTACCTGGACGATCCGGTCGCCGACCCGGCGCTGGTGCCGCTGTACCTCATCGCCCGCGAAGCGCGCAAGCACGTGAAGGTGGTGCTGTCCGGCGAGGGCGCCGACGAGCTGTTCGGCGGCTACACGATCTACCGCGAGCCGATCAGCCTGCGTCCCCTGGAACGCCTGCCACTTCCCGTACGCCGGGGTCTGGGCCGCCTGGGCGGCACGCTGCCCGACGGGATGCGCGGCAAGGATCTCTTGCGCAGGGCGTCCATCGGAATCGAGGAGCGGTACTACGGCAATGCACGGATCTTCCGGCCGGACGAGATGGGGCTGTTCCGGGGCTACGACCCGGCGGTGTCCTACATGGACGTGACCACGCCGCACTACGCCGCGACCCCGCACCTCGACGACACCACGAGAATGCAGTACATAGACCTGTTCACGTGGCTGCGCGGCGACATCCTCGTGAAGGCCGACAAGATGACGATGGCGAACTCCCTGGAACTTCGCGTGCCGTTCCTCGACATCGAGGTGTTCCGTACCGCATCTTCCATTCCGACCCGCGAGAAGCTCACCCGGCAGACCACCAAGTACGCACTGCGCCGGGCACTCGCCGACATCGTGCCGCCGCACGTGCTCAACCGTGCGAAACTCGGCTTCCCGGTGCCGATCCGGCACTGGCTGCGCGCCGAGCTTTACGAGTGGGCGCGGGCGATCATCGTGGATTCGCAGGCGGATGCCTTCATCGACCGGCAGGCCGCGCTCCGGCTGCTCGATGCGCACCGCGACGGCAGCATCGACCACTCGCGCAAGATCTGGACCCTGCTCGTGTTCATGATCTGGTACGGGATCTTCGTCGAGAACCGGATCAGCCCCGACGTTCCAGAGCCGGTGTATCCGGTCCGTATGTAGCGCTGAGCGCGGCTGACCAGCCGGGTTACTCGACGCCGGTCAGGTGCGGCAGCACCTCGGCGGCGGTCTCGTCTCCGTAGGACTCGGCGAGCCGCGTGGCGAAACCCTCGCGGGTCAGCTCGTACTCCTGGGTGCCCACCGTCTCGAGGACGAGAGTCGCCAGCAGGCTGCCGACCTGCGCGGCGCGCTCCCACGACAGCCCCCACGTCCGGGCAGCGAGGAAGCCGGCGCGGAAACCATCGCCGACTCCGGTCGGATCGACCTTCGCGCGCTCGCGTGCCGCAGGCACATGGACCGTGGGCAGATCGCGGCCGCGGATTTCGACGCCCTTAGCTCCGAGCGTGGTGACCTGGACGCCGACGCGAGCCAGTACCTCCGCCTCGGAGTATCCGGTCTTCGACTCGAGCAGGCTCTTCTCGTAGTCGTTGGTGAACAGCAGGCTGGCGCCTTCGACGAGATCGCGGAGCTCCGCGCCGGACATCCTCGCGATCTGCTGGGACGGGTCGGCCGCGAAGCGGTAACCGCGGTCGCGGCACTCTGCGCTGTGGCGGGTCATGGCGAGCGGGTCATCGGCACTGATCAGCACCAGCTCGGCTCCGGTGCGTTCGACGGCCGGCGCCAGCTCGATGTTGCGGGCCTCGCTCATCGCACCGGCGTAGAACGACGCGATCTGGCACATGTCCTCGTCGGTGGTGCACACGAACCGGGCGGTGTGACACTCGGTGGAGATATACACCGACCCACAGTCGACGCCGTTGCGCTCCAGCCAGGCTCGGTACTCGTCGAAATCGTGCCCGGCGGCCCCGATCAGCACCGGCGACTCCCCCAGCTTGGCCATCCCGAACGCGATGTTGGGCGCCACGCCACCGCGCCGTACGACCAGATCGTCGACGAGGAATGACAGTGAGACCCGGTCCAAGTGCTCGGCGAGCAGTTGCTCGCCGAACTTGCCGGGAAAGTGCATGAGGTGATCGGTCGCAATGGAACCGCTGACGAGTACGGGCACGGGACCTCCTGCTGCTCTTCGCGCGGGCGCTCCTCGCGGCTCACAGAGCACGCTACCGGGCGATCTCCTGAAGACGAAACGGCCGGCCCCGAAGGGCCGGCCGTCTCACACGTGGATCAGCCGCAGAAAGAGTTGCCGCAGGCACACCCGCCGGTGGCGCTGGGGTTGTCGATGGTGAAGCCCTGCTGCTCGATCGTGTCCGTGAAATCGATCGTGGCGCCGCCCAGGTACGGGGCGCTCATGCGGTCGACGACGATCGGCACTCCGTGGGAGTCGATGTCGACGTCGCCGTCGAGGACCCGCTCGTCGAAGAACAGCTGGTACTGCAGGCCGGAGCAACCGCCGGGCTGCACGGCGACGCGCAGCCGCAGGTCGTCGCGACCTTCGTGTTCGAGCAAGGCGCGGACCTTGACCGCGGCCGTGTCGGTCAGCGAGACCGTGCTGGACTGCTCGATCGTGGTGGTTTCGGTGCTCATCAGGCTCCCCGGTCGTGGACGGACGTAGAGCTACGGTACGGCAACCTGGCCGGGCCAGGCCGCTATTCCAAATCGTACCCGCGCCGCTCAGGTGACGCGGACTTCGCCGCTCACCACCGTCACCGGGACCTGCGTGAGGTCCGTCGTCGCGGGCCCGTTGAGCAGCTTGCCGTTCGCGTCGAACCGGGAGCCGTGGCACGGGCAGGTGAATCCCGTGGCCGCAGACTCGAAGCTCACCTCACAGCCCTGGTGCGGGCAGGTCGCGTCAAATGCCGTGAACTTCCCGGCGCTCAACTGGAGCACCCAGTCAGTGTGCCCGGTATTCGGATCGCGCACCGGCGCGCCCCCGCCGACCGGCACGTCGGACGCCTTGGTCAGTGCCCCGGTGGGCGGCGGAGCGGCGGAGCGCTTCGGCGCCGGCGAGCGCCGGAACGCCGCGGCTACGCCGCCGAGCGCAACGCCGGTCAGGGCCAAGCCGCCGATCACCAGTGCCCGGCGGGTCTGATCCTCGGCGACGCCGGGATGCCGCGCGCGAGTACGAGCCAGCCAGCCGTCCAGGGAGTACTCGCCGGCGCCGGCCAGCAGCAGGGGCGTGAACGCGAACAGGTACACCAGGTCCGCACTGGTGAACCACGGCTCGGCCTGCCAACTGACCGTCAGCCACAGCGACAACGCGATCAGCATGCCGCCGACAGCAGCCACCCGGGTGAGCAGACCGAGCAGCACGCCGAGGCCTACCGCGATCTCCGCAAACGCCATGAACAGTCCGAACGCGAAGCTATGGTCGACTACTGGACCTAGCAGCCCGCCGATCGGGCTGGCGCGCTTGACCGCCAGTACCTGGGCATGGATCGAGGTCGGCGAGGTCCCCTCCAGGAAGTGGCGGTCGGCGATCTTGGAGATGCCGGCGTAGAGGAACACGATGCCCAGGAACCCGCGCAGCGGCAGCAGTGCCCAGCCATCCTTCGGCAGAATCACGCTCTGTTCCTCTCACCGTGGGCGCGGCCACATTGGAGCACGCCCGCATGTGTGCAGTACGTAGATTGGTGGTGTGACGTTCACCGAACCGCAAGCTACGCCATTGGCGCTGCTGCTCCTGGGACGAGGCAGCGACCCGGACTCCGAGCGTGGCGTCGACTGTCCGGGCGATCTGCCGCCGGCGTCAGATCCGGATCTGGTCGCTCGCGCCCGGGCGGCCAAAGCGGCGCTGGGCGATCGCGTGTTCGTGTTGGGCCACCACTACCAGCGCGACGAGGTGATCCAGTTCGCCGACGTCACCGGCGACTCGTTCAAGCTGGCCCGCGATGCAGCGGCCCGCCCCCAAGCCGACTACATCGTGTTCTGCGGCGTGCACTTCATGGCCGAGTCCGCCGACATCCTGACCTCCGCCAGGCAGCAGGTCGTCCTGCCTGATCTGGCGGCCGGCTGCTCGATGGCCGACATGGCGACCGGGCAGCAATTGCTCGAGGCCTGGGATGTGCTGACGGACGTGGGCGTCGCCGACGTGACCGTCCCGATCACGTACATGAACTCGTCCGCGGCGATCAAGGGATTCACCGGCGCACACGGCGGCGCGGTCTGCACATCGTCGAACGCCGAGCGGGCGCTGCGGTGGGCGTTCGGGCAAGGCGACAAGGTGCTGTTCCTGCCCGACCAGCACCTCGGCCGGAATACAGCCGTGCTGCAGCTCGGGATGTCGCTGGGCGACTGCGTGCTGTTCGATCCGCACAAGCCGGGCGGCGGACTGACGCCGCAGCAGCTGCGCGACGCGAAGATGATCCTGTGGCGCGGGCACTGCTCGGTGCACGGGCGGTTCACCGCCGAGAACGTCGCCGAGGTTCGCGCGCGCATCCCGGGCGTCAACGTTCTGGTGCATCCCGAGTGCCGGCACGAGGTCGTGCTCGGCGCCGATTACGTGGGATCGACGGAGTACATCATCAAGACGATAGAGTCCGGCTCCCCCGGTTCATCCTGGGCGGTGGGTACCGAGCTGAACCTGGTGCGGCGCCTCGCCAACCGCCACCCGGACAAGCAGATCGTGTTCCTCGAGAAAACGGTCTGCTACTGCTCGACGATGAACCGCATCGACCTGCCGCACCTCGTTCACTCGCTCGAGTCGCTGGCGCGCGGCGACGTGATCAACCAGATCACCGTCGCGGAGTCGGTCGCCGTGAACGCGCGCACCGCGCTCGATCGGATGCTCGCATTGCCGCAGGCCACCACTACCCTCGATTGACGTGAAGCTGTTACGCCGTCGCTCGGTGGCTCCCGAGCCAGAGTCCGCGCCCGACGAGCCGACGTCCGACGTCGTCATGGGCAAGGGTCGTCCCACCCCGAAGCGGCGGGACACGACGCCGCAGCGTGGGCCGGTCAGCGCGCCGCGCAGCCGCAAAGAGGCGGCGCAGTGGCAGAAGCAGCAGGCGTCTCGCAATCGCACCACCGGCTCTTCCGGCAAGCTCAGCGGGCAGGCCCACCGAGAGGCGCTGCGGCGCGGTGACCCTGATGCGCTGCCCAAGCGGGACCGGGGTCCGGTGCGCAAGCTTGCCCGAGACTGGGTCGACTCCCGGCGGATGTTCTCGAACTACCTGCTGATCCTTTTCCCGCTATTACTCGTCGGGTACTTCATCCCGTACCTGAACATGGCCGTCTTCGCGTTACTGATCGTGATTGTCGCTGAGTGGTATCTGGCTGGACGCCGCATCCGCGCGCTCGCCGTGTCACGGCTCGACGACGTGCGGGAGGGACCGTGGTCGCTCGGCTTCTACGCCGGCAGCCGCGCCTACATGCCACGCCGCTGGAGGATGCCCGGCCCCCAGGTCCGCGTCGGCGACGACATTTGATCACACGCCGATGCATGTCATCTCTTCGCGCGAGCGCTCATCGCTGACCTACCGCCGGGCGTGTCGCTCCGGCACCGCCCCCGAGGGGCGGATGCCTCGCGCCACTCCGCGCCTCCGGCGCGGGCCGCGTGGCGGCCGGCGGGCTCTTCGCGCGAGCGCTCATCGCACGCGCGGTTGCGTCCGGAGTAGCTTGCGCTGCGGCTAGGGGGCTGTTCTCTGGAGGGCGAGGGCGGCGACCTTGGCCATGACGGCGCCACGCCTGGACGGCGCCAGCAGCTTGTCCAGAACGCTCACCGCGACCGTGCGCTGCCCGAACGCGACAACGAGCAGCGGGACGTCGTAGCCCGCGCCGCTGCCTCCGACCAGTAACGTCCCGTCCACCCCGGACACGGTGGCCGGCGACTGCGTCGCCCCGTGGCTGCGGTAATCGTCGATCGTGCCGGCGAGCCGTGTCTGCGCCTGTTGCGGCGTGGTGTACAGGCTGACGCCGATCTCCGCGTCCGGTGCGGCGCCGGCACCGGCGCTGATGCCGTAGCGGCAGTTGAGGTAACCGAGCCGGCCGATGTTCTTCTCCGGCACGCCCACCACGAACGCGGTCTTGCCCGCGAAGCGCACTCCCATGGTGTCCTCGACGTCGACCTGTGGCAGCAGCGAGTCGCAATTACCGGAGAGCTTCTTCATCAGCTTCGGCGCCGCGCTCGTCGATGCCGGTCTGCTCGAGGGCTGCGTGCTGCCGGCGGTCGACGCCGTGGGCGTCGTTGTTCGCTGCGTGTTCGACCCGCCGGAGCTGCAGCTGCTCACCGCAACGAGAACGGCGACAGCGCCCGCAGCGCAGGCGACGCTTCTGCCCGTACGCACGGTGTCACCGTAACTGCGGCGCCTGCCCGGACCCGTTATCGACACGATTAGCGTCCAGATCGTTGCGCTCGGTCCGTCCGTCGAGGAACCGCAGCAGCTCGACCGGGAACGGCAGAATCACCGTCGAGTTCTTCTCCGCGGCCACCTGCACCACCGTTTCGAGCAGCCGCAGCTGGAGCGCCGCCGGCGCCTGTGCCATCGCGGCCGCCGCCTCCGCGAGCTTCTGCGACGCCTGCAGCTCCCCCTCCGCTGAGATGACCCGAGCCCGCCGCTCGCGTTCGGCCTCGGCCTGCCGGGACATCGACCGCTTCATCGCCTCGGGCAACGCGACGTCCTTGATCTCGACCCGGTCGATGTGGATCCCCCAGTCCAGCGCCGGGCTGTCGATCATCAGCTCCAGGCCCTGGTTGAGCCGCTCCCGGTTGGAGAGCAGATCGTCCAGATCGCTCTTGCCGATCACCGAGCGCAGCGACGTCTGCGCGACCTGGAGCACGGCGAAGCGATAGTCCTGGACGCGGATGATCGCCAGCATCGGGTCGACGACGTTGAAGTACACCACCGCGTCGACGCGGACGGTCACGTTGTCGCGGGTAATGCCGTCCTGCCCGGGGACCGGCAGCGTGACGATCTGCATGTTGACCTTGCGGAGCCGTTCGATGCCCGGCTTGACGAACGTCAGCCCCGGACCGCGCGTGTGCTCCAGCACCCGGCCCAGCCGGAAGACGAGCCCCTGCTCGTACTGCTTGACCGTGCGCGCGCCCACCAGCAAGTAGACGCCGACGCAGGTCAGCAGCACGAGTACGACGACGAGGATGGCCATCGCGACCTCCGCATCTACGGCGGTGCGGCCCATGGTAGCTCCGGTGAGTCGGCCGATCAGCTCTCCGAGAGCGGCATCGGGCCGTACACGAATTCGCCGTCGTCGTAGAGACTCACCTGCACGACGCCCCGCGCGGCAAGATCACGCCAGCTCTCGCCGAGCCAGCTCTCCGCATCGGACTGGCTTGCGTGCAGCGGCGAACTCGGCGTGTTCAGCGGGCTTCCGTCGGCCGCCTCGAGTCGCCAGGTCCAGCTCATGACTGCCGAGCCTAGGCCGTGTCGATAAGGTGCGACGCGTGCGCTCGACCGCGGCCGGACTGCTCATCGGCACCGCCCTCGACGCGCTGGCGCCGGATCCGCGCCGCGGTCACCCGGTCGCGATCTTCGGTGTGGCGGCGGACACGCTGGAGCGCCGCTGGTACGCCGACAGCCGGATGCGCGGCGTGGCATTCACCGCGGCCTGCGTCGGGACGGCCGTTGTACTCGGCGCGGCCCTGCCCGGCGCGACCGCGACCACCGCTGTGGCGACGTGGGCCGTACTCGGCAGCCGGTCGTTACGGCGCGAAGCGGACCGGGTGCGGCACCATCTCGACCGCGGTGATCTTGACGCGGCCCGGCAGCAGGTGACTCACTTGGTGGGCCGCGACCCCAAGTGCCTCGATGAGGACGGCGTCGCCCGGGCGACCGTCGAGTCCGTCGCGGAGAACACCAGCGACGCGATCGTCGCCCCGCTGTTCTGGGGCGCGGTTGCCGGGGTGCCTGGACTCCTCGGATACCGGGCGGTCAACACGCTCGACGCGATGGTCGGCCACCGCACCCCGCGGTATGAACGGTTCGGCTGGGCCGCCGCCCGGCTGGACGACGTCGCCAACCTTGTCCCGGCACGGCTGACCGCGGCGCTCGTCGCACTGGTCAGCGGGCATCCCGCGCAGACGCTGCGAGTCGCCGTCCGCGACGGCCACCGGCACCCGAGCCCGAACGCCGGATACGCCGAGGCGGCCTATGCCGGCGCACTAGGGCTGCGACTGGGCGGCCGCAACGTCTATGCCGGCCGGGTCGAGGAGCGCCCACAGCTCGGCGACGGGACATCCCCGGGCCGCGACGACATCCGCCGAGCCACCCGGCTCTGCGCCGCCACGACCGTCGCCGCCGCGCTCACGGCGGCGCTGATCGCCCGGCGTTGCTAGGGTGACGGCGTCCCGGGAGCGCCCCGGGATGACGCAGGTGCAGCGAAGACCGGTGAGAGCCCGGCGCTGTCCCGCAACGGTACTGCTCCCCTAGAGGGGGCGAGCCCGGACGCCTGCTCTGCGCCGCGAAACCAGTCCTCGGAGGAAGGGCGGTTCGTTCGACGCCTCCCGGTGTCGCAGCGGGCGCACTTCGTCCTCCGCGATGCCGATGGAGGATGAGCATGCTCAGCAATACGCGACGGGCCCTCGCGGGCGTGATCGCCTCGGTCGCGGCGCTGTCTCTGGCCGCGTGTAGCAGTTCGGGCACTCCGGCGCCCAGTTCCGCACCGGCTCGCCCGACATCCGGTGGTGCTGCCACGCAGTTCCCGGTGACGGTGCAAGCCGCAAACGGGGACGTCACGATCGCCCGCAAGCCGACCGCGATCGTCTCCCTCTCCGCCACCGCGACCGAGATGCTCTTCGCGATCGGCGCCGGCGCGCAGGTAAAGGCCGTCGACCGAGACTCCGATTACCCATCGAACGTGCCGCGGACCACCTTGAACGCCCTCCAGCTGAACATCGAGGCGCTCGCGGCATACCAGCCGGACCTCGTGGTGGCAGCCGGGCTGTCCAAGGCGCAGTCCGAGCAGCTTGCCAAGCTTTCCATTCACGTGCTTGACGAGCCGGCCGTCACGAGCATCTCGCAGAGTTACCAGCAGCTCGCCCAGCTCGGGGACGCGACGGGACACCGAGACGGCGCCGCCGCCGTGGTCGCACGCATGAGGCAGCAGATCGCCGCGATCGCGCACGCCACCCCCAGGCGGTCCGCGACCTACTACTACGAGCTGGACCAGACGTACTACTCGGTTACGTCGGCGACGTTCATCGGACGCGCGCTGCGCCTACTGGGGCTGACCAGCATCGCCGACCCCGCCAAGGGGGCGGCCGCCAGCGGCGGCTACCCCCAACTGTCGGCAGAGTTCATCCTCAACGCCGACCCCGGATACGTGTTCCTCGCCGACACGCGCTGCTGCAAACAGTCGCTGGCGACGGTGGCACGCCGTCCGGGCTGGTCGACGCTGTCGGCGGTTCGCGGCGGCCGTGTCGTCGCCCTCGACGACGACATCGCCTCTCGCTGGGGGCCGCGCATCGTGGATTTGCTGCGCACAGTTTCCGGCGCGATGCAGCAACATCCCCTGCCATGAACGCTCGCCCCCACCCGGTGCGGCTGCCGTTGGCCGTGTCGACGCTGGTGCTTCTCGCTGCGATGCTGCTGGCGACCGCGGTGGGCCCGGTGGCCATCGGCGCGGGCGACGTCGTCGGCACGATCCTCGCGCACCTTTCGTTCCTGGACGTCCACACCGCGACGCCCCCGGTCGACCAGGCGATCGTGTGGCAGCTGCGGTTGCCGCGGGTCATTCTCGCGGCACTGGTCGGGGCGATGCTGGCCGCGGGCGGCACCGCGTACCAGGGAGTGTTGCGCAACTCGCTCGCCGACCCGTTCCTGCTCGGGGTCGCTGCCGGAGCCGGACTCGGCGCTACCGTGGCCATCGTCAGCGGGCACAGCGGTCCCGTCGTGCTCCCCGCGGCCGCGTTCGCCGGTGCGGTGCTCGCGGTGGCGCTCACGTACCTGATCGCGACGGCCGGCGGCGCGCCGGCGCGCGGGTACGCGATCCTGCTAGCCGGAGTTGCCATCGCGGCCATGCTCACGGCGGTGCAGACATACCTGCAGCAGCAGCACACCGAGGAGATCCGGCAGATCTACAACTGGATCCTCGGTAGCTTCTCGGTCGCATCGTGGTCGGACGTGCGGCTGCTGCTGCCGTACGCCGCGGTGAGCGCCGCCGTGCTGCTGGCCCACCGGCGCATCCTCGACGTGCTGCGGGTCGGGGGCGAGGAGGCCGGCGCGCTCGGCATCCACCCGGACCGCAGCCGTCTCGTCATCGTGGCCGCCGCCACCCTGGGCACGGCGGCTGCCGTGTCGGTAAGCGGGCTGATCGGCTTCGTCGGCATCATCGTCCCGCACGCGGTGCGACTCGCGGCCAGCGCCAGCTACCGAGTCGTGCTGCCGGTCTCGATGGTCTGCGGGGCAGCGTTCCTGGTACTCGCCGACCTCGTCGCGCGCACCGTCCTGGCGCCGACCGAGCTGCCCGTCGGCGTGGTCACCGCGGTGGCCGGTGCGCCGTTCTTCCTGATCGTGCTGCGCTCGCGGCGCACCCGGCAGGGCGTGCTCTGATGCTGATCCTCGAGCGAGTGACGGTGCGGTACGGCGCATCCGTCGCCGTGTGCGAGGTGACCGAGTCGGCGGCCAAGGGAGAGTGGGTAGGGCTGATCGGCGCCAACGGTGCAGGAAAGTCCAGCTTGCTGCGAGCCGCGGCGCAGCTGGTGACGCACGAGGGCGCCGTGCGGGTCGCCGGCGAGACGATGGGCCGGCTCTCCCCACGCCGGCGGGCGCGGCTCGTCGCGTACGTGCCGCAACAGCCGGAGCTGCCCGCCGGCATGTCGGCGATCGACTACACCCTGCTAGGGCGCACCCCGCACATCGGCTACTTCGGCGTCGAGTCCGCGCAGGATCGCCAGGTCTGCGCCGAGGTACTCGAGCGGATCGGCCTCGCGGGCCTGGCCGAACGGCACCTCCCCACTCTTTCCGGCGGCGAGTTGCAACGAGTGGTGCTGGCCCGGGCCTTGGCGCAGGACGCGCCGGTCCTGCTACTGGACGAGCCGACAAGCGCGCTCGACCTGGGCCGCCGGGTCGACGCCCTGGAGCTTGTCGACGAGCTGCGGCGCGAGCGGGGGCTCGCCGTGCTGAGCGCGATGCACGACCTGACGCTTGCCGCGCAGTTCGCCGACCGGCTGGTGCTCATGTCAGCCGGCCGGGTCGTGGCGGCGGGCGCTCCCGCGGAAGTGCTGGACGAGCAGCTGCTCTCAGCCTGCTTCGGCGGCCGGATCCGGGTGCTCACCGACGACGAGGGGCAGCTGCTCGTGGTGCCGCAACGGACACGCCGGAGGATCGGATGCTGATCGCGAGCCGGGTCGAGGACGGGCGGGAGCTGCCCATGCTGGTATGGCGGTTCGCCGCTGCGACAACGGTGGCGTCGACCGCTTCGTGCGGCGGTGGGCTGGGCGCCCGGCGCTGGCTCATCAACGCCCAGGTTCGGCACGACTATCGGCGCCGCGATCAGTGCCGGCACGGCGCCGAACTCGCCGCCGCGGCCGGCATAGACGAGGCCGA
>JBKPQY010000265.1:0-15252 GCA_046734315.1 Actinomycetota bacterium | reverse complement strand
GTATATGCCTGATCGCAGCTCACGGGGAGCGGCAGTCTCGCCAGATTCCGGCTCGATGACTGACGAGCCCCGCGTTGAGCTCCCAGCGCGTGCTGCTCGTGATCGGCGGACTGTTGCTGGGCATGCTGCTGGCTGCCCTGGATCAGACGACCGTCGCGACCGCGCTGCCGACGATCGCCGGCGACCTGCACGGGCTGTCGCACCTGTCCTGGGTGGTCACGGCCTACCTGCTCGCATCGACGATGTCCACGCCGCTCTGGGGCAAGCTCGGCGACATGTACGGCCGGAAGGCGTTCTTCCAGGCGGCGATCGTCATTTTCCTGGCCGGATCGGTGCTGGCGGGGCTGTCCACGTCCCTGACCGAGCTGATCGCCTTCCGTGCGGTGCAAGGCATCGGCGGCTGTGGCCTGATGGCCGGATCCCGTCGAACTGACCCCGGCCGGGGAGACCGCGTACGCCCGAGTCTTCGCGGCAAGGCAGGACCGGGTCGCGCAGCTTCTCGAGGACTGGCAGCCGGAGCAACATCCTCGCCTGCTTCAGCTACTGCACTCCATCACCCGCGAACTCGCGGCGAGTCATGAGCGTCCGGGTCCTGATCTCGACGCCGAGCCCGCCGCCGCGACGAGTTCCTGTTGAGAACTGCCGGGGCTCACCTCCGGGGTATGAGCTCTGCTCGCGCGCCGTGCGTGACGCTCGACGTGCCCCGACCACCAGAACCAGGGAGCGGCCATGTCTGACTTGATCATCATCGGCTATGACGATCCACAGACAGCGCGCAAGGCGTACGAGCAGGTGCTCGCCTCGCAAGAGACTTTCATCGTCGACCTACGCGGCTTGGCGATCGTGACCGTGGACGCCGACGGCAAGACCCACGTTGACACCCCGCAGCGCACCGTGGCCACCTCCGCGATGGGCGGCGCGGTATTCGGACTGCTGTTCGGCGTACTTTTCCTCGTTCCGGGCCTCGGCATCCTGGGCGGCGCTCTCGGGGCGCTGTTCGGACTGCTGGGCAGGTCCGGCATCAACGAGGCCTTCCGCGCACAGGTGCATGAGATGCTCCAGCCGGGCCACGCAGCCGTCGTCATCATGGCGTCGCAGATCACCGAGGACAGGTTCGTGGCGGCGCTCACCCCCTTCGGTGGCACCGTATTGAAGACGTCGCTGTCCGAATCCGCGGAGCGCGAGCTCGCCGATGCGATGGCGGGTGCGGCGGGGTGAGTTGAGGTGCGCACACGCCCTAGGTGAGCAGTCGCGCCCGATGGACCGGGTATCGGCGCTGTCGATGGTGGCTTGGCATATGGCCTCGCGGGCGCCGTCTGACCGAAGAAGCGGCCCTCGCTGCCGTCCTGCTCTGCCGACTTGCGACCTTGTGTCTACCGCCGACCTGGGGCTACTTCGCATTGCGGTGGCTGGAACGCAACGGTCACCTCCAGCAAGTGTGATTGCCGCCTGTCGTTCGACTCGCGGCGCGAGAGAGTGCCGGCACGGTCGAACAGCGCACACCGATTCGAGCTCATCGGCAGAACGAAGCGGACCACTCGACGGGCGTGGAACTGGACCTTATCGATGACCCGCCCGGCTCATAGCGTCAGGGATATGGCTACGGCAACCCGGCCCCCGATCCTCAGTCCCGCGCTGTTGCTGCGTTTCGTCTCGATCGCGGCGTGCTCCGTCGGCTTCTACCTGCCACTGGCGGTGATCCCTTTGTTCGCCGATGAGGCCGGCTCGCGCACCGCTGCCGGGCTCGCCAACGGCGCACTCCTGCTGGCCAGCGTCGCCGGAGAACTCGCGACACCACGCATAGTGACCCGAGTCGGGTACCGCCGGACGGTGGGTGCCGGCCTCGCGCTGCTCGGCGCGCCGACCCTCGTGCTGCTGGCATTCTCGTCGGTCCCGATGATCGTCACGGTGAACGCCGTACGGGGCGCGGGCTTCGGGATGCTCTGCGTCGCCGGCGGCGCACTCACCGCTGCACTGATCCCCGAGCAGCGACGCGGCGAGGGACTGGCCATGGTCGGAATCGTCGGTGGCATCCCGGCGCTGCTGGCCCTCCCGTTCGGTACCTGGGCGGCCTCGCGCTGGGGGTTCGGCATCGTGTTCGTGCTCGCCGCGGTAGCACCGCTCGCCGCAATCGTGACGCTGCCCGGCCTGCCGCGACATGACGTGTCACACGGCGGACGCACCGGCAGCCACGGGAGCGACGGCCACGTTGGCGCGCTGATCGGTCCGGCCACGATCTTCGCGACCTCCGCCTCCGCCGCGGGCGTCGTGGTCACCTACCTTCCCCTGGCTGTCAGCGGCCACGCCGCCTGGATTACTTCCGCCGCGCTGCTGCTGCAACCGGCGGCGGCCACAACAGGGCGGTGGATTGCCGGCCGGCTCGGCGACCGTCGCGGTCAGACCGGCCTGCTGATGCCCGGCGTCGCACTGTGCATCATCGGCATGACGGCGATGGCTGAGCGGCCGTCGGCCAGCCTGGTGGTCGGCGGCGCAGCCACCTTCGGCGCCGGATTCGGCGTCCTGCAGAACGCCACCCTCAGCCTGATGTACGCGCGGGTGAGCCCAGCCCACTACGGCACGGTCAGCGCGGTCTGGAACGCCAGCTACGACGTCGGCATGTCAGCGGGCGCGATCGGCGTCGGACTGCTGCTTACCAGCACCGGGCTCACGCCCGCATTCCTCATCGTCGCCGCCACGATGCTGCCCGTGCTGCTGATGGCCCGCCACGAGGCAGCTCCGGAACCCGAGGCGCCCAAGCTCGCGGAGGCGGACCTTTGCGCCGAGCCTGCGGCCGCCTAACCGGAGCGGTGGCCGTGAGCGGGCGGCGTATGTACCGGGCCGTGCGCGTCGGCGCAATGGCTGTCGTCCAGGCTCGACACATGGTCGACCTGCAGCGTGACGTGCTCGATCCCGTACTCAGCAGCCAACCGCGCGCGCAAGGCGTCGCCGATCTCGTGGCAGTCGCCGATGCGATCCACGAGCACGTGGGCCGACAGCGCTGCCTCGCCGGCGGTGAGTTCCCAGACGTGCAGGTCGTGCACTTGGGCCACGCCACGGTGCGCGGCAAGCTCCGAACCGATCGACATCGGGTCCATGCCGGCTGGAGCCGCCTCGAGGAACACCCGGCCGGCGTCTCGAATCAGCCTGACCCCAGTCAGGATCATCAGCAGGGCGATGAGCACAGACGCGATTGCGTCGGCGCGCGTCCAGCCCGTCGCGATGATCACGACGCCCGCCGCGAAGGTAGCGACGAACGCCCACAAGTCAGTGACCAGGTGTGCCACGGCGCCGCGGATATTCAACCTGCGACGGTCGGCACGCGCCGCGAGCCTGGTGGCCGCGACGTTCACGATCACGCCGATGCCCGCCACCACGACGATCACGCCGCCGGCGGTGTCCGGTGGATCGATCAAGCGGCGGACCGCCTCGGCCGTGAACCACGCCGCCAACAGGAGCAACGTGATGCCGTTTGCCTGTCCCGACAACGCGTCTACCCTCGCGAAGCCGTAGGTGTACGCGCCCCGCGCGGGACGTTCCGCGATCCGTGACGCGATCACCGCCACAAGCAGCGCGGCCGCGTCCGTGAGAAGGTGCCCGGCATCGCTGAGTAGGGCGAGCGAATGTGCCAGCAGGCCGGCCACCACCTCGGCCGCCATGAACGCAGCGAGCACCGCGAGCGCGGCCAGCAGCCAGCGGCGATCCGCCCGCCCCGCCGCCGTCGTCGTCGTCGTTCCCATCAGCGCCGCCGCCGCCTGAGTTTCATCGCGCATCCGTCCGTTCCGGATGAACCAGCCCGCTGTGCCCAGCGTGCGCGAGCGCGGTGTCGAGCAGGACCCGAACGTGACTGTCTGCCAGGCGGTAGTACGCCATGCGGCCGGCCCGGCGGACCTGCACGATCCGGTGCGCACGCAGCAACCGCAGAGCGTGGGACGTGGCCGACTCGCTCAGGTGCGCGAGCGCGGCGAGCCGGCCGACGCTTGCCTCCCCCACGCGCAGCACGGTCAGCAGCCGCAACCGTCCGGGATCGGCAAGCAGCGAGAAGACATCGGCAACGTCGGCGATGTCCCGATCTGCCGGCAACAGCACCGCGCGATCCGAGTAAACGACATCGCGCGACACACCTGAAGAGCTGTTCACATGTTCAATCTTGCAGGAGACTGGGACGATCCGCCAGCGCGATCCCGATCGTCAGGGAAACGGGTCACTCACCAGCTGGTGTACATCGGCCGGCCTTCCGCGTAACCGGACGCGCTCTGGACTCCTATCAGCGCGCGCTGCGCGAGTTCCGCCAGGTCGGTGGCGCCCGCATAGGTGCACGCCGACCGCACACCGGCCGTAATCGCGTCGATCAGGTCCTCAACGCCGGGGCGCAGCGGGTCGAGGTACATGCGGCCACTCGAGATCCCCTCGTCGAACAGCGCCTTGCGCGCCCGCTCGAATGCCCCCACCCCACTGGTCCGGCTCGCTACCGCACGCGCGGACGCCATGCCGAAGCTCTCCTTGTACATGCGCCCGTCCGGGGTCTCGTGCAGATCACCCGGTGATTCGTAGGTCCCCGCGAACCAGGAGCCGATCATCGCCGCGGACGCCCCGGCCGCCAGTGCGAGGGCGACGTCACGCGGATGCCGCACTCCCCCGTCCGCCCACACGTGCTTGCCGAGATCGCGCGCGGCCGCGGCACACTCGAGAACGGCGGAGAACTGCGGGCGACCTACGCCGGTCATCATCCGCGTCGTGCACATCGCGCCCGGTCCGACGCCGACCTTGACGATGTCGGCGCCTGCTGCCACCAGATCGCGCACGCCGTCCGCGGACACGACGTTGCCTGCAACCACCGGGACGGCCGGCGACAGCGACCGTACCGCGGCGAGCGCATCGAACATGCGCTGCTGGTGCCCGTGTGCGGTGTCGATTACGAGCACGTCGATCCCTGCGGCGAGGAGCTCAGCCGCCTTGGCTCGCACGTCACCGTTCACTCCGGTCGCGGCGGCAACCCGCAGCCGCCCGGACCCGTCTACTGCCGGCCGGTACAGGGTCGCGCGCAACGCCGCCGTCTTGGTGAGCACGCCGCGCAGCCGCCCGGTTCCGTCTACAACGGGGGCCAGCCGCCGGTTGCCCGCGTCGAGCAACTCGAACGCCTTTTGTGGCGACACCGTATCGGGCAGCGTCAGCACCGGCGCGGACATGACATGGCGCAGTTGGGCGAACCGATCGGCGCCCAGACAGTCGGCCTCGGTGACGACGCCGACCGGCCGATCGTCCTCGACGACGATCACGGCGCCGTGTGCGCGCTTGGGCAGTAACGCCATCGCGTCGCCGACAGGGCTGTGGGGCGCCAACGTCAGCGCTGTGTCGAACACGGTGTCCCGTGACTTGACCCAGGACACCACGTCGCGCACCACCGGCGCCGGGATGTCCTGGGGCAGCACGACCAGACCGCCGCGGCGGGCCACCGTCTCCGCCATCCGGCGTCCAGCCACCGCGGTCATGTTCGCGACGATTATGGGGATCGTCGCGCCACTACCGTCCACAGTGGACAGATCGACATCGAGGCGCGAGCCGATCTCGGACCGGGCCGGCACCATGAAGACGTCGTCGTAAGTCAGCTCGAACGGCGGGACAGGGTCAACGAAGCGCACAGGTTTATAAGTGTAGGGCGCTGCGGTGGGTGACATGCGAGGCCTTGCCCCGCTCCTGCCCGCGGCGTGGTAAAAACGTCGGCCTTGGAAGTCCTGCCCGGCTACGCTCGACGTATGACCTTGGCCGTGTTCGACATCGACGGCGTCGTCGCCGATGTCAGGCACCGCCTGCACCACCTGGAGCGCCGCCCGAAGGACTGGGGCGGTTTTTTCGCGGCCGCGGGCGACGACACCCCACTCGACGAAGGCGTGGCTCTGGCCACCGACCTCGCCCGCCGACACGAGGTGGCGTGGCTGACCGGCCGGCCCGAATGGCTGCGCGCGACTACCACCCGGTGGCTAGACCAGCACGGGCTACCGGTCGGTGACCTGTTCTTGCGTGGCAACGGTGATCGACGCCCAGCCCGGCTGTATAAGTTGGGTGTGCTGCGCCGCCTCGCGACCCGGCAGATTGCGGCGTTCGTCGACGACGATGCGGAGGTCGTCGAAGCCGCGCAGGAAGCGGGATACCCAGCAGTGCTGGCCGACTGGGCGCCCCGTGCTCCCGTTCTCCACGACGCACAAGAGCGGCTCGGCCGCACCTGAGCCATGCGCGGTCCACTGGCACCCGAGCGGCTGCGGCGCATCTTCCTCGCGGCCGTCACGTTAGCGTCACTGGTACTCATCCCGTGGATCGGGTACCTGGCAGCGTCGCTGCCGGACCGGCACGTCGCCGGCCAGTGGAAGGCGGCCTGGGTCGGCTTCGACATCGTGCTGGTCACCTGTCTGGCAGGCACGGCATGGTGCGCGTGGCGGCGCCGCCAGCTGCTCGTTCCAGCCGCCATCATCACCGCGACGTTGCTGATCTGCGATGCCTGGTTCGATGTGCTCCTGGACTGGGGCACCCGCGACATGTGGTGGTCGCTCGCCACCGCGGGGCTCGGCGAACTGCCGCTGGCCGCGCTGCTGCTGTGGGTCGCCGTCCGGGTGCTCCGGCTGATCCAGCGCATTCGGTGGCGCGAACTCGGCCACGACGGCGAGCTGCCGGCCCTTTGGCGAATCACACTGATGGAGTTACTACACACCGACCGGTCGTAAGCACTACGTAGTAGTGCTCGCGCACCCAGGTGACACTGACACGAATGTGCCGTCGTACTTTGCCCTATATGCCCCAGGACACGCCTTGTTGACAGTCTTGAATAGCTGGCACATCTATTCCGCCGAGAGCACACTCATGTCGAAGGCAACTGCAAGCGATTACAGGAAGAAATATGCTCACCGACGCTCAACCAGCCCGTCCGCTGCGCGCGTGTACGCATAATCCGCCGTGCCCGCCGGCCGACGCGCTCGATCGTGACGCTGCGCATGTCGTAGCGGCACACCCGGAGCAGGGCTGGAGCCTGCTCTGTAACGGCGTCGTTCTCTTCGAGGACACGGGTGAGCTCCTCCCCGACGGGCAAAGCATCGCCGCACGACGCAGCGAGCTGCTCGCGGCGGCTGCGCACCGTCAAGCCAGCTGACTGCGAAGCCACCACCACCCCGGCATGGATACAAGCCGCGACGGCGTATGCGCCAAGGCTGCCATCGCGCTCCAGACCGACACGCGGCGCGCCGACCGGAGGTCCAGGCGCGCGCGAAGAGCGCTCGCGCGAAGAGCCGCCGGCCGCGCGAGCGCAGCGAGCTTGCGTGCGACGTTCGGTATCCGCCCCTTGGGGGCGGTGACGAACGACGCTCCCGGCGGATGAATTATGCGTAGTCCGCGACGGGCGGGCACGCGCATACGAGATGCCGGTCACCGTATGCGCCGTCGATGCGTCGCACGGGTGACCAGTACTTCGCGGCGGGGTCGACCCCGTCGGGGTAGGCGGCCTGCTGCCGCGAATACGGGTGGTGCCATTCGCCGGTAAGGCAAGCTGCTGTGTGCGGCGCGTTGCGCAGCGGGTTGTCGTCGGCGGGCCACTCGCCCGAGCCGACCCGGTCGATCTCGGCCCGGATCGCGATCATCGCGTCGACGAACCGGTCCAGCTCGCGCAGGTCCTCCGACTCGGTCGGCTCGACCATCAGCGTGCCGGCCACCGGGAACGACATGGTCGGAGCGTGGAAGCCGTAGTCGATCAAGCGCTTGGCAACGTCGTCGACGGTCACGCCGGAATCCCGGGTCAGCTGACGCAGGTCGAGGATGCACTCGTGGGCTACCAGTCCGTGCGCCCCCGTGTACAGCACCGGGAAGTGTGGTGCCAGCCGGCGAGCCAGGTAGTTGGCGGACAGGATCGCGACGCCGGTCGCCCGGGTAAGCCCCGCCGGCCCCATCAGCCGCAGGTACGCCCAGGTGATCGGCAGAATCGACGCCGAGCCCCATGGCGCCGAGGCGATCACACCGCTTCCCGTCTCCGGTCCGGCCGCGGGCGCAAGCGGGTGGTCCGGCAGGTACGGCGCGAGGTGCTCGCGCACCGCGACGGGTCCGACACCGGGCCCACCGCCGCCATGCGGGATGCAGAACGTCTTGTGCAGGTTCAGATGCGAGACGTCGGCGCCGAACTTGCCGGGCCGGGCGAGCCCCACCATCGCGTTCAGGTTGGCGCCGTCTACGTACACCTGGCCGCCGGCGTCGTGCACCATCGCACACACGTCGGTGACGTGGTCTTCGAAGACGCCGTGCGTGGAGGGATAGGTGATCATCAGCGCGGCCAGCGAGTCGGCGTACTCGGCGATCTTGGCGCGCAGGTCGCCCAGGTCGATCTCGCCCTCGTTGCCGGCCGTCTTGACCACGACGACCCGCATGCCGGCGAGCACTGCGCTCGCCGCGTTGGTGCCGTGCGCGCTGGCCGGGATCAGGCACACGTCGCGGTGCCCCTCGCCGCGGGCACGGTGGTAGGCGGCGATGGCGAGCAGGCCGGCGAACTCTCCCTGTGCGCCGGCGTTCGGTTGCAGCGACACGGCGTCGTATCCGGTGATCTCGCCGAGCCACCGACTCAGGTCGTCGAACACTTGCGCATACCCGTCCCATTGCCCTGCGGGCGCGAACGGGTGCATGTTCGCGAAGCCAGCGAGGCCAATCGGCTCCATCTCAGCGGTCGCGTT
The DNA here is from genome assembly GCA_046734315.1 of Actinomycetota bacterium. Lineage (GTDB taxonomy): Bacteria > Actinomycetota > Actinomycetes > Mycobacteriales > Jatrophihabitantaceae > DASXRA01. Next base: position 6,553 of record JBKPQY010000265.1, on the reverse strand, counting down.
GAGCTTCATCGTGCAGGAGCCGAGCGGGATCATGCCCCGATCCAGCGCGTAGTCCCGATCGGCCAGCCGCCGCAGGTAGCGCAGCATGGCTGTCTCCGAGCGATGCGCCTTAAATACAGGATGGCTGAGGAACTCCGACGCGCGCGCCAACGCGGGCGGGAGCTGCTGCTCGACGTCCAGTCGCTCGACATCGGCGTAGCCGAGCCCCAGCCCGAACGCGCGCCATACTGATACCAGGTGCCCGCGGCGGGTGACCTCGTCGCACGAGATGCCGATCGTGTCGTCGTCGACCAGGCGCAGGTTGATGCCCTCGGCCAGCGCGGCGGCCACGACCGCGCGGGCTCGCCCCGGCGCCTTTGCGGTGATCGTGTCGAAGAAGGGCACGTCGCCGAGCTCGACGCCGGCTTCGCGCAGCCCGGCCGCGAGGATGCCCGCGAGCCGACGGACGCGCTGCGCGATGGCGGTCAGTCCGTCGGGTCCGTGGTAGACGGCGTACATGCTCGCGATGTTGGCGAGCAGCACCTGCGCGGTGCAGATGTTGCTGGTCGCCTTCTCGCGCCTGATGTGCTGCTCGCGGGTCTGCAGCGCCAGCCGGTACGCGGGCGCGCCGTCGGCGTCGACGGAAACGCCGACGAGCCGCCCCGGCAATTGCCGTTCCAGGCCGGACCGTACCGCCATGTATGCCGCGTGCGGGCCGCCGAACCCCATCGGCACACCGAAGCGTTGTGTCGTGCCCACGGCGATGTCCGCTCCGGTGTCGCCCGGCGCCGCGAACAAGGTGAGCGCGAGCAGGTCGGCGGCCACCACCGCAAGCGCGCCCCGTGAGTGTGCGGCCTCGACGATCGGGCGCAGGTCGCGGACGGCCCCGGACGCGCCGGGATATTGCACGAGCACGCCGAACACGTCCCTGTCCGGCAGCGGTGACGCGAAATCGTGGACGATCACGTCGAGCCCGATCGCTGCGGCGCGGGTCTGCACGACGGCCAGCGTCTGCGGCAGCACGTCGGCGTCGACGACGAAGATGTCGCCCGATTTCGCCACGCGGTGTGCCAAGGCCATCGCTTCGGCAGCGGCCGTGCCTTCGTCGAGCAGTGATGCGCCGGCGATCGGCAGTCCGGTGAGATCCTCGACCATGGTCTGGAAGTTGAGCAGCGCCTCGAGGCGGCCCTGGCTGATCTCCGGCTGATACGGGGTGTAGGCCGTGTACCAGGCGGGGTTCTCAAGCAGGTTGCGGCGAATCACGGGCGGGGTGATCGTGTCGTAGTAGCCGAGTCCGATCATCGACGTGGTGACCCGGTTGCGTGCGGCGAGGTCGCGCAGTTCCGCGGCGACCTCGGCCTCGGACGCCGCCGGCGGCAGCGCGAGGGTGAGCTTCTCCCGAATGCTGGCGGGCACCGCATCGGCGAGCAGGTCGTCGACCGAGGAATAGCCGACCGCCTCGAGCATCCGCTGCTGGTCGGCGTCGGTGATACCGATGTGCCGGGACGCGAACTCGCTCGAGCGCTCGAGATCGAACAGACTCTTCATCCGGCTGGCGCCCTTCCTGACGAGACGGTGGCCACCCGCGCCGTGCGGCACGCGCGCCCCGTCTGTCGGGCCGGCGCCCTCCAGAGTGGCCTCGTACGCGCGGTCCGGGTGCCTGAGAGGTTCCGGGGAGGTTGCCCCTTCGGCGCCGCACCAGACGTGCCGGGCGGACTCTCCCGCGCGTGTTCAGCGGCCTAAGTCACGGTACCAGCCGGGTCAGGCGCTTGCCGTGCGCTGCTCGCGGCGGCGCGCCAGTTCGTCCGTCGCCGGTACCCGTGGGCCGACCTCGGTGCCGTCGGCCCGTTCGCCCGGGAGCGCCGCCAGCGATCCGACCAGCTCACGAAGCGCGCCGCTCACCGCGATGCCGAATACGCCCTGCCCGCCGCGGAGCAGGTCCACGACTTCTTCCGAGGACGTGCACTCGTACACGGTGGTGCCGTCGGAAAGCAAGGTGATCTGCGCCAGGTCGTCGACCCCACGCACACGCAGGGCGTCGACGGCCGTGCGGATGTTCTGGAGCGAGACGCCGGTGTCAAGCAGCCGCTTCACGACCTTCAGGACGAGGATGTCCTTGAACGAGTAGAGCCGCTGACTACCGGAGCCCGTGGCCGAGCGGATCGACGGTTGGACCAGCCCCGTCCGGGCCCAGTAGTCGAGCTGCCGGTACGTGATGCCCGCGGCAGCGCAGGCGGTCGGCCCGCGATAGCCGATGTGATCGCCGGGCGTGCCGGCTGGATCGGCGAAGAGCGTCTCTTGGCGTGGCGCGGCGTCGTCAGCCATCAGTGCGCCTCCTCGCGGCCTCACGCCTGCGGCGAAATGGCGGGCATCCGCCGCAGCAAGTCTCTCGATCACCCGACCGTAAGACGGTGACTGATGCCGGTCAATGCGACGCGCCGGGCATCGTCATCTCATCCGGAGGTTGAGAGTACCGCGGGCCTATGCGCCCGATGCGAAGTCCTCGGGCGACACGTTGTCGAGGAACTCCCGGAATCGCTCGACCTCGTCCTCCTGCTCGTCGGGGATCTCGATGCCTGCTGCATCGAGCACGGCGTCCGAGCCGAGGATCGCGACGTCGCAGCGCAGCGCCAGGGCGATCGCGTCCGACGGCCGCGCGCTGACGCTCACCCCGCCGTTGAACCGCAGTTCTGCGTAGAAGACGTCGTCGCGAAGCTCCGTGATGTGCACGGCCTCGAGCCGCACTCCCAGCGCCTTGATCACGTCCCGCATGAGGTCGTGGGTGAGCGGGCGGACGGTCTGGACGCCCTGCTGCTGGAAGGCGATTGCGGAGGCCTCGACGGCGCCGATCCAGATCGGAAGGTAGCGCACCCCGTCCTCTTCGCGCAGCAGGACGACCGGCTGGTTGGCCGGCAATTCGACACGCACACCGACGACGCGCAACGGATGCACGAGCGTTCCTCCTGGCTGCTCGACCTGTGCGGTTCCGACGCTACACGCAATGGATAGGTAAAGGCGGTCGCCAGCGTGCCTTCAGGCAGAGCCTCCGGCTACGTCGCGCAACCCGATCTGAACCAGCGCCGCGTGCAGCCGCACTGAGAGCGCGGCCAGCTCGCGTACGGCCTCTTCGGCACGCGCCTTGGCGTCCGGACCCTTCTGCCGGGCCAGCGGGCCCACTACCTGGGAGAACAGGCCGATCTCCCGGTCGGCGGCCGTGCGGAACGCTCGCAGGTGGCGCCCCTCGAGGCCGTAACGGGCGAGATCTGCAACAACCTGCCCCACAGCCAACGCGTCATCGTCGTAGTGGCCGCCGGACTTGGCGGCGATCATGCCGAACTGCTCAAGTTCGTCGAGCTGGCCGCCGGTAAGCCCCGTTGCGTTGAGCAGCTCGTCCCGGGACAGCCGCAGGGTCGGGGCCACCGGCTGGAAATGCTCGGCCGTCGGTGCGTTGTCTGCGATCGCGAGATGCGGCACGCGCGGGAGTCCTCCGGGCCCGGCCGGCACCAGCCCGCGGTCGATGGCGTCGAGTTGGTCCTTGATCACGCGCAGCGGCAGATAGTGGTCGCGCTGCTGCGCGAGGACGTAGCGCAGTCGAGACACATCCGACGGGGAGAACTTGCGGTAGCCCGACGGGGTCCGGTCTGGGCTGACCAGGCCCTCCGTTTCGAGAAACCTGATCTTGCTGATCGTGATGTCCGGGAAGTCGGCGCGCAGCTGGGTGAGCACCTCGCCGATCGACAGCGTCGCACGGGTGGCCGCGTCGCTCGCTGTCATCGGGCTGCTCACGCCGGCTGCCCGGCCCCGACCCCCGCCCGTACCGCGGCGGTCAGGTACACCAGCCGGAACTTGCCGATCTGCACCTCGTCTCCTCCCGCGAGCGGGGCCGCGTCGATGCGTTCACGGTTCACATACGTGCCGTTGAGCGAGCCCACGTCATGGACGGTATAGCCACTTCCCTCGCGACGGAACTCGGCATGCCGACGTGACACGGTGACATCGTCAAGAAAGATGTCGCTGTCCGGGTGGCGCCCTGCGGTCGTAACGTCCTGGTCGAGTAGGAAACGGCTGCCCGCGTTGGGGCCCCGCTTGACGACGAGCAGCGCTGAGCCGGGAGTCAGGGCGTCGACGGCACCCTGATGTGCCTCCGCCGAGAACTCGCCGTCCGAGTCGGGCAGCGCGCTCGTCGTGGAGAAAACGCCCGTGGCATCGGGCGCGTTCGGGTAGCTCGCCTCCGGCAGCGCCGCTCCGCAATTCGAGCAGAAGCGGCCGCCGACGGGGTTCTCGGCGCCACAAGCGGTGCAGAACACTCGGGGGCCCCTTTCCTCTTGCGAACCATGCGGGCGCGGCCCGGAACCGATGATCGCGTAGTCGGATGTGCACACGCCCGCCGGGGTTGTGATCGGGGCGAGCGCGTCGCGCGACCACGCAACCGGACTGGTGCCGCGAGCCTAGTTTGCCCGACCTGTCGAGGGCAATCTGCCGCGGTCGCTACGAGCTGAGGGTTCCGTAGGCGCCGGGATCGAGCAGCTCGTCGATCTGCGTGGTGTCGGCGATCTCCACCTCGATGATCCAGCCGGCCCCGTAGGGATCGCTGTTGATGAGCTCCGGTCGAGACTCCAGCTCGTCGTTGCGCGCGGTGACGGTGCCGGTCACCGGCGCGTACAGGTCGGACACGCTCTTGGTCGACTCGACCTCACCGAACGCCTCACCCCGGCCGATCTCGGCGCCCACCTCAGGCAGCGAGACGTACACGACATCGCCCAGCGCCTCCTGCGCGAAATCGGTGATGCCGACGCGGATCGTCGCGCCCTCGACCCGGGCCCACTCGTGCTCGGCGGTGTACTTCAGGTCGTCGGGAACATCTGCCATGTTGGGACCTCTCCGATCGGGGATTCGTCGGAACCCTACCGTCCTGTGGGTGTGGCGTACTTGGGGTTGCGGAGGGTGCTCAGCGCGGGGATGTCGACGCGCTGCTGCTCGTCGATCTGCGCCTCGCCGCCGGCATTGCGGGCCGTCGCCGCCACGCCCCCGGGGATGTTGAGCGCTGTGTCGAGCGTCTTCGGATCGCCGATCGCCAGCACCTGATAGGGCGGTGCGACCGCCTGGCCGTCGACCCGGACGCCGTCGCCGGCGTCGCTGAAGCTCGTGGACGTGGTGACACGCACCGGGCCGAACTGCATCGCCTCCGCACCGGCGCCGCGCAGCTCCTCGATCACGTCGAGCAGGTCCTCGGCTTTCAGGTTGCGCTGCGGGTCGCTGATGGTTACGGCCACACCCGGTCCAGTTGCGGCAACCGTTCCAAGTAGCACCTGTAACGACTGAAGCTCACGTTGAGCTTGCTCCTGCGCCACCTGGTTGCTATTGCCGCTGCGGCGCAGCTGCTCAAGCGTGTTCTGCAAGTCGGCGATCTGCTGATTGAGCCGCTCGGCGCGTGCGTTCTGGTCGTCGAGAATGCGGATCAGGTCATCCTCGCGCAGGTTCTGCAGGCTGTCGGACGACGAGTTCGAATGCACCTGGGCGGCGATCCCGAAGCCGAGCACGGCGGTGAGCAAACCGATCAGCGCCCCGGCACGCAGATGCTTATTCGCCGGGCGTGCCGCCCGATCCGGACCACTCGCTACGCTCGGGCCCGTCTCGCGCGGCGCTCCTCGCTCCGCTCGGTCCGCGTCGCGGCCGGCGAGCTCTTCGCGCGAGCGCTCATCGCTGTCCCTCTTCCCGCCGGACGCGAAGCCCCGTCGCCACCACTCGCTGCGCTCGGGTGAACCCGGGGCTTCGCTCCGCGCCTCCGGCGCGGGCCGCGTCGCGGCGGCGGGCTCTTCGCGCAAGCGCTCATCGTGGGGTTCTGTCATGCGCGGAAAACGTGCCTTCTGATCGCCGCCGCGTTGCCGAAGATCCGGATGCCGAGCACGACGACCACCGCGGTGGAAAGCTGCCCGCCGACGCCGAGTTTGTCCCCAAGGAACACGATCAGCGCGGCGACCACGACGTTCGACACAAACGACACCACGAACACCTTCGCGTCGAAGATGCCGTCCAGGCGAGCGCGGATGCCGCCGAACACCGCGTCAAGCGCTGCCACCACCGCGATCGGGAGGTACGGCTCGAGCACGTGCGGAACGGTGGGCCGGAGCAGAAGGCCCACCACGACACCGGCGATCAGGGCGAGCGCGGCGATCATCGGCTGCTCCGGCTCGGCGCTGGGCTCGCGTACCGCGGCGCTGCGGCGGCCGTGGCGGGTAGGCGCAGCGTGCGTTCCTGCGTCCACGAGAACGAGATGCTCTCCATCGATGTGAGGGTGTGGTAGCGGCCTGCCACGTCGCTGTCGGCAAAGCTGGTTACGAGCACGTCGCTGTCTCCTATGGCATCGATCGTGTAGGGCGAGGTGATGGGCGCGAAGTCGACCAGCACGGCCTGGCCGGCGAACCGGATCGCGGAGGTCGGCGTGAGCCGCACGCCGTTCACCGCGATCGCCTCTGCGCCGTCGTGCCACAGCTCGTTGACGACGCTGCGCACGTCGCGGTCGGTCAGCATCTGCGCGCCGTCGATCGGCGTGCTACCCGGACGCCCCCCGCTC
>JBKPQY010000264.1:0-11892 GCA_046734315.1 Actinomycetota bacterium | reverse complement strand
GGTCGGCTCGCTGGCCGGGTGGGCCGCCGGCATCGGCATCGCAGCCGGCCTCAAGGGTGTGTTCGGCGGGTTCGGGTTCGCGCTGCCGGCCGGCGGGCTCGCGTTCCGGGCGAGCAGCGCTGCGATTGCCGTCCTCGCGGGCATCGCCGCCACGTTCGTCGCCGGCATCGTGCCGGCGCTGCGCTCCTCGCGGGTGCCGCCCGTCGCAGCGCTGCGTGACCAGGCGGCCGAGCCGCGCGGCATCTCCGGGCGCCGGGCGGCACTCGGCGGGGTGATGACGGCAGGCGGCGTGACCACGCTGGTGCTCGCCGCTGTGCGGCCCGGGCCGGTGGCCCTTGCGGTGGCGGGTGCCGTGCTGGCCCTCGCCGGCATGGTGGTGTTCGGACCGGTAGCTGCCCGCCCGGCAGCGGCTACGCTCGGCGCCCCCATCGCACGGATGCGCGGCATCACCGGAACGCTCGCGCGGGAAAACTCGATGCGCAATCCGCGACGTACGGCGGCCACCGCCTCGGCGTTGCTGATCGGGGTAGCCGTTGTGGCGATGTTCACCGTGGTGGCTGCGTCTCTCAAGGCATCGGCGGCACACGGCGTGGACCGGGCGCTGACCGCCGACATCGTGGTCGACACACCTGGCTTCGGCGGCGGTGTGAGCTCACAGCGCGGCCGCCTCGACCCGACGATCGGCGCGCGACTGTCCACTGCGGACGGCGTTGAGGCGGCCACGGGTCTCAGCGGGGGCGACGCACTGATCGGCGGCAAGGCGCACGCCGTTACCGTGGCTGACCCGGCTCGGGTGGGCGATGTGCTCGATCTCGGCGTCACGTCCGGTGCCCTGACCGCCATGACACCCGCGTCGCTCGCGGTGTCGGCCGATGCGGCCAAGAGCAACCACTGGCACGTGGCGTCGACAGCGCCGATCACATACCCGGACGGTGCCCACGGCACGATCACAGTCGCAGCGATATACAGCCATCCTGACATCACCGGCGACTACTTGCTGACCGCAGCGGGATGGGCACCGCACACCGACCAGGCCGTCGTGTCCAAGATCCTGGTCAAGTTGCGGCCCGGTACAGACGTTGCGGCTGCCAAGGACGCCATTACCGCGGCGACCAGCGGCTACGGGGCACCCCGGGTCCAGGACCGGGCCGAGTACCGCGCCAGCGCCACGTCCGGCGTCAGTACGTTCCTCGGGCTGATCTACGTGATGCTCGCCCTGGCGATCGTGATCGCGCTGATGGGCATCAGCAACACCCTGTCGCTGTCCATCCACGAGCGCACCAGGGAACTGGGCCTGCTGCGCGCTGTGGGCCAGACCCGCGCACAGGCCCGGGCGATGGTGCGGTGGGAGTCGGTGCTGGTCGCGGTGTTCGGGACGGTCGGGGGCGTAGGGCTGGGCGCGCTGCTCGGCTGGTCGCTCGTGAAGGCGGCCGGCAGCACGACGCTCTCGGTGTTCGCAGCCCCGCCCGCGCAGCTTGCCGCGTTTGTCGTGGTCGGCGCGGTGGCCGGCACGCTGGCGGGCATAAGGCCGGCCCGGCGCGCCGCGCGACTGCCCGTGCTGCGGGCGCTCAGCGCGGAATGAGCGGTGTCAGTACGGGTCGGGCGTGGCGCGATGGCCGAACATGCGGGCGGCGCGCAGCGCCACCTTGATCGCGAGGTTGCGCAGCCACCACGGCAACTCGGCGAGCATCCTGGCCCGGTCCCGCGCCACCGGCGGCGCGACCTCGAACCTGGCGAGTGAGCCAGTGCGGCGGAGGTAGCGCAGCCGGCGCCCGGGTAGCACGTGCCGAAGCAGCGCGAGGGTGACCCCAACCGACGAGAACGCGTCGTGCACCAGCACGGTGCCGCCTGGCGGCACATGGGCGACCCAGCGCAGGTCGTCACGGACCGTCCAGTAGTCGTGCTTGCCGTCGATATAGAGCATGTCGATGTGTTCTGTCCATTGTGGACGGATCGCGGTGCTCCGCTCTGCGATCAGCTGGACCGCGTCGCGCAGCCCGGCGGCGTCGAGGTTCGCTTCGAACTGTGTCCGGGTGGCCGTGCCGCCGAACATCGGTCCCTCGACGAAGGGGTCGATCGCGACGACCCGCGCGCCCGCCTGGCAGGCCGCCGCAGCGAGCACAAGGGTCGAGCGACCCTGGTGGCTGCCTATTTCGACGATCGTGCCGCCGGGCGGCACCTCACGCGCCACTTGCCACAGCGCGCGCGCCTGGTCGTGATGCAGCCATCCGCCGATGGCCCCGGCGCGCGCCCACACATCGGCAAAGTCAGTATCGATGCGCACAGGTTATCGCCCCTCTGCTTTCCGTACGGCAGGATGCACGCATGATCAGGACAACGACGTCTGCACTGGTGGCTGTCGCCCTCACCCTGACCGCGTGCTCGGTGCACACGTCGACGCCGCTGACCAAGCGGCAGCGCAGCGTCCAGGCGACCAGCACGAACGTGCCGCTCAAGGACTGCGCCGCGCAGTGCACGGGCACGATCGACGGTGCCGCATACGAGATCAAGCTGCCCCAGCACTGGAACGGCACGCTGCTGCTGTACTCGCACGGCTACCGGTTCGCGCAGCCGGCGCCGCCCGACTTCGCCGCGGTCGACACGAAGGCGCAGGTGTCGTCCACCGACGAGGACGGCACGGGCGCCGACCCGCTCAGCCAGGACCTGTTGGCGGCGGGCTATGCGCTTGCCGGCTCGGCCTACAAGTCCAACGGCTGGGCCGTCGCCGACGGCGTGCAGGCCGGCGACGACCTGCATGCGAAGTTCGTCTCGCTTGTCGGCACGCCGCTGCGAACCTACGTGTGGGGCGACTCGCTCGGCGGATTGATCACCGAGATCCTCGCCGAGCAGAACCCGACATGGGTGGACGGCGCGGCACCGATGTGCGGGGCGCTCGCCGGTCCCAACGTCAACTTCGACCTCGCCCTCGATGTGGAGTACGCGGTGAAGGCGCTCATCGATCCCGACCTGAAACTCACCGGTTACACCAGTGCCGCCGACGCGTCCGCGAACTGGCAGCGTGCCGCGCAACTGGTCGAGAAGGCGGCGGCCGACGTCGCGGGCGGCGGCACCGCGAAGGTGCTGTTCATCGGCGCTCTGGCCGACGCGCCGAACAAGACACAAACCTACGACGGCGCCGACCTCACCTCGCAGGTCAAGGCGCGCGTCGAGGCGCTGCTCACCGCATTGGCGTTCGGCACCAGCGGGCGCTACGAGATCGAGCAGCGCGTCGCCGGCAACCCGTCCGACAACACCGAAGCCGACTACGCCACGCGCATCAGTACCGATGAGGCCACGGCGATCGCGACCGCGGGCGGCAACGTCAGCGCACTGCTGAGCAAGTTGAACGCGGTGCCGCGGGTCAGCGCCGACCCGGCCGCCCGTGCCGCCTTCGAAAAGCTCGGCGACACCACGGGTGACCTGAGCCTCCCGACCGTGACCATGCACACGGAGTTCGACCCGCTGGTGATCGTCCAGAACGAGCAGGTCTTCGCCGAACGCGTCCAGTCCCACAATGACAACGGCAAGCTGGTGCAGCTGTACATCGCGCCGCCGGCGACCTACCCAGAGTCGACGGGTGCGCCTTACGGCGCCGGGCACTGCGTGTTCTCCGACCAGCAGCGGGAGGCACTGGTCACGACACTCGACGGCTGGGTACGCAACGGCGTCTACCCCGTGGCGGCCGGTGTCGCCGCCCGATTCGGTGCCGGCCTGGACCCGTCCTACGTGCCGACGGCCTGGCCGGCCGCCGCGAGCTGACGGCGGGGCAGCCGGGCGGCTCCGAGAAGCACCGAAGCCACCGCCGCCAGGACCGTCGTCGCGACGACGGGACCGACCACGCGCCCGATGGACACCGGTGGGCTGCTGGACAGCACCAGGACGGAGTCGGCAGCGACTGCGGCCCACAGCACGATCGTCTGGCGGGTGCGCCGCAGTGCCAGCCCGGCGACCATGCCCAGCTGGAGCACGGCCAGTGCACCACCCAACGTGGCGAACAGCCAGCAGTACGGGACCAGTTCGGGATAGCGGCCGCCTCCGACGATCTTCGCGACGAGCTCGGGCATCGCCGCTGTGGCCGCGACGACCACGGCTCCCACGGCGGCGACCACCGCAAGGGCGCGCCGCAACAGCCGGCCGTGGCGCTGGGCGTCGGTGAGGTGCGCGAAGACCAGCGTGGCCACCGACTGCGGCAGCCATAACGCAGCCCGGGTCACCACGGAGCCGGTCGCATAGACGGCCGCGAGATGGCTGGACAGGACGTGCCGGGCAAGCAGAAGATCGAGCGTCGACAGGAACCAGAACGTCCCGTGTGCGTGCAGCGCATGGCCGATCTCACGCAGCGGTGCGGCGGGAGGCCCGGCCGCGAGAACCCCGCGCAGCCGCACGCCGACCAGGACCGCGCAGGCGGTGGTACCGACCATCGCGCCGGCCAGGGCGAGCGACGTGCCGTGTCCGACGAGCAGGCCGATCAGGCCGCACCCGGACCGGCCGAGTGCGCCGAGGACCAGAACCGCCGCGAGCCCGGCGAATCGCCGCTGGCCCTGAAGGATCCCCTGGTACATGCCGAGCGCGGTGACCCCGGGCAGCGCCGCGGCGACGAGGAGCAGGTCGCCGACGTGCGAAAGGTGCAGGAATGCGGTCAGTGCCGGGCTCAGCGCGACCACCAGGCCGCTCGCGATAAGCGCTACCACGGCTGTTGCGCGAGCGGTTCCGGCCGTGTCGCCGACCGCAACCCGCCGGGCCGTCACGGTCTGCACCGCGAACGACGGCACCGTCCCAACGAGCAGCACGTTGAGCAGCACCACGATCTGCCCGTAGCCCGACGGCGACAGCACATGGACGGCGGCCAGCAACACGGCGTAGCTGAGCAGGTTTGCCCCGAAACCCGCCGCCGTGACCGCGGCGGCCGGTCCGGCGGAACTGCGCACTGCCTGCGCGGAACCCGTCACACGCTGCCCTCCTGCGGACTGCAACCGACTACAGTCGCGGCGCCAGAGTAGGCCATGTTCTGGTCACCCGCCGTATTGGAGCCGATCACGAAGCCGCAGTTCACCGGGCCTTCCCTACGCGCGGTGCCGGCGGCCTGGGCGGCAATATTGACCGGCCTGCTGTTGTGGCCGCAGCACCGCGGCGGCTACGGGCTGGGCCACGACATGGTGTTCACGCCGCGCCAGCCGTTGTCGTGGGCGTCGGTGGGCCTGGGCTCGTCGTCGCCGCGTGCCGTGCCGGTCGACGCGGTGGTGGCACTGCTCAGCAAGCTCGTCGACGGCGCGATCATCGGCCGGATGGCGTTGGCGTTTCCGCTGCTCGCCGTCGGGGTCGGCGCTGCGTGGCTGCTGGCCGACAGCCGCCTGCTGGGGGGACTGGCGGCAACCGGCATGGCGATCTGGAACCCGTATGTTCTCGAGCGCCTGGCACTCGGCCAGTGGGCTTTGCTGTGGGCCTATGCGGCGCTGCCGTGGGTGGTTGGCTACGCCGCCCGGATGCGACGCGGCGAAGGCGGGCTGCACCCGATGCTGCTCTGGACTGCGGCCGCGTCGATCACGCCGACCGGAGGGTTGATCGCCCTCATCACCGGATGCGTGATCGGGATTCCGGAGCATGGCGGCAACTGGCGCCGCTGGTGGCTCGCCGCGGCCGGTGCAGCCGCGCTCCAGCTGCCTTGGGTAGTGCCGGCGCTTGTCGGCACAGCGCGGGTAACCAGCGACCCGGAGGGCGTCGCAGCGTTCGCGGCGCGCGCCGAACACGCGGGTGGCACGCTGCTGACGCTGGCCGGCACGGGCGGCATCTGGGACGCCGATGTGGTCCCCGGCAGCCGCGCCGGCCTGCTGGCATTCGTGGGCCTGGCCGTCATCGTCGTCGCGGCTCTGGTCGGCTGGCCGCGGCTGGTCGACCTGCTCGGACGCGCCACGGTCGTGCGGCTCACGGCATGCGCCGGCACGGCGTTCGTGGTGTCAGCCGCGGCATCCGTCCCGGGACTGTCGGCGGCAATGCGCTGGCTGGTCCGAACGGTCCCCGGCGCGGGACTGCTGCGAGACGCGCAGAAGTGGCTGATGCCCTACGTGCTGCTGGTCGTGCTGCTCGTCGGTGCAGCTGTGGCGCGGCTCGCCGTACTGGCCACCTGGCGGGTCGCGGTCACCGCGCTGGCGCTTGCCGGGCCGATCGTGCTCGTGCCGGACGCGACGCGGACCGTCCATCCGGTGATGCAGCCGGTGCGCTATCCGGCGGACTGGTCGTGGGCAACCCACCTCGTGGGCCACGGTGGGGACGTTGCGGTGGTGCCGTTCGAGTCGTATCGGAGCTTCGCTTGGGTTCCCGGGCGCACCGTTCTCGACCCGGCCCCGCGTCTGCTGCCCGGCGACGTGGTCGTCTCCGACCAGCTCGCGGTGTCGGGGCGGGTGCTGCACGGGGAGGACGCCCGCGCCCGTACCGTGGCGTCCGCCCTGGATGCCGGCGCGGACCTACCAGGCAGGCTCGCCGCGGCCGGCGTCGGCTGGGTGCTGGTCGAGCGCGGGACGCCCGGCGCGGTGCCCGACCTGCGTCGCCTCGAGCTGGTACGGGCCGGCCCGCAACTCGTGCTGTACCGCGTTCCCGGGCCCATCGCCCATACAACTCCGGGCGTGGCTCGGATCTCCGCAGTGCTGGCCGGTGATGCGCTCGCGATCGCGCTGGTGGTCGCGGCGTGCTTGCCACGGCTGCGACGGAGGGTAAGGTACCCGGCAGTAACGTGACCGGAGGCGGGCAGGCGTGGGCAGGATCATCTCGATCGTGGTGTCGGCTGTTCTCGGCGCGGGGCTCGCGGTAGGCGCGTCGGTCGGCATCTACTCGTCGGCCACCAAGGCGCCGAGCCACAACCCCGCCAACAGCCAGATCGTCGACTACGGCAACCGCTGATCGACCCCGAGCACCTGGGCGAAGTTGCGTGCCGTTTCCGGCCAGCAGAATCCGGCGGCACGTTCCCGCGCGGCCCGGCCGAGCCGTTCGCGCAGCGCCGCGTCGGTCAGCAACTCGTCCGTCGCCTTGGCCATTTCGTCGAGATCATCCACGAGCTTGCCCGTCTCGCCGTCGATGATCGACTCGCACACCCCGCCGGCGGACCGATAGGCAAGTGCGGGGACGCCGCGGGCCGCCGCCTCCATGATCGCGATGCCCCAGCCCTCCTTCACCGACGGGGCGAGAAGCAGCCACGAGCGGTCGAGGATGCGCCCGCGTTCGAGGGCGCTGACATGGCCGTGGAAGCGGACCGCGTCGGATATACCGAGCTCTGCGGCGCGCCGTTCCAGATGCGCACGCCACCACCCGTCGCCCACCACCTCGACCTGCAGCGCCGGCGCCGTACGGCGGATCTTCGCAGCCACCTCGAGCGCGTGTTCGACCTGCTTGTGCGGCACCAAGCGGCACAGCACGCAGATCGTCGGAGCCGCACTACGTGGAGTCGTTGCCTGCGGATGCGGCACGTCGAGCCCGTTGTGTACGACCTGTACGCGTTCCGGGGCAACGCCGAGCCCTGCGAGGTCGGCGCGGCTGGCTTGCGACACCGTTACGTAGCCACGGCCCCGGTAGATGCGCGGAGCGACCCGCGACTCGAGCCACCAGCCGACGTGGCCGCGCCACCCGGGGTAGATGATCTGCCACTGCTCGCGATGCACGTGGTGCACGAGGACGACCACCCCGCGCCGGCGCACGAGAGGCGAGAAGAACGGCAGCCCGTTCTGAACGTCGACGACGAAATCGGCGTGCCGCCCGCGGGCAGTGAGCAGATAGGCCAGGCCGTGCAGGTAGACCGTGAGCCGGCCACCGCGTCGGCGGAATCGAACGCCTGCGCGGATCTCGTCGCGGGGCGCGCCGGCATGCGCAGCGCACGCGATGGTCACCTCGTGACCCTGGCCGGCCAGCCACTCCGCCATGCGCTCGACGAACAGCTCCGAACCACCACCTTCGGGGTGGCGGGTATCGCGCCAGACAAGAAACGCGATACGGCGTGTGGGTGGCATGTCGGCCCCTTCTGGCGGTGCCGGCACACCGCTGACGGATTGCAGAGACGCAGCAGCATAACCAGCCAGACGTCCCCCCGCTGCACTGATCATGGGGAGGTACCGTGCTCCGGATGCTCACGACCGGCTCCCCGCAACGCGCGACGTGGCGTCGCTCGGTTCGCTTGCTGCGGCTGTTCCTGCGCGAGCAGAGCGAGCCGGCGGTGTTCTACTCGGCGTTCGCCGACGACTCGGTCGAGGCGTTGGCAGACTACGTCCCGCTGGCCGGGAAGACCGTGCTCGACGTTGGCGGCGGGCCCGGGTATTTCGCCCGGTCCTTCCGCGCCGCCGGCGCCCGCTACGTGGGCGTCGAGCTCGACGCAGCGTCCGATGCGCCGGCCGAGACATTCGCGATACGCGGTTGCGGGACGGCGCTGCCGTTGCGTTCGGGTTCGGTGGACGTCGCGTACTGCTCGAACGTGCTCGAACACGTTGCCCGCCCGTGGGATGTCGCGGACGAGTTGGTGCGAGTGACCCGCCCGGGCGGGACGATCTTCGTCTCCTTCACGCCGTGGCTGTCGCCCTGGGGCGGCCACGAGACGGCGCCCTGGCACTACCTGGGTGGTATGCGGGCACGGCGGCGGTATGCGCGGCGGCACGGCCACGAGCCGAAGAACCGCTTCGGTGAGTCGCTGTTCGCGCACCGTGCCGCGGATGCCATGCGCTGGGCACGGGCGTGCCCCGGCGTCGCCGTCGTCGCCGTGTACCCGCGCTACCACCCACGGGGCCTTCGCTGGATCGCCTCGGTTCCCGGGTTGCGCGAGGCACTGACGTGGAACCTAGCCCTGGTGCTGCGTCGCCGATGACTGCGACGTCCACCGCCGAGCGCACTAGTGCCGGCGCTCTTGCACCGCCGCAGCCACGCCCGCCACGTTCGGTCGAGCGGTTGCGGCTCACGGTGGTGACGCTGTGCCTCGCCCTGCTGGTGCTCGCGCAGAGCGCCGGCAACACGGCCACCGACACCAAGATCGACCTCGTCGTCTCACCGCTGCGCTTCCTCTCCCGGGCGCTGCGGCTGTGGGATCCCGTGGGCGCCGCCGGGCAGTTGCAGAACCAGGCGTACGGCTACCTGTTCCCGATGGGGCCGTTCTTTGCACTCGCGCACGGGGTCGGCCTGGCGCCGTGGGAGATGCAGCGGCTGTGGGAGGTGTGCCTGGTCGTCGCCGCGTTCCTCGGCGTGTATCGGCTGAGCGACCGGCTCGGCGTGGACGGCTTCTGGCCCCGCATCGGGGCCGGGCTCGTGTACGCGCTGGCCCCTCGCATGCTGTCCGAGCTGACGTCCATCTCGTCGGAGCTCATGCCGGTCGCGGCGCTGCCCTGGGTGCTGCTGCCGCTCGTCACAGGCGCCCGCGAGGGATCGCCGCGGCGGGCCGCGGCGCGCTCCGGGGTGGCGCTGTTGTTCGCCGGCGCGGTGAACGCCGCGGCCACGCTGGCGATCCTGCCCGTGCCGGCGGTCTGGCTCTTAACCCGCCGGCGCGGGCCGCGCCGGCGCGCCCTCATGGCGTGGTGGGCGCTGGCCGCCTTGCTCGCCTGCACGTGGTGGCTGGTGCCGCTGCTGCTGCTCGGCAGGTACAGCCCGCCGTTCCTCGACTGGATCGAGTCGAGCTCGACGACGACGCTGCCGACCTCGCTGCTGGCCACGCTGCGCGGCGTCGACCACTGGGAGTCCTACCTCGGCGCCAACATCTGGCCGGCCGGCTGGATCTTCGCGTCCGCCCCGGCAACGATCCTGGCGACCGCCGCAGTCACCGGCGCGGGTCTTGCCGGCCTCGCCCGAAGAGCGGTGCCACAGCGGCTATTTCTCTGGTCGACGTTGCTGCTCGGCCTGGTCCTCGTGACGGCGGGGCATGCGGCGACGGTGGGACCGCCGGGTGCGGGAGTGGTGCGTGCCTGGCTGGACGGCCCGCTCGTGGCGTTCCGCAACGTGCACAAATTCGACCCGCTCGTCCGGCTGCCGCTGGCCTTGGGTGTCGGCCATCTGCTCGCCACGACCACCGTGCCGCGCAACGCTTGGGCGCGTGTGGCGACGTGGCGGGTGCGCGTTCCGCTGCGTGCCCTCGCCGCGGCGGCGGTCACGGCGGTCGGGCTGGTCGCGGTGTCACCTGCGCTGACGAACCACCTCGTCTCGTCTCAGCGGGTGACGACCGAACCGGGCTGGTGGCGGCAGGCAGCGTCGTGGCTCGCGGCCAACAGTCATGGTGCGCGGGCACTTGTCGTGCCCGGATCGGCCTCACCCGTGTATCTGTGGGGGGGCACCGTCGACAACGCTTTACGGCCGATTGCCACAACGCCGTGGACCACCCGCGACTCCGTGCCGCTCACTCAGGCGGGCTATATCCGTCTGCTCGATTCGATCGAACAGATCCTGTCGACCGGAGCGGCTCACCCTGAGCTTGCCCCGCTGCTCGCGCGCGCGGGCATCGGCTACGTGATCCTGGCGAACGACCTCGACGCCTATAAGTCTGTGGCGACCCGGCAGGTGTTCGTACAGGCGACGCTCGACGACTCGCCTGGGTTCGCGCTGAGGGCGCACTACGGACCGTTGCTGGGTGGCAGTGCTTCATCGTCGAACCTGCTCGACGGCGGAGCAAGCGTGCCTCATGCCGCGGTCGCGATCTACCAGGTTGCGGGGTGGTCGGGCACCACGGACCTGGTCCCACTGCGAGGGGCGCTCGAGGCCACCGGCTCGTCGGACTTGATACCTGCGCTCGTCGCACGAGGACTACAACAGGACACGCCCGTGCTCTTCGGCCACGATGCCGAATCAGCAGACGTGCCGGATCCGGTACGAGTGACTACTGATGGGATCCGCAAGCAGGAGGCCAGCTTCGGAAACCTGCTGACCAAGTCGTCGACGATGACCGCAAGCGGCACGTACAGCGCCGATCGGGTGGTGCACGACTACCTTCCCGATAAGCCGGGAGCCCTGTCCGTCATGGCATATTCGGGCATCGCCGATGTCACAGCCTCGTCATCGGGCAGCGACCTGCTGGCGTACTTCAACCGGGGCGCCGATCACGGCCCGTGGTCCGCCGTCGACGGGGATCCGTCGACATTCTGGGGTAGCAGCGGTCTCACCGGGGCGGTTCGGCAGTGGCTTCAGATCAGGTTCGACGCACCATTGCGGGGTGCCACGGCGCAGATACGGTTCGCACAAGTGCTCGGGGCGTTGCCGACTGAAGTTGCGGTACGCACCGACGCCGGCACCATCGTCCAGGCCGTCGCGCCGACCACCCAACCGCAGCAGATTCGGATGCCGCCCGGCTTGACGCGCACGCTGCGGGTCACCGTGCTCGCGGTCGCTGGCCACACCGCCGGCGCCTCGATCGGTATCGCCTCCTTGGCGGTTCCCGGAGTCTCGCCGCAGCGTTCGCTGGTCGTGCTGAGCGCCGCGGACCCCTCGGTTCTCGCGTTCGACACGACGCCGGGATATCGCAGCCGATGCATCGAGGTGGCCGCACAGGCGTTCTGCGACCGTAGCTACAGCCTCAGCGGAGAGGAAGATACCGCGCTTGCACGGATGTTCACGATCGGTTCCGGCAGCTCGTATCACCTCTCCGCGACCGTTCGGCTGACGCAGGGCCGCGAGCTCGATCGGCTGCTAGACGCGGGCGCGGCCGTTCGGGCCACTGCGTCGTCCGTCGACTCCGCCGATCCGCGGGTTCGTCCCGGCGCCGCTGTGGACGGTGATCTCACGACGACCTGGCAGGCCGCGTCGGGCGATCAGCCGCCGACACTGACACTCCATCTCAGCTGGCCCCGCAACGTCGTCGGTGTCACGCTCCACACACCGGCGACGGCTCCGGTCGCCACGCCGCTCGAAGTGTTGGTGAAAGCGGGGAAGCAGCGCTGGACGGGC